>NZ_JBEZKI010000012.1:0-301586 GCF_040651615.1 Streptomyces sp. NPDC048417 | reverse complement strand
GCCGGCCGGAAGTCGTCGTACTGGATGTACTTGGGCTTTCGGCCGGTGCGGCGAGAGTGCGTGCCGGGCGTCGGGACGGGGCGAACGTTGCCTGCCGCGGCACTAGCAGGACTCCGTCGGGCCTGTGGTGCGATAGAGGCTGACGAAGGCCGTGTGGGTGCGCCAGCCGAGGGACTCGTACAGGGCGCGCCCCTGGGGCGTCGCACCGAGGACGGAGCGGGTGGCCCCCAAGGCCAGAGCCTGCTGCTGGAGTGCGCGCATGACGGCGGAGCCGAGGCCACGACGCTGGTGGGCCGGGGTGGTGAGGATCTGGTCCGCCACCGCCGCCTCCCCCGCCACGCCCATCTGCCCGCGCGCGGCAAGCGATCCATCGGGAGCCGCGATCAGCGCACGGACTACGTCGCCCCGGGTCCAGGTGCGCAGCACGTAGCCGGGCGGAAGCGCACCGGGCGTGACCGGCGCCAACTCGACGGACATCAGGAAAGCCGCCTCGTCGGACGCCCACCCCAGTCCGAGCCATGCGCAGACCTGCGCCTTAGGCGCCTCGCACGGCTCAGGCAGGAAAACCTTGAGCCACCATCCCTCCCCCCGCGCCTGCGCGGCGGCCTCGCGCACGCGCGCCTCGTCCGCGTCGACAACTACGTGCCGCGCCACCTGGGCCGGCTGTCCGACGTCAATGGTCCAGCCCCACGGTCGCGCCACGGGATCGGACGCCCCCCGCGAGACCACCCAGCCGGAGACCCAGTCCTCCACGACAGACGCATGCGTAAGCGATGAACTAAGCATAGACCTATTACATCAGTGAGCTGCGGGAGTCGCCAGGCCCGGCCGAACCGACCCCTTGAGCACTCTCGGCACCTGGCCAACGGGGCAGATACAGGACCCAAGCAAACTTGCCCTTTACAGACCCCGCGGTACCAGTCCTGGCCTCGGCGATGGAAGGTCCGCAGGTACCTCCTGCACTTTCAGCGGGGGGTCGGTCGCAGGCGTTCGATGCGGTCCAGGTCGCCGCTGAGCAGGTCGCGGTGGCTGATGGTGAAGTCTCCGTTGGGCAAGGTCTGCCCGCGTCCGAAGTGCCGGCCCACGACGGTGGTGGGGAGGAAAGCGCGCAGGCGGTGGCGCAGGTCCCCGGGATACACGACGGGTGCACCCCAGTCGGAGGGGGCTTGGTCGGTGGAGAGCAGGACCCAGTGGTCGACGGGCACGGCGGCGTCGAGGTCCGGCGCCGCTCCGGTGTGGCTGTCCAGGGCCGGCACGGTCAGTCGGTCGGGGTCGAGGGGCGGGTACCACAGCAGCAAGGGCTTGGCACGATGCGCGTCGGCGTTGTCGAAGCAGCACACGGCGATGGTGTGGTCGGGGAAGTGTTCGGCGTAGAAGCGCAGGAGGTCCGGGTCGAGGTCGGGGCGCCGGTGCGGCGGCACCTGTCGCAGCGCGGCGGGGACCGCGGTGGGGTCGGCGGCGAGGAGCACCGTGTAGACGTCATGGTCGAAGACCTGGACGGGCTGGGGTTCCGCGCCCATCCACGCGATACCGTCAGCTGCTGCAGCGGCGGATTCGACGGCGGTGACCATGCGGTTCAGGACGTCGCCGGCGCGTCCGGCGGAGAGGAAGTGCCGGGGGGTGAGCTGCCTGGTGGGCAGGTGCAGCAACATGGCGTTCGGACCGTCCGCCAGGTTGGCGGCGGTGTTCTGGTAGCCCAGGACGTGGATGAGGCCGTGCTCGGGGTGGTGCTGCCGCCCGCAGTACACGATCGTGCCGGAGAACGCGGCCTCACCTGTTGAGATGCACACGGCGGCACGGTATCGCCTATGTCCGGCGGGCGCCGAGGGGATTTGGCCTGTCGAGGACCGCTACCGCCGGTGGACGGCCCCGATGTGGAGTCTGGATGCCAGGCCGGCCAGGCGGTGCTTGCTCGTCCAGGTCGGGCGTAATCGTCGCTTGCGTGGCCCTTCGCGACCCGAACCACTCAGGCGGTGGATCTTCTACGTCAATGCCCCCGTCTCCCTCCTGGCCGCATTGCTGGCCTGGCGGGGCCTGCCGGCCGACCCGGCGCGGCACGACAGCAACCTAGACCTGACCGGCTTGCTGCTACTCTCGCCCGCGCTAGCCGTCCTGCTCTACGGCCTGACACAAGCCGGTACCCGCAGCGGTTTCGACCGCGCCACCGTCGTGGTCCCGTTGGCTGCCGGAGCGCTGTTACTGGCGGCTTTCGTCCCTCACGCCCTCCGAAGCGCACACCCACTTATCGACCTGCGGCTGTTCACCACCCGCTCGTTCGCCGCATCTTCTGCCCTGCTTTTCCTGTCCGGGCTGGCGATGTTCGGCGCGATGCTGCTGCTGCCGCTCCACTACGAGCAGTTACGCGGTCGGAGCGTGGTCACCGCCGGCCTGCTACTGGCCCCGCAGTGCCTGGGCAGCCTCCTCGCCCGCGGGGCGGGCAGCATCTCCGACCGCATTGGCCCCCGCCCAGTCGTGCTGGTCGTCATCACCCCAACTGCGCTGGGTGCCCTTCCTTTCGCCTACGGCGGTCAGCATGCCAACGGCCTCATCCCTGCTACCGCACTCGTCATTCGCGGCGCGGGACTCAGTGCCGCCAACATGGCCGTCATGGTGGGCGCCTACCGCGACCTCACTCCCCCGCAGACCCCTCACGCCGGCAGTACCACCCGGATCACGCAGCAGGTCGGCGGATCCTTCGGCGCGGCTGTCCTCGCCGTCATCCTGCAGGGGCAACTCGCCAGCCACCCGGGCGTCGCCGGGCAGGAAGCCGCATTCGACCACACCTTCAACTGGGCACTGTCGTTCACCGCCCTCGCAGTCTTCCCAGCGCTCTTCCTTCCTGGCCTGCCGCACAAACCCGCCCGGCCAGCCTCCGGCCGGAATCGCGACAGTTCGGCCCCGGCGCGATGACGCAGCAGACCTGACCACGCCCGCGCAGACCGCCAGCACTTCTTCTTGACGGCACATGAGCTCCATGTGCCTTACGTCGCTCAGTAACATCCAGCCGCCTACCAGCACGAACCGGCACAAGGTATAGATAACGGTCGGTGGACGGCCTTCGATGTCAGTGAGCACGAAGTGGCTCAGTGGCACTTCATCCAGGCCCTCCGCCTCGCCCGCGCCGGCGGCGACGTGCAGCTGGGCTGCTATGTGCCGACCACGACGGCGATGCAATCCCTCATGCGCGGATTCGCGTCCGAGGCCGTCGACATGGCCCAGAGCGCTTCGAGCGGGCCAAGCGCCGGGCCGTTCCCCGGGAATGTCACCTGGTGGACGAGGCCAGCCGAGGGCATCGCTTGCTTCATGCTTCAGCAGGCGGCCAGGAAGCCCTCGGCCCCTCGCCGCACACGCGGCACCCCGCGAAACCACTGACAGGCCGGCGCGTCCGGACCTCGCTCGGCGCATCCTCCACACCGGCATGGTCATCCTCGACGACCAGCTGGCCCGCTTCCTGCAGCCCCAGGCCGCGTAACGAAGGACATCAATCGAGCGCCCCGGCCTGATCGGAGCGCCCGTCGCGGTCCTCACGCACAGCACTGTGCAGCTCTACGACGGCCCCGCTGCCGTATCGCCGCAACAACCACATCCCGAACGCGGCGTGGAAGACGTACACGCACCCCTGCCACCAGTCCGGCGCCGCACCCGGCGAACGGATCTGGAAGAAGTCGTCCAGCCCGTGCACCACGACCATCGGCCAGACCGAGCCGATCGCGAAGCGCAGCCCGGAGCAGGCGAAGCCGAACAGCCCGGCGGACAGCATCTGCCACAACGTGTCGTCCAACGAGGCGTTGAAGAACAGGTAATTCTGGACATGCCCGACGCCGAACAGGACGCCGACGCCGATCGCCGCGCGCATCGCCCCGAGCGGGGCAAGGACCTGCTGCACCAGGCCCCGACTGAACACCTCCTCGTTGATGCCGACCCACAACAACGAGACCAACGAACTGACGAGCACGGTCGTGCTGCCGTCGAGGCCCGCGAGGCCGTATGAGCAGGCGACAAGGAGCATGGGCACGGCCAGCCACCAGCGCCCCACCCAGCCGAACGTCGCCACCCCGGACGCCCGCAGCCACCCCCACCGCCACAGAATCAACCAAGCTCCCGCGAAGCAGACCGCGTTGACCACGGTCGCGCCGAGGCCGGGAAACCAGGACGGGGCGAGCGGCGGCAGGACAACCTTTGCGAACAGCACCAGCACGACATGCCAGGCGATCGTCAACTCAACAGCTCCCCAGAGGGGATGGCTCGTCGCGTGGCCCCTCCAGCGATGCGTCACGGGCCGAGCGTAGCCCGGAGAGCGCGGAGGAACGGAGCTCGTGCACAGGTTCAGGCGCAGACCACCGAGGAGGCATTGTCAAATCCTGTGGACTGACCCGACGGCCCAATGGCCGGTCGATCAAGCAAGCGGCTTGCGGTAACGGACGTACTCGTTCCGCCGCCGGAACCCCACACTCTCGTAAAGGTCGTAGGACCGGTGCGGATTTGCCGTGCCCGTGAACAGCCGAGCGGTCGTTGCACCCTGCTCGCGAAGGCTCCGCAGCCCGTCCTGCAGCAGGACCCGGCCGATTCCGAGGCGTCGCTGGTCCGTCCGGACACTCAGCTCTTCCACCTCGCCCACGGTGTGGTCATGACGGCGGATGGAGCAGAGGGCGACACCGACCATGTCCTGCCCGTTCCAGGCAGCCCTCCAGCATGCCGGGTCGGCGGTGTCGACGAAGTCCTGGAAAGGCCATCTCTGAGTGAAACCGGAGTCCGCGTACGAATCGACGACCGTCCTCCAGGCTGCACGGTAGTGGCTTGTCCCGATCGGCCCTGTCCGTATCCCGGCCGGCAGTTCGCTGCCCGGCTCGGGCACCTGCTGCAGATCGCCCAGCTCCAGCTCGACCAGGCTGAAGACACGTCGGTAGCCGGCTGCGTGCAGAAGTGCCGTGGCGTCCTGCTCGGAGGCCATGGCGTTCGCACCGATCACTGCCGTCCGCGCCGTTCCATGCTGTTTGACGAGCTGGCGGATCCGCTCTTCGGCCCAGCTCAGCATGGCTGAGCCGATGCCCTGGCCGCGATTCTCGGGCAAGAGATAGCCGCGGTGCAGGTACAGCCACGTATCGTCCCGCTCTTGCCACCACCGGATCGTCGAGTAGCCGACGACGCTCCCGTCGAGCACCACCAGGATCTGGTTCTTGGACGGCTCCTCCAACTTGGCAGATGCTTCGGCGATCTCGGCCGCTGTCGGGAGCCCTTCCACTACCGAATGGGCATCGACCCGGTCCCGTTCAACACACCCCAGCCGCACCGCGGCCATGGCACCGTGGTCTTCATCGCCGCGATACGGCCGGAACCCGAAGCCGACCGGAAGGTCCTGTCCTGCCGTGCCATCCAACATGACCGGATGTTCTCGAACTTCGAGGCAGGTCCGCCACCCTATTCACGCCGCGGTCGTCTGCGGCCGTTCAACGAGCTGGCCGCGTTCAAAGCGAGCCCCAGCGCGGACGAGGGCAACGAGGTGGGGTGCATTCACGGCTCGCCAGCGGGCCTGGGCGGACTCGACGAGCTTGAAGACCGTCGCCAGGGCGGCGGCCCGGGATCCGGCGCCCTTGGTGACCTTGGTCCGCAGACGGACGGTCGCGAAGGTCGACTCGATGGGGTTGGTTGTCCGCAGGTGGATCCAGTGCTCGGCGGGGAAGTCGTAGAACGCCAGGAGCTCATCCTCGTCATCGACGATCTTCTTGACGGCCTTGGGGAACTTCGCGCCGTACTGCCTGGCGAACGCCTTGACCGCGGCGGCCGCGTGCTCCTTGTCCTCGGCGTTGTAGATGTCCTGGATGGCCTTCTTCGCCGCGGGCTGAGCTGACTTCGGGAGGCTGTCGAGGCAGTTGGCCGTTTTGTGAACCCAGCACCTTTGGTGGCGGGTTTCGGGGAAGACCTCGTTCAACGCGTTCCAGAAGCCCAGGGCTCCGTCGCCGACGGCGAGGACGGGAGCGCGCATGCCGCGCCGCTGGCAGTCCCGCAGCAGGCTCGCCCAGGACTCCGAGGACTCGCGGTAGCCGTCGGCCATCGCGATCAGCTCCTTGGTTCCGTCCGCGCGCACGCCCATGACGACCAGGACCGCGGCCTTCGCCTCCTCCAGCCGTATGCGCAGGTGGATACCGTCGGCCCAGACGTAGACGTAGTCCGCGGCGGACAGGTCGCGCTCGCTGAACGCCTGGTGGTCGGCCTGCCATTGGGCGGTCAGCCGGGTGACGGTGGCCGGGGACAGGCCGGCCGAGGAGCCGAGGAATTGCTCGAGCGCGGGCACGAAGTCCCCGCTGGACAGCCCGTGGAGGTAGAGGAGCGGCAGCACCTCGCTGATTCGGGGACTTGCGGCACCACGGCGGCAGGATCACCGAGGAGAACCGCTTGCGCTCGCCGGTTGCCTCGTTGATGCGCTTGTCGTTGATGCGTGGGGCCTTTACCTCGATCACCCCGGCCGCGGTCGCGACCTTCCTGGGCTGGTGATAGCCGTTGCGGACCACCAGGCGGCGCCCACTCTCGTCTCGCTGGTCGGCCAACTCGGCGATGTAGGAGTTGACTTCAGCCTCCAGAGCGGCGGCCAGCATCCGCCTCGCGCCCTCGCGGACGATGTCGTCGATCAGAGAGCCGGTCTCGGTCGTTCCATCGGCATTCACTACAGTCAGCTCGGCGTGCCTTCCCAACCGACGGTGCAACGTCGGCCTACTCGATGACCAGAAGTCGATCACTCGGGAAGGTGTGCCCTTCGCGTCCAACCCGAGGCCGATCCACAGGTCATGAGCATTGCTCGACCACCGAGAGGGTCACTTTTGATCCGCCTCAGAGGGTGGGAGAGTTCAGGCGTCGCCAAGACACAGAAGTCGTCATCGTGACCTCAGCATGCGAAACGATGTGTACCCCGGCCAAGACAGAGCGCTTAGCTTGTTCTTTAGCCTGCGGCTGTCCTGGCTCTTCGGTACATGATCGGTTTCATTGAACGGTGATCGTGGTCGATCGCGTCGCTTTGAGAAGGTCCTCAAGGGCTCAGGGAGAGGAACTGGCGGGCGCCGCGCAACGTGGTGTGCAGTTTGCGCTGGGTGGTGTAACTGTCGAGGCGGACATCGAGCGCCCCTGGAAACGCGCTGTCGGTCCGCAGACCCACAGGAAGTCGCGAGGAGTCGAGCCCATCACGCTTCGCGATGAGGATTCCGAGTTCATGACGGCTCATGGCGTCGGCTCCTGCCAGATGGTGAACGCCGTTCGCCACCCCGGAGGCGAGTTCCAGCAGGGCTGCGGCCAGGTCGGCGACATGCACGGGGCAACGGATGTCATCGGTGAACAGGACGCCGTCCCGGGTGCCGGTCGAGAGGTCGTGCACCATCCGCACATGCGGGGACTGAAGGTCACCGATGATCAGTGAGGTGCGAGCGATGACGGCATCCGGGGCCACGAGGCGAATGCCCGTCTCCGCTGCGGCCTTCGCCGCGCCGTAAGGGGTGACAGGGTCGGGGAGGCAGGACTCGTCGTAGTGGACGCGGGCGCCGGAGAACACCGCGTCGCTGGATACATGGATCAAGCGGCATCCGTACTTCACCGCAGCCATCGCCAGGCGGATCGGGCCTTCGGCCGTGACCGACCAATTCGATCCGCCGCTCGTCGCGTTGACGATTGGGCACGGGGCAACCTGAGCTACGACTGCTTCGAGCTGCTCGGGGTCCCGCAGGTCGAGGGCGTGCCACGCGACCTGCGCAATGCTGCCGGGCCTGGTCGCGAAGGTCGCGGCGGTCGTGTGCCCGGCCGCTGCCGCCTGGTGGATCAGCTCAGTGCCCAGAAGACCGCTTCCGCCGATGATCAGGATCGTCATGAGGCGACACAGTAAGGGATCCCCGCGCCACTCCCATTTCTCTGCGACTGCGCAAACTCCGCTGTCGGGACACCGGGCCGAAACGGACCTCGAACTAGGCCGCTCACCTGGGCGTTCGCCGGACGCTGGAGCGGCCTTCGTCTGATCATGTGCTCCGACCAAGGTGCACCGATCGAGACGAAGGTCGCGAAGGTGAGTCTGCTGCCTGACTCCGGTCCGCCCGGAAGCGTTCGCGCAAGCGTCACGCTTCCGGGAGGACTTAGTCGACTGCCGCGTGGTCGGCGCGGAGGGCGGCGAGCTGGGCGGGGTTGCGGAAGAGCGCGTCTTCATCGTGGTCACGTGCATCTTGGCCGGAGCGCATGATCAGACGAAGGCCGCCCCGACGTCCGGTGAATCCCCAGGTGGGTGACCCCGTTCGACACGCCGCGCGAGACGCCCTTCGAGCCCAGAATGCCGGCGCGCACAGGCACTGCCGCAGGCCTTGTGACCCGTCCCGGGGCTTTCACAGGCGTCGGCGGGAGTCGGGATGCATCATGTCGACGGCGGTCTGAGAACCACCCGTGTATCTTAGCGATCTTCGGATGGCAGAAGCTCCCGGAGTCCCTGAATGCGAACGCCATGATGAACCCCGACCAGCCCCCCGCACGACTTCGCCTCTCTACCGCGCTTGACGGCCTGACCGCCGCCTTCGGGGGGATGACGGCCCACCCCGACGAGCACAACTGCGCGTGTCACTGGGGCAGCGCCGAAGAACTCGCGCAGCTCAAGGTTCCTGATACGGAGCTGGACC
This sequence comes from Streptomyces sp. NPDC048417, assembly GCF_040651615.1. Taxonomy (NCBI): domain Bacteria; kingdom Bacillati; phylum Actinomycetota; class Actinomycetes; order Kitasatosporales; family Streptomycetaceae; genus Streptomyces; species Streptomyces sp. NPDC048417. The sequence goes on along the minus strand of NZ_JBEZKI010000012.1, from coordinate 292,947 downwards.
TTGACCTCCTGCGCCGCACCTGGCAGGCCCCCGACTGGAGCGATCACGCATCCGTACTACGCCGGATTCTGCCCCAGTTCGCCACGGCCCTGGTCAAAGGCTCCGTCGAGCCGCTCTTCGGCTTGGAGGAAGCCGGCCGCTCGTTTGCTCGCGGTCATTGGCAGCAGTGGCCCACCGTGCAAGCCGAAGCAGTCAGGGAATTCCTGCACGCCTGGTGGGCCGACACGCTCACCGATCCCGGTCCCACAGTACCCGCTTACGAGGTCCTGGCAATGATCACCGAGGCATCTGCCACGCTCACCCCGTGGCTCACCACATGGGAGACGCTGATCGCCCACCCGGCCGACGACCACCTGGCCGAGGCAGCAGCAAAATGGGAGTACGACCTGCTCGGAGACCAACTCCCCTGGGACTCTTGGGAGAACGAGGAAGAGACGCGCGCCGAGCTGACCGCCTGGCTGGTCCGCAATGCCCCCGCCCGTCTCCGGGCCCACGGCGTATCAGGGGAACTGCTCCACCGAATACGGCTGCTCGGCCTCACCGGCGACGATCGTTGGGAGGACCCTCACTGGCCCGGCCACCGCTACTGATCCACCGAACCGTGCGGTGCTCCCTGCCGAGCAATCGTCAATACCTGTGGATCGGCGGCATCATGGAGTGCTGAGCCGATAGGTCCACATCTCGACCATCTGACCGTCGAGAAGTCGAATCAGCCAGATGAGACGGCTGTCTATGGCGTCTGGGCGACTTTCGTGGCCGACTCCACCGACCACAGACAGCAAGTCATCGTTGCCGAGAATCGTGTGGATGTAGAAACGGAGTCCTGGCCGGGTGGCATGGGTCTGTGTGACCGCGCGTTGGACGTCAGCGGGCCCATTGACCTCTGGATGTGCGTGGTCGGCCCAATCCGGGCTGAGCACTTCCGGGGCGACGGAGATGTCGCCCGTGTCCACATCTGGAAGTACCGCTGTACGACCTGGTGGGAGGGGGCCGAGTTCGTGTGCATCGTGTTCTCCGTTACTCCTGGTAGGTAGCCGCGTTCGAGATGAACCGTAAGATCACGCCGCGCGTGTGTCTCCGCGTTCGGCCAAGATGCCGTTCTCGAACCTGGCCCCGGCACGGACCAGGGGCACCAGGTGGGCTCCGGTGATTGCCCGCCAGCGGGTCTGGGCGGACTCGACGAGCTTGAACACCATCGCGAGGGCTGCGGCCGGGCTGCCGGCGCCTCGGGTGACCTTGGTGCGGAGTTTGACCGTGGAGAACGTCGACTCGATCGGGTTCGTGGTCCGCAGATGAATCCAGTGCTCGGCCGGGAAGTCGTAGAACGCCGGCAACTTCTCCCGGTCATCGGTGATCTTCGCGACGGCCTTGTGGAACTTCGCGCTGTAGGTCTTCTCGAATGCCTCGATCGCTTTTCGGCGTGAGCGCGGTCCTCGGCGTTGTAGATCTCCCGCATCGCCCTCGTCGCGCCCGGCTGAGCGGACTTCGGACGGGAGTTCGTAACATTGCGGGCCTTGTGAACCCAGCACCGCTGATACCGGGCAGCCGGGAACACCTCCGCCAGTGCCTTCCACAGCCCCATCGCGCCGTCCCCGACGACCAGCTCGGGATCGCGCATGCCGCGCCGGCGGCAGTCGCGCAGCAGGTCGGCCCACGACTCGGTGGACTCACGCAGCCCCTCGGCCAGCGCCGGGACCGGGACCTGTCGGACGGCGACTACGTGTACGTGTGGGCCGATGGTGTGCACCCCAAGGTACGGCTCGGGCAGGCGCACTCGTGCGTGCTGGTCCTGCTCGGGGTGCGCCTGGACGGTACCAAGGAGCTGATCGCTCAGGCAGACTGAGACACGAGACGGCCTCTCCTACTACCGGGCCCTCCAGTCGGTACTCGATACCCACGCCGAGCACCTGGCCACGAGGACCGACCGCGGCCCTCAGTTCCGCAGGTGACAACAAGCGGGCGGCTGCTGTATCTCATGCTTCCAGTGCGGGGCAGGGTTCTTCCTCCGACCGCAGAAACGCCAGAACGGCCTTCGTGAACTCCGTCGGTTCGGATTTGTGGATCAAGTGGCCGGCCGGAATGGTGACGACCCGCCCATCAGGAACACGACGGGCCAACTCGGCGATACCTTCCTGGGGCACGTGACTGCTTGGCCCACCAGCCACCACAAGGGTCTTGGCGGTGATCCTGCTGAGGCCCTCCAGCCATTCCGCATCCGGCGTGTCGACCTGCCGCCTGACGGCCACCACCATGTCCCAGTCGAACGTCAGCTTCCCATCCGGCCTGGTCGGAGTGGTCTGTTCCCGAGGACGTGGGCTTGGAACGTCCTCCAAGACGAGCCGGTTCACACGCTGCGGAGAGTCCTCAGCAAGCAGATACGCAACGAGCCCTCCCATCGAGTGCCCCACCAGATCCACTCGGTCAAGTGCCAGTGCATCCAGAAATCCGAGCACGTCGTCCCGCATGAGTTGCAGCGAGTACTCCCCTGGCCAATCACTCCGCCCGTGACCGCGAAGATCGAGAGCATAGACACGCCAACTGCGGGCGAAGACAGGTGCCACGATGTCCCAGTCCGTGCCATCCTCCCCCATCGCATGCAACAGGACGAGCGGCGGGGCGTCCGGCGGCCCCGAGACCTGATAGGCCAGCCGGACACCTCCAACGTCAATCACCTGATGATCAGCCATGCCCAGAAAATATCGGGGCATCCGCGCCGCGGCAGCACCGTTCACCAACAGCCGAACCGACCTCTGCCAGCGGCGGTGACAACACCCCCTGCTGTTGTGACAGCTATCGTGCTTCGCTTCACGCGACCTGCCCCGTACTTCCAGGCGACGGAGGGTCGAAAGTCGAACTCCAGGTGCGCGATGTCGGTGAAGCGGACCTCCTCACCTGGTTCGCCAGACGGCGGCGAGGTCGAGGAGGGGCTTCTCGATCTGGTCCTTCACGTACCGCTCGACGGTGCGTTGGGAGATCCGCGGCTTCGGGGCGACGGGCTTGGTGTCCTTGAGCCGCTTGACCAGGTACCGCATCTGCGGGCTCACGCTCTTGGGCGCCGGGCGGGTGGACGCCTTCTCGGGCTCTGCTTCCTTCAGGTAGTCCAGTAGCTGAACCGCGTCCGTGTTGAAGCCGATCCCGGCTTTGAGCTTCTGTTCGCGGAGCCACCCTGCGCCCTACCACAGAGGCCGTCGGAGGCGCCGCACTCGATGACCGCGCCTTCCTGCCAAGAGTTCGGTCATCCGAACGAAAGGGTCTGGGCCTCTCGGCTTCCTCTCCCGAACCTGCCTGCCACGAGCTGTCCCACGGCTACCTCGCGTGCGGGCTCATGCCGTCAGGTCGAGGCGTCGTCGGCCGGCGAAGGCACGGCGCACGGACGCAGGACCATGAGCGGGTCTTCCAAGGTAGCCACCATGGCAAAGGGGAACCGGTCGACCTCAAGACAGAGCGCAACGTCATCAGGATGGACTCCTTGTCGCACCCCCTGCGCCAGTTCGGCGGCAGCGCGTGACTGGGCAGCACGACGGAGGTACTCACTAGCATCCGTCCCAGCCTCGGTGACCCTTCGAGCGATGTACTGAGCACACGCCAGATCTTCGTCGGCCTGCCCGTCTTCGCCAGTGACCACGAACGTGACACTGCCGCTCTTGCCCGTCCGCAAGAGCCCAGCCGTTGCCTCCGCCACCACGAAGCTGGCGCACAACACCAGCGACGCCTCTTTGGCCGCAAGGGCACCGACCGTCCCAGCCGTGGTTTTCTGCACAACAGTCCGTCCGCCAAGGTCAATAGACCGCAGCAGGCCCGGCGAGTTGACGGCGTCGAACCCGGGCGCGGGCGGACCGTCCTTGAGCGCCACCCAATCCGGGTGGCGATCCTTGAGGGCCAGGGCTTCGTCCAGCGATTCAGCAAGAACGATTTTTTCCGCCCCTTGGGCAAAGGCCCAGGCAGCCACCGTGAAGGCACGCATGACGTCGACCACGACCGCTACGGACGGGGCCTCGACCAGATCAGCGATGCCAAGGAAACGAGCGTCCATTCCCTCATGATCCCGCATGCCCGACCCGAAGCATCCGGATGGTGATACCCATCACAGCGGCAGTCTCAGCTGACAACACCTCCGGATGCCTGCATCGCGAAAGCAGTCCGCGACGACACGCCTGCTCAATCGCCACACGGGGTCACCCGCACACGGCCTCTGCGGATACAAACCAACCGTACGTCACGTACCCGACCGAGGACGTGATCGACCGTCACTTGATCCTGCAGTAATTCGCCCATGGCTGCGACAGCTCCACCGCTATGTGGCGTGGCACAGAACCCTTTTAGGGTAGGGCAGTTGGCGACACGCGGTGGTCCACCGCGTTACATGGGCTTTATGGACGAGCGGGAGACGCTGATCATGGGCGCGCTCGCCGGAGGGAGCGGGTCGGCGTTCCTCCTCGTCTTCGATTTGTTCCGGCGATATCCGTGGCAGGTGATCCTGCTCCTCGTCGCCGGCGTGGTCGTGCTCGGGGGTTTGATCGCCGCCATGTCGCTGGCCGACGTACGGCGCGACGCGGACCGGCGGGCGATCAGCCGGCCGGAGTCGCAGTCCGCGATCGCCACCAGCATTCCGGGGTGCAACTCCACTCTCGGACGCCGGAGGCGGGTCAGCGGGTTGCTCCTGGCAAAGACCCACTTCCCCTCCTCTTGGTTGGGGTCGGCGGTGAAGGTGCGCACGCTGACCAGGCCGTACCGCATGTGCCACCGCCGGGTGATGACGCTCCGGCCGGCCGTCAGTCGAACACGGGCCCCCAGTCGCCCGTGAACTCGCGCTGGCAACCGACCGCGTAGGCGCCTGGGGCGATGACCAGGCCGCCGTGCTCGGGATGGAGGAGGAAGGCCTCACCGCCCTCGGGGACAGTCAGGGTCCCCTCGAACTGATGCGCCTGCTCGGCATCACCGAGCGGACCGCCATGCGCTACGTCGCCCCCGCCCACCCGGATCGACCCGCCAAGCTGCCTCGGTGAGGGGCGCGCCGTCCGGCTGCCGGCAGCAAGTCCGCGCGGACCGGAACCGCATCGAGGCCGGCCACCACGCTGCCCCCCTTCCCCGGACTTACGACTGCTGGAGATCAGTCCGGTTGCACCATGACCGGCGCCTTGTCACCGTCGGTTCTGCCGACTCGTGCTGAGTGGCACGGTTACTCGGCGTCGAGCTGGTGGTCGGCCCAGACGTAGCTTTCGGGCAGCAAGTCGGTGACAGGGACGGTTCGGACGCGGTCCTCGTCGCCGACGATGACCTTGAGGGCGGGAAAGTAGTCGAGAAGGACCTGACGGCACCGGCCGCACGGGGGAACAACCCCCCGGTCGCGGTCGCCCACGGCGACGATCGTGTCCAGCTCGTAGGCGCCCTGGGCGGCTGCCGCGCCAATGACGACCAGCTCGGCGCAGGGGCCTCCCGTGAAGTGGTAGGCGTTCACGGCCGTGATGATCCGGCCGTCCCGGGTACGGGCCGCGGCCGCCATCGTGTGGTTGTCGCCGCGGCAGCGAGTGCGCGCGACGTGCGCTGCGGCCTGGATGAGTTCGTGGTCGACGGGGTGGGTCCGCGTGGTCATCTTCTCTGCCTTCGTCAGGTGTCAGGCGACGTTGACCCGAGTGACGATGGTGTGCAAGCGAATATCGGCGGTGTGCTTGTTCCACCAGATGATGCAGCGGCGGATCATGCTGCCCTGTTCCTTGTGGCTGGCGTGGTCTGTGCCGTCCACCGTGAAGTAGCGCAGGGCGGTGAACTGGGCCTCGATCCGGTTCAGCGATGAGCTGTTGGTCGGCGTGTAGGCGGGCTCGGCGTTGTTGGCCTTGGCCCAGGCGCCGACCGAGTGTCCTTCTTGGTGGTCAGGTGCGAGGAGAGGTCGTCGAGCACGATCGCGACACGGACCCTGGACGGGTGGAGCCCGCGCAGGTAGCGGCAGAACTCCGGGAACCTCGTGCGGTTCCTCCTCGGCTTGATGTGGCCGTGGAGCTTGTCCTTGCCCAGGTCCAAGGCGGCGAACAGGTGCCGGACCCCGTACCGGCGGTGTAGGTCGCTCGGGGCCGGGGTTCGCGGTCGAGGTCCCGGTGCCTGCCGCCGCGCTCGGCCCACCGCCGCCCGGGGTGGGGCTGGAGGTTGAGCGGTCCGAACTCGTCCAGGCAGAAGACGACGTCGGGCTCACCGTACTCGGGTATCGCCTCACCGTCGGCGATCGCGTAGAGGTACTCGACGCGGGCCCTCTTGGTATCACCTCGGCGATCATCCCCACAGGCATGCCCTGCGCGGACAACAGCACCGTCTGGGCCCGGCAAAGACTCTCTGATGCGGCACCCCACTAGGGCGCGTATCGAGTCGTGATCAATCTGTGGGATTCGCCCCTCTCGGTGGGGCTGGACTGGGTCCAGTGACAGTGACCTTGACCGATTGCCACTGAAGTTGGACCGCCTGGAGGTGTTTACCAGCGGACCGCCGAGATCAGTCCGCCGGGCCGCTCCTCGCGCTGCGGCGGGGTGCTGATCGGGCGGCCGTAGGCGGCAGCGCGCTCGCGCAGGGTGTGGCTGCCGGCCTCCCAGCCGTGCCCGGCCAGCCAGCCCACCGGGTCGTCGGGCGTCTCCGAGACCCACATGGACGCCGCCGATCCCGGCACGGCGTCCGCGCCGAAGCGCTCGATCACGCCACGCGAGCCCAATGTCAGCCCCATCCGACTGCCTGCCGCCGACTGCGCACTGATCCGGGCCAGCAGCAGCTCCACCGCGTCCTCGGGCAGATAGATCAGCAGTCCTTCGGCGATCCACGCGGTCGGCACGGTCGGGTCGTGCCCTGCGGCGGCCAGCGCGCCTGGCCAGTCCTCACGCAGATCCACCGCGACGGTGATCCGCTCGCAGCGTGCGACGGCCCGCTCCTGGCGCAGCACCGAAGCCTTGAAGTCCAGTGGCGCGGCGGTGTCGACCTCGAACAGTCGGGTGCCCTCGGGCCAGTCCATCCGGAAGGCCCGGCTGTCCATGCCGGCGCCGAGCAGCACGACCTGCCGGACTCCGGACGCGGAGGCCTGCTGCAACAGGTCGTCGAGGAACTTCGTCCTGATGACGATGGAGAACGACACGGCCAGTCGACGGCGTCGCGCGGCCTCGTCATCGGGCAGCGGCGGCGAGGAGGGCCACAGGCCACCGGCGGTGGCGAAGGCCTGTGCCAGTGGGTCGCGGAACAGCGCGTTCTCCCGCTCGGTCTCCAGCGCCCGCACCCTGGCCACCCCGACCGCTGTGGCCCACACTCCCGACGGCTGCACCCGCTCCTGCTCATCAGTCACCGCGCCAGCCTAGATGATCGATTCCAAGGGGGCTGATGAGTACCGGTGGTCAAAGTTCAGTGGGAATCGAACGAGATTAGCTATCACAGGACAGGCTGGTAGATCGACTTGTATGACGAGGGCGCAACTGAGTGACAGCGAATGGGAGTTCGTTGAGCCGTACTTGCCGATCGGCCAGTACCGGCCGTACCCCGAGCGGCTGCGGCAGCAGTTCGAGGGTGTGATCTGGAGGTTCAGGGTCGGCGGGCAGTGGCGTGAGATGCCGCGGGAGTTCGGAGCCTGGTCGACCGTTTCGAACCGCTTCCGGCAGTGGCGTGGCGCGGGTGTCTTCGAGGCTCTGCTGGAGGGCCTGGTCGCGGAAGCCGCGAAGCGGGGCGAGGTGGACTTGTCCTTGGTCAGCGTCGGCTCCACCACCGCGCGCGCTCACCACGACGCTGCCGGGATGCACCTGGGCCAGGACGTGCTCGCCGCTCTGGAGGAGGCCGTCGCTGAGGAGAAAAAGAACAGGTCAAAGGGGGCGACCCTGAAGGACAGAACGGACTGGACGCAGAAGTGGATCCCGAGCGGGAAGAGCGGCGGCGCATCCGGCGCCAGCAAAAACTCCGGCTGAAGGCCGCCTTCCTCGGACGCTCGCGGGGCGGGCAGACCAGCAAGGTCCACCTCGCCGCCGACCGCAAGTGCCGCCCGCTGGCGTTCGTCCTGACCGCTGGGCAGGCAGCCGACAGCCCGCAGTTCGTCCCGGTGCTGAAGAAGATCCGGGTCCGGGGCCCTGCCGCCCCCGCACCCGCCCGGACGCAGTCGCCGGGGACAAGGCCTACTCATCTCGCGGCAACCGCGCCCACCTGCGCAAACGCCACATCAAGGCAGTCATCCCGGAGAAGAAGTTGTGCGGCAAGTACCGGCTGGACCGCAGCCGTGCCCACCCGCTCATGGCGGAGCTGCCCGACGTCGTCCATCTGCCGAACCGCGCGGACAGCCACCGTGAACTGCGTGCCGCCATCGATCTGCTGGGGCATGAGCTGCTCGCCTGCGCCGGCCCCACCTCGGGGCCGCTGCTCGCCACCGTGCGGATGCGTCGCGGCAAGCGGCGTCTGGGACGCCGAAGTCGCTGCGAGCCCCGCCTACACCGCGTTGGCCAGCCGGAAGAAGGCCGACCGGGTCACGGCCCGCCTCATCGAGCGCCACGTCCATGACCTGGCCAACCCCGCTGCCGTCGGAGAGCAGGGCGATCGTTCCCCGTCCGGCGCTACCAGCCGTTCTTGACCGACTGCCCCCGCCGAGACCCTCCGGGCCGAGCGGGAACACCGCCACCACGCCGTCGTCGGGCAGGTCATCGCCGACAGCAAAGCCGCAGCCTTCGCCCACCTGCCCATCGGTCACTTCCAGGCCAACGCCGCCTGGCTGACCCTGTGGGCCATGGCCTACGACCTGCTGCGCGCCGTCGGCGCCCTGGCCTCCGCCTTCCACGCCAAGGCCACCACCGCCACCCTGCGCGCCCGCCTCGTCCACGTCCCCGCCCGCACGTCAGCCGACAGCCGACAGCCGAGACCCCGCCCAGCGAGCACTTCGAAACCACGTCGGTGGATCGAGGCTAAGGGCTCGTCGGTGGGGCGACGACCAACTCGGTGTCCGGGTCGTGGTCGATCTGCGGGGGGCCGGCGACGATCATGGTGGCTCGGGCCCACGGCTGTTCTTGCAGCATGAACGGCAGTTCCTCCAGCAGCCAGTTCGCCACGTGCTCCCGCTGCCCGGGGAAGTCACCGTCGCGGACGGCCGTCAAGCGCTCCTGCTCATCCAGGTCACCCTGCATCCACACCGAAGCGTCCAACCACGGGGCAAGCTCTTCGCGGATGATGCCAGTGCCCTCGACCCAGATGAAGTCGGCACTCGCGGGGACGGTGATCGATCCGGGCCGGTCGTGGGCGATCCAGGCAGCAGGGCGGAAGTCCACCGCCTCCCCCCGGTGCAGGGGTTGCAGGATGTTCTCGATGAGTACGGCACCCCAGCCGAAGTAGGCGTGGTTCCAGGCGATGTCGTCGGTGTGCATGATGGCGGAGCCGGGCACGACCTTGCGCAGCCGCTCGGCCAGGGTCGTCTTGCCGGCACCGCCCCGGCCGTCGATCGCGATCACCCGTGGACGTCCGAGGACGTCGGGTGACGCATCGCGCAGCTGCCGGACGGCGTCCAGCACGGTCACCACCCGCCAGCCAACGGCCTCGGTCTCGCCTGGATGCAGACGCATCGACAACCTGTCTCCGGAAATGAGGACACGGGTCCGACCTGCTTGGACGGTCCGCCGGTCGCCTGACCTTATATCTACGTCATGGTCGAGAGGTCACGTCCGTGTCGGGCGGCGACGCCCGATCCCCTTCACCGGCCATGCCGGCGAGGACGGCGTCCCAGTCCTGGTGGAGGAATCCGGCGCAACCCAGCCCGCGCCCGGGCCCGTTGGTCTCGGCCTCGCGGACCCAGGTGGCCAGGAGACGTCCTCGCCGGTCGCGGACCGGGCCGGTGAGGACGCGGGCCAGGTCGCAGGCGGTGGCGATGTCCGGGCGGGCGACGCGCACCTCGCGGGCGGGTCTTGCTCCTCACGGCTGAGCCCGTCGCGCGGTCTCGTGATCCATGAGGTGATCTTGCGCGGTGCGGGGATGGGACCTCGTGGATCTCGCGGTAGAGCTGGGCGGCGTTGGTGCAGCTGTCGGTGAACCCGAACCGCTTTGGATGTACGAACCGCTGCTGGATGTAGGGGCGGTCGGGGGCCGAGGCGATCAGCACGTCGAGATCGGTGGTCAGGTAGCGGCGGACGGTTTTGCGGTCCAGTCCGAACCGGCGGGCAATGGCGCTGATCGTCCACGCCGTCTCCCGTAATCGGAGGATCTCCGCATGCCGTCCCGTCACCCGCTGCATGAGCGGGTGGCGCAGGTGTCGCGCCCGGGCTGCGGGTTCGGAGCGCCTGCACGGGCCTCGCCGTCGGCGGCAGGCCGCGCCGTCCGTCATTCGCCGGCTCCATGGCCAACGGCCGAGCAATGATGCACGCGTTCGAGCCGCACCGACAAAGGACGAGGCCACTCCTACGGGGAGCCACTCTGGCAGGGGGTGCGAACGGATCCGCAGCTTGATGACAAGTACAGGGTGAGACCGTCGTCCGGCGGTCGGAGACGGAGATTCCGTGAAACCGGATACCCGGCAACACGAGGAGCGCTGCGACGGCGCCCCCCAAGGTGACGGCGACAGCGACGCCCAGCTGACACGGTCGGCGGCGGGGGACGCGGCGGCGTTCACCCCGCTGGTGGAGGCGTACTCGCCCGCCCTGCACGGCTACTTCGCCCGGCGCATGCCCGGCGCGGCGGACGATCTGCTGGCCGAGGCGTGGTTGCAGGCGTTCGCCGCGCGGCGCACGTTCGCCCCCTCGCGCGGCTCGGCGCGGGGCTGGCTGTTCGGGGTGGCCCGCAACGTACTGGCCCAGCACCTGCGGCGGGCGGGGCGACAGGAGGCCGTACCGGGAGTGGAGATCACCGATCCCTGGCAGGCGGTGGACCAGCGGCTCGACGCGGCCGCGCTGGCCCCGGCGCTGCGCCGGGCGCTGGCCGAACTGCCCGTCGAGGAGCGGGAGGTGCTGCTGCTCGTCAGCTGGGAGCAGCTCACCCCCGCCGAGGCGGCCGCCGCCGTGGGCATCCCGGCGGGCACCGCCCGCTCGCGGCTGCACCGGGCACGGGGTCGGCTGCGCGACCGGCTCGCAGCAACACGCCCGGCCGGACATCACCTGAGCGTGACGGGAGACGTGGCATGAGTACGTACGACGACGTGGAGCGGACCGGCATGAGTACGCAGGACGCGGAGGAGACCGGCATGACCGAGCGGGCGGTGTTGCTGGACTTCCCCGGCGCCGATGAACTGGTGGCCGCAGGACGGGTCGAGCCGCCGTCGGCACAGGCGCTGGCCAGGGCGCTGGCGGGGATCGAGGCGGCGGCGGCCGCTCAGGAGGCCGGGCATGCCGCCGGACGCAAGAAGGGCGCTGTGGTGACCGCACCGCTGCGGGGGATGTCCGGGCGCCGCCGATTCCTCGTCGGTCTGTTCACCGCCGCCGCGGTCGCGGCCGGCGTGGTGACGTACGCGAACACCGGTGAGACACCCGCGGACACGGGCACGCGGAGCGAGGCGCGCGCGGACACCGCGTCCGTCTTCCTCAACGACGTCTCCACGGTGGCCGCCGCCCGGCCGGTCTCCTCGGGGAAGTACTGGAAGACGCATCTGACGGTCGGCGACTCGTACCTCTCACAGTCCATGGACTTCTACGTCGTCAACGACGGCAAGGCCTACAGGAAAGGGCGCCAGCCCGACTGGCAGTTCGGGCCGAAGGACCTCGACTGGAAGACCCTGGACCAGCTGACCACGGACCCGGCGAAGCTCCTCCAGCTGCTCCAGACTCCGCCGAGGCCCAAGAGCATCTCCCCCTTCGACCAGGCGGTCACCCTGCTCGGCGGGTCCCCTGCGAGCCCGAAACTGCGGGCCGGGCTGTTCAAGGCGATGGCGGGGCTGAAGGGCGTCAAGCTCGTCGGGACCGTCAAGGACAGCACCGGACGCGTCGGAACCGCCCTGGAGTTCGCGGAGGCCAAGAGCGTCGGCCGGGTGATCGTCGACCCGAAGACGAGCTCCATTCTGGAGTACACCTTCACGTGGACGGCGGGAGCCAGCAAGGGCAAGGTCACCCACCAGACGTATCTGTCGACGGGCTTCACGGACAGGATCGGCTGACACCGGACTGGCGGGAAGGTACTCGAACGACCAAGGGTGCCTGGAGGCGTACAGCGCCCCCAGGCACCCCCGGTCAGTTGTTCCTGCTCCTGACGGCGGCGGCGCGCATGGTCGTCGCACTGACGAAGTCGAGTGCCGGCAGCGGACGCCGCCCGGCCAGGCGCTCGACACTGTGCGGTCGCCCCGTGGTCGACATGAACGCCGGCCCCAGGGCGGCGCCGTTGCCCGGACCGCGAGGTGAACGCGCAGGCGCGGCGCGACGCCGGCCACTCGGAGGTACCGAGATCCCGAAACAGGGCAGGCGACCTCTCCTTGGGCCGACTTCCCCACTGCGACCCACCGGCGGCCTCAGTCGACGCCGGTGTCCGGATCCGCCGTCGCCTGAGGCACTGCGCGGAGAACTGCGAGGTCTGCGAGCGAGCAGCTGTGCAGCGCCTCCTCGGCTCCCGCGGCGACCGCGGCCTCCACGCACATCGCCACGGCCGTGAGCCCCGCGCCGTCGACTCCCGCCGGGCCCCGGCGAGCCTCGCCGCCGAGCACCACTTCGGCCGCGATGAACTCGACCCCGGCCAGATCGCAACGGGCCTCGCGCGCTTGGTCCGCTACGCCGAGTTGTACCGAGATGCCCAGCGCCTGGGACGGGGCGGGCGTGGATCTCCCGCCGCGCGGGTTCTTCGCCGGTCCGCGTGTTGCCGTCGTGGTCAGCGGCTCGTGGAGGCGGGGTGGTCCTGGGCCGGGTCAAGGCCGGTCATGAGTTCCGCGAAGGCCTGTGCGGCGGTCGGGGAGGTGAAGAGGCGGTCGAGGCGGGCGCGGGCCAGCCGGCGCAGGAAGGGGCCGCAGCGGGTGTCGTCGCCGGCGTCGTGGACCGTGCGGGTCAGCCAGTGGGAGAACTCCTGGTCGCTCCAGACGCGCCGCAGGCACCGTTCGGAGTAGGTGCGCAGGCCGGTGTCGTCGTGGTCGCGGACGTGGTCGCGGATGGCGCGGGCGAGGAGATCGGCGTCGTACAGGGCGAGATTCATGCCTTTTCCGCCCATGGGAGACACGATGTGGGCGGCGTCCCCGACGAGGTACAGGCGGCCGTACTGCATGGGGTCGTGGACGAGGCTGCGCAGCCGGAAGGTCTCGCGGTCGGTGATCGGGCCGGCGGTCAGGGCGGGGTCGGCGAGCCGGGTGCGCAGCGCGTCCCAGACCCGGGTGTCGGGCCAGGAGCCGGGGTGGTCGTCGGGCGGGCACTGGAGGTAGTACCGGCTGCTGTGCGGTCCGCGGGGGAAGTGCGCGGCGAAGCCCTGCGGGCTGACGGCCAGCAGGGGGTGGGCAGGTGGCGGGGCGTCGGCGAGGACGGTGAGCCAGCCGATGCCGTGGTCGAGGGTGTGGACGGTGAGGTGGTCGTCGGGGACGGCGGTGCGGGTGACGCCGTGCTCGCCGTCGCAGCCGGCGACGAAGGCGCAGGTGATCGTGTGCATGGTGCCGTCGGCGGAGCGGTAGCGGACGGTGGGGCGGTCGCCGGTCAGGTCGTGCAGGGTGATGTCGGCCGTCTCGTAGCGCACCTCGCCGCCGTCGGCGAGGTGGGTGGCGGTGAGCTTTTGGAGCAGGACCTGCTGGGGACACAGACGCGCCCCGGGGCCCTCGGATCCGTCGCTGTCGTCGACGAGGTGGCTCTTGCCGTCGACCCGGAACTCCAGGATGCCGTCGTGGGGTGGACTGCCCAGCACCAGGTCGGCCAGCCCCCAGGACGCGAACATCCGCACCGCGCGGCTCTCCACGATGCCGGCCCGCTGCCGCTGTGCCACGTGGTGGCGGCTGCGGCGCTCGAGGACGATGCTGTCGATGCCGGATCTGCGCAGCAGACTGGCGACGGTCAGACCGGCCGGGCCCGCGCCGATCACCACGACGGTCGCGGCTTCCGGGACCTCGTCCAACTTCCGTTCATCCTGGGCCACTTGGCACCTCCGGGGCCAGCCTAGCGCCGAGCGGGGCCGGGGGTGAGGCGGCGCGCTTCGGACCGGGGCCGCGTGGTCGTGTGGGCTCCGAGTGCCCTTCGTGCCGCCGACACCCTCGGCGACGGGCCCGCGTTTCCTGCCGCTCAGGGTGGCGTCCTTCGTCGCCGCGCCGATCAGGGCTGCGCCGGCCTACCGGCTGCCGCCGCGGCTGACCAACGGCGGCGGCTTCGGGCTGACGGCGGCCGGGCCGGCGCTGGAGCCCGTCTCGACGGCGGCTCCCGGTGGACCGCCCTGTTCGCCGGCCATGTGGTCGCCGGTGCCGGGCTCTGCCAGGGCAGTGCCGCCGCCTCCCGTGCGGCACTGCACCTGGCCGAGCCCTCACACGCCGGCATGGCGACCGGCACCGTCGACACCATGTGCCGGATCGGCCTGGCCACAGAAGGAGGAGCCGGCCCGATCCGACGCGGCCCAGGAGGTCGTGCAGCAGCACGGAACCGGAACGCCTGCGGTGGGCCGGGCGGCCATCGCCCGGCCCGCGTGGTGCGCGGTGCGGTGTGCTCGGAGGTGCCCGGGCCGGCACTCGGCCGGAGCCCGAACGTCTGTGCTGTGCTGAGGTGGCTCAGGGCTTGTCGGCGGGTCCGTCGATGTCGGCTTCCTCGGGGAGGATCACCATGTCGATCTCCTTCCGGCCGAGGAGCGGGCCCAGGGCCAGGCCGCGCTCCGGCGGCCAGAACTCGGGCTTCTCACCGGGTACGGGATCGTCCCCGCCTTCCAGCCACAACCCCTCGCCTCCGCCGGGCGTGAAGAAGGACACCATGTGCGCCTGTTCGCCGGTGCGGTTGCGGAACCGGTGCCGCGTGCCCCTCGGCACGAAGACGAAGTCTCCGGCGTTCGCCACGAAGATCTGATCGCCGTTCAGGAATTCCAGCGCACCCGAGATGACGTAGAAGGACTCGTCGGCCGCCCGGTGCACATGCGCGATCGGTCCGCCGCCCGGGGGCACCCAGCAGACGGTGAGGCCCACTGCGCCGTCGGTGGACTCGGCCGGCGCCATGGTCTCGTAGACGTCACCGGACATCCACTTGACCACGCCCTTCCCGGCGGGGACGTGCAGGACGCGCGGACGGTAGTAGGCCGCCGTCTCGGCGCCGTCGGTCGACGGTATAGAACTCATGTCGTTTCCTTCGAGGTGTTGGACGTCGTTGTGCCAGGCGGGTCGCCGCCTGGAGAACTGGGGTACGGCGCGGTTCAGCGCACTCCGAAGTGGCGTGCCTGCCGGGTGGCGGCCCGGACGCCGTCGGTGAAGGGTTCGCCGTGGCCGGGCAGCAGCAGGTCCGCCGGCAGTTGGTCGAGACGGCCGAGGGCGGCGAGCGCGGCCTTGCTGTCGTGGGTGAAGCAGCGGCTCACGATCGAGGGTCCGGTGTGACCCGACAGCCCGTCCGCGGTGACCAGGGCGTCGCCGGTGAAGAGCAGCCCGCGGTCGGCGAAGTGGTAGGCGGCGCTGCCGGGGGTGTGACCGGACAGCACGACGGCCTGCGGGGCACCGGGGACGTCCTCCAGCACCTGGTCGCCGTGGAAGACCCGCGTGTTCTGGACGGCGGGAGCGGTGAAGGCTCCCGCGCGGACCAGTTGGAGAGGCATGGCGAATGCGGCCGGCCTGCGCAGGAGGTAGGGGAGCATCGAACGCTCGGGCTTGGCATGGCGATTCACGCTGCGCGGGCCGTCGTGCAGGATCGGGGCGTCCCGATCGTGGATCCAGATGTCGGCTCCGGCCTCCTGGACGGTGTGGGCCAGGCCGGTGTGATCGAGGTGGCCGTGGGTCAGGAGCACGGCACGGATGTCGGCGACGGAACGGCCGAGGCCGGCCAGCAGCCCGCGCAGCTGGTCCAGATGCGCGGGCACGCCCGCGTCGATCAGGGTGAGACCGTCGGGGCCCTCGATCAGGTAGAAGTTGATGCCGTGATCGCCAAGGCGGTGGACGCCGGGCGCCACCTGTGTGGGCGCGGGACGGGACATAAGGACCTCCAGCAACCTGCCAGAATTCAATACAGTCGACTGTATCAAATATGGAGGGTGCACCGATGCCAGGCGAGACACCACGCCGGCCCTACAACTCCGCGCGCCGGCAGGAGGCCGCCCGCCGCAATCGCGCCGCGATGTTGGCGACCTGCGCCGAGTTGCTCTTCCGGGACGGCTACCACGCCACGACCGTGCGCGCCGTGGCCGAGGGGGCGGGTGTCTCACCCGAGACCGTGTACAAGACGTTCGGCGGCAAGCCGGGCCTGGTGAAGGCCCTGTGGGACACCACGCTGGCCGGCGACGACGAGCCGGTGCCCATGGCGGACCGTCCCGAGACGCGGGCGATCCTGCGGACGAGCGAGCCGGACGCCAAGCTCCGGCTCTATGCCGCGTTCGTGCGCGGCATCCATGAGCGGATCGCCGCGCTGTTCACCCTGCTGACCCAGGCAGGGCCGGACGTCGGAGAGGTGCTGGAGATAGCCGAACGGGAACGGCTCACCGGCGTCACCTCGTTCGTCACCCACCTCGACGAGACCGGTGCGCTGGATCCGGAAGCGGATCCGGCGCACCTGGCGGACGGCCTCTGGGCGCTGGCCGGGCCGCAGCTGTACACGCAGCTCACGGCGGGGCGGGGCTGGTCGGCCGACACGTACGAGGAGTGGCTGGCCGACACGCTCATCGCCACGCTCGCGCGGTCTTCACGCCTGAAGCCGTAGGCCTTCGACGGGGCGGCTGAGCAGGAGGCGTCGTGCCTACGCGGCCAGGGTCTCGTCCTCGCGGGCGCCGCCCTCGCGGCCGGCGCGGTAGCCCCGCAACAGGCTGTCCGCCACATGCAGGGCCTGCTCCACGTGAGTCGCTCCGGTCATCACGCACAGCGTGTACGTGGCGTCCTCGAGCAGGCGGCTGGTGCGGCCGGTGGGGCGTACGTCGTGCTCGATGCGCGCGTCGGCGAACCGGGCCAGTGCGGCTCGCAGTTCCTTCTCCGCCGGAAGAATCATGATGATTCCCACTCCCCCAAGGTCAGCTCGCGGACACGTCGGTGCCACCGCGAGGCACAGGTTGCACAGGTGGCGTCCTGCGCCACCCTTCGACGCGGAACGGCGCCGGCTGAACCTCCGACTGCCCCGCAACCGGACGTCCATACCTGCATGGTTGCGGAGGGCCGCCGCGACGGGTGGACGGTGTCACGGCGCGGTCTCCTGTCCGAGGTGCCGGAGGGCGACGCCCCGGCCCGTGCGGGCGGCACTCGCCTCCGTGTCGGCGCGGGCTTCGCCGCCGGCCCCGAACAGGCGCCGGCGGAGGAACACGGCGAGGCCGTGGGCGGCGGCCGCACCGCGCACCGTCTTGCCCCAGGACGGCACGGAACCGGCCGCCCGATCGCCCCGGTCGCCTTGGTCGCCCCGGTCGCCCCGGTCGCCCCGGTCGCCCCGGTCGCCCCGGTCGCCCCGGTCGCGCGCAACGCCCCATGTTGTCGCGCGAGTTGCATGACCCCTCCGATCCCGTGCGTCCATACATGCGTTTCAGGCTCGCCGACCATCCGGACCTGTCCGGCATCGCCACCTCCATCGGCTCGGCCGGTGACGAACCTGCCGCACAGCACCGACGAAAGCCGAGGACACCTGTCAGACCCGGGGCAGTTCACCGCACGTCAGGTTGCCGGGTTCGCCGGGGTCGTCGCTGGTCCAGAACTGGGTCCACAAGGCGGCGAACTCCGGGCGGCTGAGGTAGCCGTCGCCGTCCTGGTCGAGGCGGTCGAACACATCCCCGGTCTCGATGGCCTGTCCGTGCCATGTGTCGATCAGGCGCTTGTGCTCGCCGCGGCTGATCCGCCCGTCGCCGTTCTCGTCCACCGCGTCGAAGACGGTGTCGGCCGTGGCGGTGACAGCCTCCGGGATGGAAGGCAACAGGTCGACCATGGCAAGGAGATCATCCATGTCGATCCGGCCGTCCCCGTTCGCGTCGACAGCGGCCGACAGTTGCTGCCACCACCCTCGCATCACGCTGTCCACCCGCACCGCCAGCCCCGACTCCGCTCTCACACGCGGCAGCCGGCCCCAACGGACCGCGAGCGCTTCGAAGTCCTCCTCCTCCAGGTAACCGTTGCCGTCCGCGTCGAACGCGTCGAACATCGCCCGAAGCTTGCCCCGCTGGAACTCACTGGCCATCACATGCCTCCTCACGCAACGCTGAGGAGATGCTGTCCGCAGGCACCACTCCCCCAACGGCGCACGCGATCACTGGCCCACAGGCCGATGACTCCACCAGCCGGGCAGATGCCACGAGCGCGGGTTTAGCCCCTTGCCGAAGGCAGAACTGACGAGACCGCCGACGCCCTGGTGGTGCGGCAGCCGTATGCGCGCCGTCCTCGCACCCGAATCCCCGAATCCCCGAATCCCCGAGCCCCCGAGCCCCCGAGCCCCCGCCTTCGGCAGAGTGCCCACGCCGACGACGATCGCCTGTTCCGTCGGGGCTCTTGTCCCGGCGTTTCTCGCTGGATGCCCGCGGCTGCGACACACGGTCCGGGGCCGGTGAGTGAACACCCGAATGCCGGACGAGCGGCAGTGAGGGCACCGGCCACATCTGTCATGCCCACATCTTGACGGCCTTGGTATAGACCTTTAGCTTTCCCGATGTCAGGTCGTCCCGACGTGCGTCCTGTCGGTGTCCGCCACACCTACGTGCCCACCTCGGAAAGGCTTCCCCACCCCCCATGACTGCTCGCTCTTCCTTCCTCACCACCGCGTTACGCGGTACTCCTCTCATAGCCCTGCTGGCCTTGTCGCTCAGCCCGTTGACCGCGACACCGGCGGCCGCGGCGACCGGCACGGTCACGGGCCTCGCCGGCAAGTGCCTCGACGTCGCCGGCGCCGGCTCCGCCGACGGCACCCCGGTGCAGCTCTACGACTGCAACGGCACCAGCGCCCAGCAGTGGACCCCGGGCACCGACAACACCCTGCGCGCCCTGGGCAAATGCCTCGACGTCACCGCCAACTCCACCGCTGACGGGGCCAAGGTCCAGCTGTGGTCCTGCACCGGCGCCGCCAACCAGCAGTGGAACGCTCCCGCGGAACCGGCTGGCGAACAATGCTGGGCCACGCACTACGGTCCCCAGCCGCCCGGCGCCCTGACCGCCAGCGGCGAGGTCTTCGACAACAACGCCGACACGGTCGCCACCTCCCTCTCCCGCCAGCCTCAACTGCCCTTTGGTACGCACATCCAGGTCACCAACGTCGCCAACGGCCGGTCCCTGACCGTTCGGGTCAACGACCGTGGCACGTTCGTCCAGACTCCGCAGGAGCCCAAGTGCCTTGATCTGACCGACGGCGCGTTCAGCCGGCTCGGTGGTGTCCTCGACCCCGATGCCGGACACATCGTCGTGACGCAGCAGGTCCTCGACTGAGGCGTCCGCCTCCGCAGGCCGGTCACGCACTCTCACCCCCCTCGTCCCACGTCAGGAGCAGCTCTCCATGCGCCTTCCTCTTCTCGTGTCCCGCCTCCGCGGGCGCAGCGCCCTCGGCCGGCTGACGCTGGGCGTCGTCCTCGCCGCCGTGCTGTCCGCCCTGTTCGTCGTCACCCCGGCCCAGGCGGCGACCGGCCAGATCACCGGGCTGGCCGGCAAGTGCGTCGATGTGGCCGGCGCGAGCAGTGCCAACGGCACCGCCGTCCAGCTCTACGACTGCAACGGCACCGCAGCCCAGACCTGGTCCAACTCCGGCGACGGCACCCTGCGCGCGCTCGGCAAGTGTCTGGACGTGACCAGTGGCGGCACCGCCGACGGCACCACGGTCCAGCTCTACGACTGCAACGGCACCGCAGCCCAGCAGTGGGCCGTCAGCTCGGCCAACGACATCGTGAACCCGCAGGCCAACAAGTGCCTGGACGTGACCGGCAACAACTCGGCCAACGCCACCCGGCTGCAGATCTGGACCTGCTCGGGCGCCGCGAACCAGAAGTGGAGCGCCCCCGCGAGCGGCGGTGGCGGCGGCAATCCCTCGGGCTTCGTGGTGAGTGAGGCCCAGTTCAACCAGATGTTCCCGAACCGGAACTCGTTCTACAGCTACAGCGGCCTGACCGCCGCCCTGTCGGCCTACCCGGGCTTCGCGAACACCGGCTCAGACACCGTCAAGAAGCAGGAGGCCGCCGCCTTCCTCGCCAACGTCAGCCACGAGACCGGCGGGCTGGTGTACGTCGTCGAGCAGAACACCGCCAACTACCCGACGTACTGCGACTGGAGCCAGTCCTACGGCTGCCCGGCCGGACAGGCCGCCTACTACGGCCGCGGCCCCATTCAGCTGTCCTGGAACTTCAACTACAAGGCCGCCGGCGACGCCCTGGGCATCGATCTCCTCAACAACCCCTGGCTGGTGCAGAACGACTCGGCCGTGGCCTGGAAGACCGGCCTGTGGTACTGGAACACCCAGTCCGGCCCGGGCACGATGACCCCGCACAACGCCATGGTCAACGGCGCCGGCTTCGGCCAGACCATCCGCTCCATCAACGGCTCCCTCGAGTGCGACGGCCGCAACCCTGCCCAGGTCCAGAGCCGCGTCGACGCCTACAACCGCATCACCTCGATCCTCGGCGTCTCCCCCGGCAGCAACCTGTACTGCTGATCACCTCCTGAGCTCCCCTCACAGCGGACCGGTGGAATCCCCCACCGGTCCGCTCGTGCTTCCGCGGCCGGTTCTTCGGGGGCGGCCGCGGCTGATACCCGCCCCAGGACGACCGGTACCCACACAGCGCGGGCAAGCCGGAGAACAGTTCCGGGAGCGTGGCGACGCGAGCTGTTCGACGAACGACCTTGTCGCATACGAGACATGGACGCACCGACGATCGCGCGAACTCCCCCCGACCGGCGCCTCGGGCGTGCACGGTCGCCTCGCACGGCGGCGTACGAGCGTCGATGAAACGATGCGCCAGCCTATTGACGCCGCTCATCAACTTTCATACATTTCCACCGCATTAACGTTTTGAAACGATTCAATAACCAGCTCGCCACCACGACCGGAGGGGAATTCCCCGTCCGTGTCCGCCGCCCACCGAGCCGTTCTGCTTCGCCCGACGCGCGTGAAGGAGTACTCCGTTGGCCACTCACACCACACCCCCCACCCCCGGCTCAACCGGCTCGCCCGACTCCGGCTTGCGCACGCCTCCCGAGGACTCCCCGGTCAGCCGACGCGGCTTCCTCGGTACGGCGTCAGCGCTGGCGGCGGGTGCTCTCGGCGCGGGAGCCGTCGGCACGGTCGCCGGGCGCGCGCAGGCGGCCACCGGAACATCCCCGGTCGGGCCCGTCGGGCTGTCCCCGGCTCACTGGATCTGGTACCCGGAAGGAGATCCGGGTTCCGACGCCCCTGCCGGACACCGCTACTTCCGCACGAGTTTCACTGTCGCCGAGGGCGAGGTGACCGACGCGCAGCTCGTCGTCACCGGCGACGACTCCGTCGACGTATGGCTCAACGGGAGACCCCTCGCCGGCTCCCCCAGAGTCACCCGGTCCTGGCGTGACGCCCTGTACGTGGACCTGCGCACCGCCGTGACCGCGGGGACCAA
Source organism: Streptomyces sp. NPDC048417 (assembly GCF_040651615.1). Taxonomy (NCBI): domain Bacteria; kingdom Bacillati; phylum Actinomycetota; class Actinomycetes; order Kitasatosporales; family Streptomycetaceae; genus Streptomyces; species Streptomyces sp. NPDC048417. The sequence continues at coordinate 271,371 of NZ_JBEZKI010000012.1, read as the reverse complement.
CACCATCGCGCTGGCGAGCCGAAGCGAGGGTGGCGCGGCCGGCGTCATAGGACGGATCCGCGTGCTGACCACCGGTGGCACGACCGATGTCGTCACCGACGGCCGCTGGACGGCGGGCAAGGACGTGCCCTCGGGATGGGAACAGCCCGGCTTCGCCGACGACGGCTGGCCGGCCGCCCGGGATCTCGGCGCCTACGGTACGGCCCCCTGGTACTCCCGGGTCGCCGCTCCTGACCTCTCGTCCCCGTCCCCGCTGAGCGTGGCCGCCTGCACCGTGGAGCACCGCGCCCTCCCCCTGGGCGTGGACGCGGCACACCCGCGCTTCGGCTGGGTCCTCGACTCGACGGAGCGGCAGCAGCGACAGGGCGGCTATCGGATCCAGGTCTCGGCCACGGCCGACGGCTCCGGTGACCTGTGGGACAGCGGGCGTGTCGCGTCCGACCGGCAGATCGACATCGCCTACGCCGGCGGGCCCCTGAAGAGCCTGACCCGCTACTTCTGGCGGGTGCGCGTCTGGGACACGCAGGGCCGGGCGGCCGCCTGGAGCAAGCCGAAGTGGTTCGAGACCGGACTGCTGGCACCCGCGCGGGAGTGGTCCGCCGCGTTCATCGGGCGGCCTCCGGGCCCGGATCTCTCGGGGGCCACCTGGATCTGGTACCCGGAGGGCGACCCCGCGTCCCAGGCACCCGTCGCAACCCGCTGTTTCCGGCGTACTTTCACGCTGGCGGAGGCACCCGCCGCCGCGAGCCTGATCGTCACCGGGGACGACACCGCGGACGTCTGGGTCAACGGCACCCAGGTGAGCACCTCACGGCGCGTGACCGACTCGTGGAAGAGCGCCGCCACGGTCGATGTCACCGCGCATCTCAAGAGCGGCGACAACACCCTCGCGGTCGAGAGCCGGAACACGACCCTCTCTCCGGCCGGACTCATCGCCAAACTCACGGTGGCGGGCGGCGCGACCGTGGTCACCGACGATGCGTGGAGGACGCACCAGGACCCTCCCGCAGGCTGGCAGAGTCCCGGATACGACGACAGCGGCTGGCCCGCCGCACGCGCGCTAGCCGCCTACGGCAGCGGTCCCTGGGGATCGAATGTCCAGGTCGTGGGGCCCGCGCCGATGCTGCGCAAGAGCTTCAGTGTGCGGGGGCGGGTCGCCTCGGCACGGCTGCTGACCACCGCGCTCGGTCTTCACGAGACCCGGCTCAACGGCGCGAAGGTCGGCGACGACGTGCTGGCCCCCGGGTGGACCGACTACGCGAAGCGCCTTCAGTACAAGGTGTTCGACGTCACCGCGCACCTCCGGCGGGGGACCAACGTGCTCGGCGCGTGGCTCGGCAACGGCTGGTACTCCGGCAACCTGGGCTTCGCCGGCAGCCGGCACTACGGCACACAGCCGTTCTACGGCGCACAACTGCTCATCACCTACACCGACGGATCCACCCAGCTGGTGGCGACCGACCACAGCTGGAAGACGGCCACCGGCGCGATCAGGGCGGACGATCTGTACCAGGGCGAGACCTACGACGCGCGCCTGCACGTCGACGGCTGGGACTCGCCGGGCTTCGACGACAGCGGCTGGACCGCCGTCGCCGTTCACGACGGGCCCGTCCCGCGACTGGTGGCACAGGTCGACAACGGCGTCACCGTGCAGCATGAATTCCGTCCGGTGTCGGTGGCCGAGCCGCAGCCGGGGGTGTGGATCTTCGACATGGGGCAGAACTTCGCCGGCTGGAACCGCATCGCGGTCCGCGGCGACGCCGGCACCACGGTCACCGTCCGGCACGGCGAGGTCCTCAACCCCGACGGCACGCTCTACACCACCAACCTGCGCGCCGCCCAGGCCACCGACTCCTTCACCCTCGCCGGCACCGGGAGCGTGGAGACGTACGAGCCCCGGTTCACCGTCCACGGCTACCGTTACGTCGAACTCAGCGGCCTGCCGTCCGGTTTCCGGCCCGACGCCACCGCCGTCACCGGTCGCGCGGTGTGGACGGACGCCCGGCAGCCGGGCACGTTCAGCGCGTCCGAGGCGCTGCTCAACAAGCTCCAGCACAACATCGTGTGGGGCGAGCGCAGCAACATGCTCTCGATCCCGACCGACTGCCCCCAACGCGACGAGCGTCTGGGCTGGACGGGTGACATCACCGCCTTCTGCGCGACCTCCACCTTCAACCTGGACACGCACGCCCTCCTCGCCAAGTTCGTCGACGACCTGGCGGACGCCCAGCAGGCGAACGGCGCCTTCACGGATGTCGCGCCCGCGGTGATCGGCGGCTCCGGCACGGCCGGCTGGGGAGACGCGGGAGTGGTCATTCCGTACACGTTGTGGCAGCGCTTCGGCGATCTGACCGTCGCGGACCGGCACTTCACGGCGATGGCCCAGTGGGTCGACTATCTGCGCGCCACGGCCGGCGGCGACCTGATACGCGATCAGCAGACCTACGGCGACTGGCTCAACGTCAACGACAACACGGCCCAGGACCTCGTCTGCACGGCCTACTTCGCCTGGTCGGCCCGCCTGGTGTCGCGCATGGCGGCCGCCACCGGCCGCAGCGCCGAGGCCACCGCCTACGGGCAGCTCGCCGACCAGGTCGCGGCCGCCTTCCGCACCCGCTTCGTCTCGGACGACGGCACGGTCCGCGGCAACACCCAGACCGGCTATGTGCTGGCCCTGGCCTTCGAGCTGCTGCCCGCGTCCCTGGGCCGGGCCGCCGCGGACAAGCTCGCCGCAAAGGTCGCGGCCACGGACGGACACCTCAGCGTCGGCTTCCTCGGCGTGGAGAACCTCCTGCCCGTGCTGGCGGACCACGGTCATCTCGAGACGGCGTACCGGATCCTGCTGCAACGCGACTTCCCCGGCTGGGGTTACATGATCGACCACGGGGCCACCACGATCTGGGAGCGCTGGGACGGCATCCGCACCGACGGCTCGTTCAACGACCCGGGCATGAACTCCTTCAACCACTACGGCCTCGGCTCGGTCGGCGACTTCCTCTACCGCCAGGTCGGCGGCCTCGGCCCCGCGAGCCCTGGTTACGCCTCCCTGCGCATCGCGCCGCGGCCCGGCGGCGGCGTGACGTCCGCCGTCAGCTCGTACGACACCCCGTACGGAAGCGCGGCGAGCAACTGGGCTGTCTCCGGCGGCCGGCTGAGGCTGCACGTCACCGTGCCCGTCAACACCTTCGCCGACGTCACGGTGCCCACCTCACGGCCGGAGTCGGTCGTCGCCCCGGCACAGGCCGTCCCGACCGGCCCGGCGCACTACCATCTGCCGGCCGGGCACTACACCTTCACGGCGGTCGTCTGACCACGCGGAACGTGTGCGGGGACAGGCGCACCCGCCGTCCCCGCACAACCGCCACGGCTCGCTCTGCGAGACGCTCTTTGAGAAGTGACACCGATGAATGCGATGTGCGTGAGCTGTTGGACTCGGGAATCGAGCCAGGGCACAGTAGGCACGTTCGCCCCCGAACGGCATGAAACCCACTGTCACCTGCGGAGACCCCCATGAACCACGTCGCGGACCCCGAGCGGTACAACGGCACGATGCGCTACCGGCGCACCGGGCGCTCGGGCCTCGACCTGCCCGTCCTGTCCCTGGGCTACTGGCACAACTTCGGTGACGACCGTTCGTTCGAGAGCCAGCGGGACATCGCGCTGCGTGCCTTCGACCTCGGAATCACCCACCACGACCTGGCCAACAACTACGGGCCGCCCTACGGCTCGGCGGAAGTCAACTTCGGGCGACTGCTGAAGCAGGACCTCGCGCCGTACCGGGACGAGCTGGTCGTCTCCACGAAGGCCGGCTGGGACATGTGGCCCGGCCCCTACGGCCAGGGCGGTGGCTCCCGCAAGTACCTGCTGGCCTCCCTCGACCAGTCCCTGCAGCGCACGGGCCTCGACTACGTCGACATCTTCTACTCCCACCGCCTCGACGCGAGCACGCCCCTGGAGGAGACGATGGGCGCGCTGGACACCGCCGTCCGCCAGGGCAAGGCCCTGTATGTCGGAATTTCCTCCTACGACGCCGAGCGCACCCGGCAGGCCGCCGCGATCCTGCGGGAACTGGGAACGCCCCTGCTCATCCACCAGCCGTCGTACAGCATGGTGAACCGCTGGATCGAGACGGACGGACTGCTCGACGCGGCGGAGGAAGAGGGCTTCGGCGTCATCGGGTTCACGGCGCTCGCCCAGGGCCTGCTCACCGGGCGCTACCTCGACGGCATCCCGGAGGACTCGCGGGCCGCCGCCGGCACGTCGTTCGACACGGACTGGCTGTCGGACGACATGGTGAACAGGCTCCGCGCACTCAACGCCATCGCCCAGCGCCGAGGGCAGACCCTCGCGCAGATGGCACTCGCCTGGGCGCTGCGTGACGAGCGGGTCACCTCGCTGGTCATCGGCGCGTCGCGTACCGAACAGCTCGAGCAGAACGTCGCCGCGCTGGAGAACCTGGAGTTCACCGCCAAGGAGCTGGCCGAGATCGATACGTACGCCGTCGACGGCGGCGTCGACCTGTGGCACGACGCCCGGACCGGAAAGATGAACTGAGGCCACACACGCGTCGGCCGACGGCTGTGCGACGGCCGACGCGACCTTGGCGCCGGCGGCCTCGTCGGCGCGCGGTCAGGCGAAGGCGAGCGAGCGGAACGTGTCGCGGACATGGATGAGGAATCCGTAGTCGCTGGTGCAGTAACGCGTGTTGGTCAGCAGGACCGCCCAGCGGCCCTGTTCGGGGGCCAGCCATGCGCCTGCCGCGCCGGAGCCGTAGTGCTCCCAGATGTCGTCGGTCCCGGGGCCCGTGCCCGGGACCGGGCGCCAGAACAGTCCGCCGACGGGCGTGAGTTCGCCCGTCTGAATGCGCAGCGACTCCTGGATCCAGGCGGTGCCGAAGCCCGGTTGCCCGCCGTTATGTCTGGGCCGGAGCAGGTGGCGAAGGAATGCCGCGAGGTCGGGGAGGACGGAGAACACTCCTGAGGTGCCGCAGACTCCGCCGAGCAGGCGTGACGGCAGTCCATGGGCGGTACCCCGCAGGCGAGCCCCGGTGATGTCGTCGCGTTCGGTCGGCGCGCACCGGGCGGTCGCATCCCCGGGCAGAGGTCCGTAGCGGGTGCGTGTCATGCCGAGGGGCTGCCACACCTCGGTGGCCGCGAGGACGTCGAGGCTCTGGCCGGAGAGTTCCTCGGCGAGCCAGCCGAGGACGAGGGCGGCGCGGTCGGTGTACTCCACGGCCTCCCCCGGCGGGCGGCGCACGGCATCGTGGAGGACACCGTCGCGAATGTCCTGGGGGTCGGTGCCGTACAGGTTCAACAGGTCGGTCCGGGTCGGGATGCCCGCCGTATGGGTGAGCAGGTCGCGTGTGCTCACCCGGCCCAGCGGGTGGCCGCGCACCGCGGACCAGAAGTCACCCAGTTGCTCGTCGAGGTGCAGCTTGCCGACTTCGACGAGGGATCCGATGGACGACCACACCGCCAGGATCTCCGTGAGATCTTCGACGTCGAAGACGGTGTCGTGCCGCATCGGTTCGTCGGGCCGGTCGGGATCCAGGACCCCCGGGGTGCCGAAGGTCATGTTTCCGGAGGGGTCGCCGACGGCCCAGACGGCACCCGGGTAGACCTTGTCGCGGGCGCCTTCGCCGACGACACGGCGGATTCGGTCGATGTCGAGGTCGAGGGCCATGGTCTCCCGATCTGTCCTGGGCCGTGTGGTCTCCCGTCGCTCAGCGTAGTGAGGCGAGCGGGGAGGTCCTGGCTGCGCCACGGCGAGCCGGCCGCGCTGTTCGCCGAGGCTGCGCGCCTGCCGCCGGGCCGGCGCCGCCCGCCGACCGGCTGAGGTCGCGCCGCCAACCGGCGGGTTCTGCGGGCCGGTCGCCCGGCGGCCCGCTCCCTCGGGGGTAGGCATCGACCCGGGCACGCGACGAGCGGAGCGCACATGATCCGGGTACTGGTGGTCGACGACGAGGCTTTGATCCGTACGGGTTTCACGCACATCCTCCAAGCAGCCGACGACATCGAAGTCGTCGCGGCGGTACCCGGCGGCCAGGCCGTGCGCACGGTACGGGAGCTGAGCCCCGATGTCGTCCTGCTCGACATCCGGATGCCGGACGTGGACGGGCTGACGATCCTGGCCGAACTCCGCCGCATGCCGAAGGCCCCGGTGGTCGCCATACTCACCACGTTCGACACCGACGAGTACGTGACGACCGCCCTGCGTTCGGGCGCCGCCGGATTCCTGCTCAAGGACACCGATCCCGAGCAGCTTCCCTACCTGGTGCGTACCCTGGCCGAGGAAGGGACCGTGCTGTCGTCCAAGGTCACCCGACTGGTGGTGGGCGGCTACCTCGACAACAACGTTCGCGAGCCCACCGCCGTCCGGCTGACCGCTCGCCTCACCGAGCGCGAGCGGGCCGTTCTGGTCCTCATGGCCGAAGGACTCGCCAACAACGAGATCGGCGAACGGCTGCACCTGAGCACCGGCACCATCAAGGGCCATGTCACCAACGTGCTCGGCAAACTGCGGGTGAGCAGCCGTGTCCAGGCCGCTCTGATCGCCGAGCGCGCGGGCCTGCTCACTCACCCGCAGGACGAGGGCGCCCGATGAGCCTCCGCCAGCCGCGGGCCGCGCTCATGGACATCGGTCTCGTCGGGATGGCGCTGGCGGACGCATGGGCTCACGTCGACATCGAGGACCGGCCGACCACTGCCTGCGCGTTGCTCGGCGCCCTCGCCCTGGTGCTGCGTCATCGGCTGCCCTTGACGACCTTCGTCCTCACGCTCCCCACCGGCCTGGTCACCGACGCGGTGGTCGCCCCCACGGTCGCGCTGTACACACTGTCCTCCCTCAACCGCCACCGCTTCCTGTTGGGCGGCTGCGCGCTGCTCTACGCGATCATCGACTTCCTGCCCTGGCCGTGGTCGTCGCTCGATGCCACCGAGCTGTCCCAGACGAACAGCCTGTTCCACCTCAGCTACACGCTGGCCACCGCCGCCGCTCCCGTTTTCCTGGGCCAGCTCGTCCAGGCCCGACGCGAGCTTTCGCTGCGGCTCGCCGACATCTCCGAGGCCCGCAGGCAGGAACGGCTGCTGACCGCTCAGAGCGTGCTGGCGAAGGAGCGCGCCCAGCTTGCCCGGGAGATGCACGACGTGGTCTCCCACCAGGTCAGTCTCATCGCCGTACAGGCCGGAGCGCTCCAGGTGGGCGGCCGGGACGCCGAGACGCGACAGGCCGCGGCCACGATCCGCCGACTGAGCGTGCAGACCCTGGAAGAGCTGCGGCACATGGTCGGCGTGCTGCGGGCGTCCGGCAGCAGGCCCACAGAGCTCACCCCGCAGCCTTCGCTCGCCGACCTGGAGCACCTGCTGGAGGCCGGCGGCATCGAGGCGAAGCTGGAGATCGATGTGCCCGAGGAGCTTCCGCCCACGGTGCAGCGGGCGGTCTACCGGACCGTCCAGGAAGCGCTGACCAACGTCCGCAAACACGCCCCCGGCGCCGCCGTGACCGTCCGCATCGGGCTCAAGGAGGGTGTTCTCTGCGCCACGGTCACCAACACCGCCCCCACCCGGAGCGCGCTCGCCCTGCCCAGCGCCCATCACGGCCTGGCGGGTCTGGCCCAGCGGGCTGAGCTCCTCGGCGGCACCGTCACCTCCGGCCCCACGGATCAGGGTGGCTACGAGCTCCGGCTGGAGCTGCCCCATGAGCCCGACCGGTGAGCGCCGCCGGCCGGTCGGCGGGGTGGTTTCGGACACCTGGCGGATGGTGCCGCAGGGGGGCCGGCACCGACTGTGGAGCACGTGAGGCACGACGTGCCGGCAGCCGTCCACACCGTCTGGTGCCACGCCCGGCCAGGAAAGAGGTAGGTCCCATGTCGATCCACCTGACACTTCTGTGCGCGCCCGGCGGTGACCCCACTCTGGATCCGCTCCTCGGCGACGCTCATCTGAGCGAGGACAGCATGCACATGGCAGACGCTGCGAGAGCAGTGCTCTCTCCCCGCGAGCCGGCCATCCGGGCGCCTTCGATCCGTTGCTCGGAGACTGCTGACGCCATGGGTCTCGTGGCGTCGTCCGAACCCATGCTGCGCGATCTCAACGTGGGCAGGTGGTGCGGTCGCACTGTCGGCGAAGTCGCCGCGACCGACCCCGACGGGTTCACCGCCTGGCTCACGGATCCGGATGCCACGCCGCACGACGGAGAGTCCGTACGACAGCTCTGCCGCCGGTCGGCGGACTGGCTGAGCAGCGTGGCGCCGCACACGGGCCACACGGTGGCCATCACTGAGGCGGCCGTCATCCGGGCCGTGCTCATCGACGCGCTGGCCGTACCGGCAAGAGCTTTCTGGCATCTCGCGGTGCCGCCCCTGCGCGCGGTCTTCCTCACCTGGCGTGGCGGCTGCTGGGACGTCCAGTTCGGCGGCGTCTCGCCCCAGGAGCCCCGGCGTCGCCTTCTCTCTCGACGTGCGACGCTCGCGGTGGGCAGCGCCTGACCCGCGCGGTCCTTGGTTCTCGCCGGACGCGTTCCCGTGTGTCCCGGCCGATCGCTCCGGACCCCCGGGAACGCGCCACACCGAGGCATACGAGGGGGCTGTCAGCTCCCCCGCTGACGGCTCAGCTCGGCAGTTTCCAGTTCTGGGCCGCCGTGCCGTTGCAGGTGTACAGCTGAAGCTGGGTGCCGTTCGTCGTCGAGGAGTTGGGGTCGTCCAGGCACAGCTTGGACTCGGGGTTGACCAGCGACCCGTTGGTTGCGGCGGTCCACTGCTGAGCGCCGCTGCCGTTGCAGGTCCACAGCTGGATCAACGTGCCGTTGGTGGTCCCGCTGTGATCGGCGTCCAGACACTTGCCGAGGGCCCGGATCGATCCGTCGCCGGCGATGATCCAGTCCTGGGCGTACGTGTCGTCGCAGCCCCAGATCTGGACGTGGGTGCCGTCGGAGGTACCGGAGGACGCGTCGTCCACACACAGACTCGAGGCCACCGCGGAGGAGAGCGGACCGATGCGCGGCGAAGCCGGCGCCGTGGTGTCCCCCGCGTACGAGGGCGGAGCCGCGGTGGCCGCCGTCGCCCATGACGTGTTCGCGCTGGTGCCCAGCGTGAAGTCCAGCGTGCCGCCGGACGTGATCGCCGTGGTGGGAGCGTAGGCGTTGTTCCACGCCGTGCCGTTCCACGCCGCGGACTGGACGTAGGGGGCGTTGTCGGCGGCGCCGTTGCCGTTGACCGTCAGCGTCCTGCCCGAGGGAAGGGTGACCACGGCTTGGGTGAACAGCGGTGATCCCAGGGCGAGATCGGAGGTTCCGGGCGTCTCGGGGAACATGCCGAGCGCCGACCACACGTACCAGGCACTCATCGCGCCGAGATCGTCGTTGCCGTCGGCCAGGCCGCCCGGGGTGTTCGACCAGATCTGGTCCTGGATCGCCCGAACCGTGCCCTGCGTCTTGTAGGGCTGGCCCGTGTAGTCGTACTCCCACGGGAGCTCGATGCTCGGCTCGTTGCCGACCCAGGCGTAGCCGTCGGCACCGGTGTAGCTGCGCAGCACGGTGTCCAGGTAGTGGTTCATCGCCGTGTTGCCGCCCTTGGCGTGCGCCAGGCCGCCGACGTTGAAGGGAACCATTCCGGTGTAGATCCACGAGTCGGCCTCGACCATGTCGGTGCCGCTGGTGGGGTCGAAGCCGCCGGTCCACGAGCCGCCCGCGTTTCGGGGTTCCACGAAACCGGAGGCAGGGTTGAGCACGTTACGCCAGTCCTGCGCGCGGTTGGCGTAGGTCTTCTGGTTGGCCGTGTCGCCGAGCGACCCGGCCATCGCGGAGATCGCGAAGTCCGCGGTGTCGTACTCCAGGGTGGTGGCCACCGGCCCGTAGAAGTTGCAGCAGCCGTAGCTGCCGTCGTGCGGCATGTATCCCGGCGAGTTCAGGTAGGCGAGACCGGGACGGTCGTTGTTGGTCGTGCTCGCCTGCCTGACCATGTCGGCCAGGGCGGTCGTGGCGTCGAAGCCCCGGGCACCGAAGGCGTAGTAGTCGGCGAGGATGGCGTCCGCCGGGTCACCGACCATGACGTACGACTCGCCGTTGTTCTCCGACCACTTGGGGAAGATCCCGGTCTGCGTGTAGTCGTCGACCATCGACTGCGCGGTGTCCGAGGCGACCTGGGGAGCGACCAGGGCTTCGAGCTGGGCCTGCGAGCGGTAGATGTCCCAGCCGGAGTAGTTCGCGTACACCGCGCTGTGGCCGGCGTCCACGGTGTGCGTCTTCCCGTCGAAGCCGTAGTACTGACCGTTGGCGTCACTGATCACGTTCGGGTGCAGCAGCGAGTGGTAGAGCGCGGTGTAGAAGCTCTGCTGCTGCGCGGCCGTTCCGCCGGCGACCTGCACCTTGCCGAGCGCGCTGTTCCACGCGTTCTGTGCCGCGGTGCGGGTCGCGTCGAAGTCCCAACCGGTGTTCTCCGCGGTCCGGTTGACGACCGCGCCCGCGACCGACACGTAGGAGATGCCGACCTTGGCCTGCACCACCGGGTTGGACGTGGTGTTGAAGGTGACGTAGCCGTTCGAGGCGGCGGCTGTCGGGGCGGCGCTGTCCTCGTCGGGGTTCTGGCCGTGCAGGACCGGCTGGTTGGGCTTCTCGGCGGCGTTCTTCGACGCCTTGGCCGACGCCGAGGGGGTGGCGGTCGACGCCTTGGCGACCGAGCTTCCCTGCGAGGCGAACGGCTGGTCGAAGACCATGTCGAAGTACACGTTGTACGTGTTTCCCGCGCCGCAGAAGTGGCCGCTGGTCACCTGCCCGCTCACCTCGGTGCTCGACACCTTGGTGAACTGTGTGGAGGTGGCACCGTTCTGACTGCCCGTCAACTTGAAGATCAGGTTGGCCTGGCTGGTCGAGGGGAAGGTGAAGCGCGCCATACCGCTGCGCGTCGTGGTGGTCAGCTCGGTGGTCACCTGGTTGTTGAGCGCGACCTTGTACGATCCGGCGGACGCCGACTCGTTGGCGTGGGAGAACGCGTCCGACGCACCGGTGTTCACGGCCCCTGTCGTCGGCAGCACCGGAATGTCACCCGCCGCGCCGCAACCGGGCCCGGCGATGTGGGTCAGGCTGAAACCCGTGATCGACGTGTCGTTGTACTCGTAGCCCCCACCGTCGGGACGCGACGGAGTGTCCGGGCTCCACTGCACCATGCCGAACGGGACGTCGGCTCCCGGGAAGTCGTCGGCCTGGTTCGACGTTCCGATGAACGGATTGACCAGAGTCGCCGGCGAGGTGACGAGCGCGGCCTTCCCGGCCGCCCACGCAGGCGTGCACAGCCCGGCCGCGGCGAGCGCCGCAGCGGCGAGGAGACCGATCGCAGCGGTTCCGGGAGGTCTCGACAGTCGTGTGATCACGGGGATTGCTCCTCTACTCGTGAGGGGAGGTCAGACAACGTTGTCTTCGCGTCGGAAACGCGACCCCGGGTGAATGAGCGACGCGCCGAGATGTCTTGATCACCAAAGGTTGACAACGTTGTCTAACCGTGGAGACGAGGTGCCTGAGATGCGAACGCTTCGACGGGACCCTGGGCTGCGGGCGCCCGGGGAGCACGGCGGGAACTCTTCGTGAAGCTAGCCACAAGGCAGGGGCATGTCAACGACTGCTGCAAGGTGGTCCCCTGAGTGCGAGGCGACGGCCCGTTTCGCGCACGCCGTCGCATTACCGTGGGGGCGTCGTCGCACTCGCCCGAGGTACAGATGTGGTGACATCTCCGGCAGCCGTCCGGCTGAACCGCGGCCGCCCGCCGGACCGGGCGGCAACCTACGGTGGCGCACCCGGCGCCGAGGGAGGCAGTACATGATCGACGTCGTGTTCGGAGCCGACGTTGGCACCTCCAGCACCAAGGGCGTGGTGGTCGACACCGCCGGCCGCATCCTGGGCGAGGCCGTGCGCACGCACGTGGTCGACCGTCCCCGGCCGGGACACGTCGAGATGGACGCACAGGTGTGGTGGGACGAGTTCGTCTCGCTCGCGGCCGAGTTGCTCGATCGCGACGACGTCGCCGTCCGCGCCGTCGGAGTCAGCGGCATGGGCCCGTGCACCCTTCTGGTCGACGACGCGGGAGAGCCGCTGCGTCCGGCGCTGCTGTACGGGGTGGACACCCGCGCCGACGAGCAGATCACCCGGCTGAACCGGGAGTTGGGGTCCGACACGGTCTTTCGCAGGTGCGGTTCGGCGCTGTCGTCCCAGGCCGTCGGGCCGAAACTCGCCTGGATCCGCGAGCGGGAGCCCGAGGTGTGGGCACGCGCCCGCCGCCTCTTCATGCCCGCCTCGTGGCTCGCCCACCGGCTCACCGGCGCCTACGTGCTGGACCTGCATTCCGCCAGCCAGTGCACCCCGCTGTTCGACATCCACCAGCAGCGCTGGATCCCGGAGTGGGCCGAGCACATCGCACCCGGCATCGAACTCCCCCCGCTGCGCTGGCCGGGCGAGGAGGCCGGCCGGGTGAACACGCCCGTCACGGGTGTCCCGGCCGGGACGCCGGTCATCGTGGGGACGATCGACGCCTGGAGCGAGGCCATCAGCGTCGGCGGCCACGGCGTCGGCGACCTGATGCTGATGTACGGCACCACGATGTTCCTGGTGAACACCGTCGACCGGCTCGTGACCAGCCCGTCGATGTGGTCCACGGTCGGCGCCCTGCCCGGCACCCGTTGCCTGGCCGGCGGCATGGCCACCTCCGGAGCCGTCACCGACTGGCTCGGGCACCTCTTCGGCGACGCCGACCTCGGCGTGCTGTTCCACGAAGCGGCCGCCTCGCCCCCGGGTGCGAACGGCCTGGTGATGCTGCCGTACTTCGCCGGGGAACGCACACCCGTCATGGACCCCGACGCCCGGGGCGTGATCGCGGGCCTGACGCTGGGTCACACCCGGGGCGACCTGATGCGGGCTGCGCTGGAGGCCACCGCCTACGGTGTCCGGCACAACGTCGAGACGATGCTCGCGGCCGGCGCCGACATCCGGCGGGTCGTCGCGGTCGGCGGCGGCACCCGGGGCGGGCTGTGGCCTCGGATCGTCAGCGACGTCACTGGTCTCGAACAGATCGTCACCCGCACGACCATCGGCGCCAGCTACGGCGCGGCCTTTCTCGCCGCTGGGCTGATCGGCCGACCGGACATCGCGGCGTGGAATCCGGCGGAATCGTCGGTCCGGCCCGATCCCGCCACCGCGGGTGTCTACGACCGCCGGTTCACCCAGTACCGGGCCCTGTACGAGAGCACCACCGCGGTCACCCACGCCCTGGCCCACGACCAGAACACCGGCCGTGAAGAAGACGCCCCGTGACGTCGCCTCCCCCGCCCGGCCGTCCGAGCGCGCGGACGGCCGGGTCCCCGGAGCGGACCGGCCCGTCCACCGACGTACGGCGGCCGGTCGGCGCTTGCGTGCGAGGTCTAGAACTCCTCGACGAAGTAGGGCTCGACGGTCATCCAGCCGTTGCCCGAGGCGCCGTTCAGCCGGCCCGAGGAGTTCTGGGCGAGGGTGTACCAGGACTCCACGTAGTCGGGGTCGTCGGTGAACCAGCTGTCGGGGATCGCGCTCAGGACCGCGTTCACCAACGGGATGTAGGTGCCCTGGTCGGTCACGGTGAGCAGCGCCGTGGTGATCGCCTGCGCCAGCGCACGGTAGTTGGTGCCGTCGTCGTCCTCCATCATGACGACGTCGGCCAGGTTGTACTTGTAGTTCGACCAGTTGACCAGGATCTGGTTCGGGTAGTAGACGGTGCCCTCGTCGTCCAGGTAGGGCATGTCCACCGAGTCGACGCGCGCCGTGCCGTCCTGGCCGAATCCGGTCACCAGCGAGAACATCTCGGCGGCGCCCTTGAACCAGGGCTCCTGGTCGTCGTTCACCTCGACGGCCGTGACCTTGGTCGCCCACCAGCCCGCCGTGCTCGCGGCGTCGGCGCTGTTGGCCGCCTGCGACGGGAGGGAGGTCAGCCCCTTGTCGGCGAAGGCCTTCCGCAGCACCTTCAGGCCGGCCCGGTGAGCCTTGGTGACGTCGATGTCCAGGACGTACAGCGGGCGGTCGGGGATGCGCGCGGTGCCTACGGCGTGGGCGTGGCCCTGACTGTCGTACGCCGTGAGGGCCTTGGCGTTGTCGTCGGCCGCGACGGCGATCCAGGGAGTGGCTTCGGCGTTCAGGTGCGACCGCATGGACGGCGCGCCCAGCCGAATCCGCAGCAGCGACCCGGTCGACGCGGGCAGGCCCTTCAGGCCCGCGATGCGACGGTCCGCGGCGGAGACGGAAGCGAGCAGGTCCCTGCCCTGCGGAGCGGCGGTCCTGCCCGCCAGCGCCTGGAGGTCCACGTCCTCGGTGCCGAGCACGGCCGCACGGACCTGCTCGCGCCACTGCGGGTCGCGCAGCGAGGCGGACAGCGCCCGGGCGATCTCCTGCTCGGTCGACCGCACCGGAGACTTCCGGACCGGCGTGGCCTGGTCCCCCGTGTCCCGCGTCGGCAGGGCGATCGCCGGCTGGACGGTGCCGCCGATGACCGCGGACAGCATCACGCCGATGAGGACGCCGCGTCTCTTGCTCGATCTGCTCACCATGCTCCTTGTGTTGTTGGTCGCCGCCGCGCCCACGGTGAACGGGCGGCCGTCCTGGGGGGTGCTGGGCCCGGATCGCCTCGGGCCCCTGAGGGGTCGCAGCCGCGCACCCGGCCCCGCCCCGCCGGGCGTTCACCAGGGCGCGTCAGGATTGACCTGGACATGACAGTCGAAGAAACGTGGGCTGAACGGGCGCCCGCGCATGATCGGGGCCGCGCCGCTTCGCCGCACCCACCTCGCCTCGACGGGAGCCGGCGGCCCCGGAGTCGTCGCCGGGAGGCGCGGCTAGCGGGGGCTGTCGGCGGTCGGCCGTCCGCGTGGACTGCTGAGCGAACCGAGCATGATCTTCTCGGTGCCGGCCAGATACTTCTCCGCCGCGCGCCGTGCCTCCTCGCCGTCCCGGGCGACCACGGCCCGTACCACCGGCGCGAGCCGGTCGGTCGCCCGCGCCGCGTCCTCGAACGGCGCCCGCAGCGAGGCCCGTACCGGAAGGTAGGCATTGAACAACGTGTTCGTGAGGAGCAGATAGACCCGGTTCCCCGTGGCCCGCGCCAGTTCGCGATGGACTTCCGCGTCGGCGAGCTGGACGGCGTCGGCGTCCGGGCCGTCCGCGACCTGACGCAGCAGGTGTTCCAGCCGCCGGGCCTGTCGTTCCGTGCGCCGGTCGGCCGCACGGCCGGCGATCAGGGTGCCGATCTGCCGCCGCACCTCGAAGACCTCCCGCAGCCATGCGGGGTCCTGTGCGGCCAGCATCGGAAGCAGGTCGGCGCCGCCGACCCGCAGGTAGTCCAGGATGCGCGTGCCGATGCCGTGCCGGGTGCTCAGCAGTCCCGCCTGCTCCAACCGGGTCAGCGCGTGCTTCAAGGTCGTACGGGTGACCCCGTACCCGGCGGCCAGCTCCCTCTCGGGGGGCAGCAGGGATCCGGGTTCGTGCGTGCCGCTCAGGATGTCGTCACGCAGCCGTGCTTCCAGCAGGTCGACCACGGTTCGGCGCGGAATGCTTTCGACGGCCACGGAGGATCTCCCAGGCTTCGGTCAGTGGTTCAGCGGCTCACTGGTCTAGTGGCCCACTGGTTCAGCGACTTCTTGGTCTAGTGGCTCAGCCACTGCCTCAGTGAACCAGCCCCCCGACCGCTACGTCAATTACCTGATGGCACCCAGGAGTTGGGCAGGGGTACGCGCGTAGAGGACCGAGGCGCGGACGAGCGGTGTGGGCCCGAGCCTCCTCTGGAGCCGCTCCGTCGGCGTGGTGTCGGCATGGCGCCCGTGCGTCGCCCCGTTCGGGCCGCGCCGAAGGCGACCGCCCCGTGACCACCCCGCGTCATGCCGGCCGCCTGCTGCTCGCCGATCCCCACGATCGCGGTCGCTGTCGCCACCCGTTCGATCTGCGCGACGATGCAGGGGCCGGCGGGCACCAAGGCGGTGGACGCCTCGCTGCCGCCGGCACGCATGCCGCTCCCGGAGCCGATGCGGCAGCACGGTGTGTGACGGGGGCGCGGGTGCCCGTTCGCGTCCTAGTCCTGCCGCGGTGCCAGGGAGCGCACGACGTCGAACTCGTTGCCCTCGGGGTCGGCCATGACCACCCAGTTCCGGTCTGAGCCCTGGCCCACATCCGTCGTGGTGGCGCCGAGGCCCAGCAATCTGGTCACCTCGTCCTCGGTGCTGCCGTCGATCGGGCTGACATCAAGGTGAAGCCGGTTCTTGACGGTCTTGCCCTCGGGCACCTGGATGAACTGCAGGGTGGGCGGCATCTGACGGGCCCGGATGTCCTCGACCGTCGGTACCCAGGAGCCGATCTCGACCTTGCCCTCGCTCCGGTCGATCACCTTGAAGTCCAGGACCTCGCACCAGAAGGCCGCGAGCCTCTCCGGATCACGGCAGTCAACGGTCAACTCGGTGAATCTACTTGTCATGACTCTCCCAGCTAGTACAGGTCTGCGCAGAACAGTATTCGGGTGCTGAGGGGCTTGAAACGTCGAGCATTGTCATCTTCACCGGCGTGCTTGATGGCGACCGGGCCACTGCTCAGGTCCTCGCGAACCTGCTGCTCGGACACCGCGAGCGTCCCAAGATCGGCATGGGCACGCGCGCTTCGAGGCCGTTCGGACGTGGACGGCCTGATGGAACCCGGAATCGGGCGACGGGCTTCATGAGGGATTCCCCATGCCGGTGAAGAGGGCGTGGAGGACACGGTCGACGTACTCGTGGGTCAGGGGTTCCTGGGTGACCAGGAACTGGAAGTAGAGCGGGCCGGAGAGGATCGCCATGGCCAGGCTCAGGTCGAAGGCGGGCGACAGCTGCCCTTGGTCCTGTGCCTTTTTCAGCCGGGCGACGGTCATGGCGGCCTGCGGTGCGATGAAGCGCTCGTTGAGGGCGGCGGCGACCCGGGGGTCGTACTGGGCCTCGCCGATCAGGGCCTGGTACAGCGGGCCGAAGGGCGGGTTGGCCAGGAGGTCGACGGCCGCGTGGATCTGCGTGCGCAGATCCGCGACGATGTCACCCGTGTCGGGGTAGTCCAGGTCGGACTTGTGCAGTGAGAGCAGGGAGTCCAGGAACAGGGCGCCCTTGGACGGCCATCTGCGATAGATGGTGTGCTTGCCCGCGCCGGCTCGGGCCGCGATCGCTTCGATGCTGAGCTTGGCGTAGCCGATCTCCTGGCCCAGTTCCAGCGTGGTCCGCATGATGGCCTCGGTCCGGCCGGCGCCGCGAAGAGGGTCCGTCATGCAGTCATCCTATCGGCACGGCACGTGCCGTGCTTGACGAGTTGCCGACTCATGCACTTCCCTTGCGGAACGGCACGGCGCGTGCCGTGCGACGGGGGAGGTTGCATGGATGCCGACGTGATCATCGTGGGAGCCGGTCCGGCCGGTCTGATGCTGGCGTGCGAACTGCGCCTGGCCGGGGTGCGCCCGCTGGTGCTGGAACGTCAGTCGCACCGCCGGGACACCCCGAAGGCCGGTGGCCTCGGCGGACGGATCCTGGAACTGCTGCGCTACCGGGGCCTGCTGGAGCGATGCGAGGCCGCCTGCACCGGCCCCGTACCGGCCCCCCGGTTCCCGTTCGGCGGCGTCCACCTCGATCTGACCCGGCTCGACGATCCTCCGCTGCACGCGCTGCCGCTTCCGCAACAGCGGCTCGAAGAAGTGCTCGGCGAACGCGCCGGTGAACTCGATGTCGAGATCCGTCGCGGGCACCAGGTGTCCGGAGTCGTCCAGAGCGAGGCGGCGGTGACCGCGGAGGTACTCGGCCCGGACGGTCCGTACCGGGTGACCGCCCGGTACCTGGCGGGCTGCGACGGCGCCCGCAGCCGGGTCCGCGACGCGGCGGGTATCGCCTTCCCCGGCACCACCTATCCGGAGGTCAACCGGCTGGCCCAGGTCACCTTTCCCGACACGGTGACCGTGCTCGGCAACGGCGATCTCGACGTCGCCGGCTTCGGCACCGTCTCCGGGGGCTTCACGCGGACGGACCGCGGCCTCCTCGGCGTCGGCGCATCGCCCGACTCACCCGTGGTCTCCCTCTACACCACCGAGGACGAGACCGACGAGTACGACGACGACACCCCGATGTCCCTGAGCGAATTCCAGGACAGCCTCCGTCGTGTCCTGGGCACGGATCTCCCTGTGCGTGCAGCGATCCGGCTGTCGCGGTTCACCTTCAAGGCCCGGCACGCCGAGCACTACCGAAAGGGGCGGATCCTGCTGGCCGGTGACGCGGCGCATCTGTTCCCGGCGACCGGCGTGGCGATCAACGCCGGCATGCTCGACGCGGTCAACCTGGCCTGGAAGCTGGCCGCCGACATCCACGGCCGGGCCCCCGACGGTCTGCTGGACACCTACCACGACGAACGGCACTTCGCCGGAGCGCGCACCATGCTGCACACCCAGGCCCAAGTAGCGCTGCGGCGCGGCACCGACCCGGCCGCCGAGGCGCTCCGCGAGGTCTTTCAGGAGCTGCTCGCCGACGAGCAACCACTGCGCCGCATGGGGGCGCTCGTCGCCGGCTCCGACATCCGCTACCCGATGCCCGGATCGTCCGGCAGCCATCCGTTGGCCGGAGCGTTCGTCCCCGACCTCACCCTGCACAGCGACCGGGGAGTGACCGGCGTCGGCAAACTCCTGCACACCGCACGGCCCGTCCTCCTGGACCTCGCCGACCGCGAGGACCTCCGCCGGGCGGCCGGCGACTGGCGCTCCCGCGTCGACGTCCACACCGCCAAGACCGACGACCGCCCTGCCGACGCCCTCCTGATCCGGCCCGACGCGCACATCGCCTGGGCCGCGGCCGTCGACGAGTCCCCCGACGACGCCGTGCCGGCGCTGCGCGAAGCGCTCACCCGCTGGTTCGGCGCCCCCGAGAACCACGCGTGACGTCCTCGCCCTCCGGAAAGGAAGCGTTCCCAGATGGCGCCCGTTCCCGCCGACCCGACCCTGCTGCATCCGATGCCGGACCAGCCTCGGGTCGTGCTCCTCAGGCCGCTGGTGACCTCACCGCTGATCGAGGTCGGGGAGTTCACCTACTACGACGATCCCGATGACCCGACGGCCTTCGAGAACCGAAACGTCCTGTACCACTACGGGCCCGAGAAGCTCGTCATCGGGAAGTTCTGCGCGTTGGGTGAGGGCGTGCGGTTCATCATGAACGGCGCCAACCACCGGATGGACGGCCCCTCGACGTTCCCCTTCCCGATCATGGGCGGTTCCTGGGCCGACCACTTCGACCTCATCACCGGTCTGCCCGGACGGGGCGACACCACGGTGGGCAACGACGTCTGGTTCGGGTACAGGACCGTGGTGATGCCCGGGGTCCGCATCGGTCACGGAGCGATCATCGCCTCCGGCTCCGTCGTCGTCGACGACGTCCCCGACTACGGCATCGTCGGCGGCAACCCCGCGCGGCTGCTGCGCCGCCGCTACAGCGACGCCGACGTCGAGCGCCTCCTCGCGCTGGCCTGGTGGGACTGGCCGCTGCCGCACCTCACCGAGCATCTCCGCACGATCATGTCCGGCACCGTCGACGACCTGGAGGCCGCGGCACCCGGCCCCTGCCCGCACTGAGAATCGAGCCGTCCGCATGCCCCGTTCGTCCCCCGGGACCCCGTTCACCGACTGGCTTCGCGAACGCGCCGTCCCGCTCACTCACCTCGACCCCGCGGCTCCGCTCGACGACCTGACACCGCTGCGCGACATCATCGGAGCCGCCCGCGTCGTCGCGATCGGCGAACACTCCCACTTCATCGAGGAGTTCGCACTCCTGCGCCGGCGCATCCTGCGGTTCCTCGTCGAACGCTGCGGCTTCACCGTCCTCGCCTTCGAGTACGGCTTCAGCGAAGGCTTCCCCCTGGACGCCTGGGCCCGGGGTGAGGGAACCGAGGGGGACCTGGCGGGCCACCTCGCCACGGCGATACCCGTGGGGCTCACCGAGCCCCTGCAGTGGGTCCGCCGGCACAACCGCACCGCCTCACCACCGGTGCGCTTCGCCGGGGTCGACATCCCGGCGGCGGGTGGTTCCCTGCTGCCCGCCCTGGCTCCGGTCGCCGACTACCTGCGCCGCGTCGACCCCGAGACCGCCCCGGCGGTCGAGACGGCGATGCGGATCGCCGCATCGTTCGCCGGGGGCTCCGCGGCCGTGGCCGCACCCGCCTGGGTGCGCCTGCCCGCCGCCGAACAGGACGCCCTCACCGCGATCCTCGCGCGCCTGCTCGTCCGGTTCCGTGCGCTCGAACCGCTGTACGCCACCCGCGGCGACCGGCACGACCACGACGTCGCCCTGCACCGTCTCGAAGGCGCCTGCCACGCCGACTACACCTTCCGCGCCATGGCCGGCCTGTTCGCGGGGGACGGCCTCACCGCGGACACCTCGGCCCGGGACGCCTACATGGCCAGATCGGTCCTGTGGCACCTGGAACGCCTCGATCCCGGTACCCGGACCGTCCTGGTCGCCCACAACGCCCACATCCAGACGACGCCCATCTCCTTCGACGGGCATCTCACGGGGCTCCCCATGGGGCAGCAACTGCAACGTGCGCTCGGCGACGACTACTTCGCCCTCGGCCTGACCAGCGTCACCGGACACACCGCGGACATGCACCGCGACGAGAAGGCACCCTTCGGTTTCACCCTCGGCGACATGGCGCTCAAAGCGCCCGAACCCGCAAGCGTCGAAGCCGCCTTCGCCGACGCCGGTCTCGGACTCGGCATCGCCGATCTCCGCAGGGCACGCACGGAGGCTTCCGACCGCCCCGACCGCATCCGGCTGCAGGGCACCTACGTGCGCACCCCCGTCATCGACGCCTTCGACGCCGTCCTCACCACCCCTGTTTCCACCGTCACCACGGACCTCCGCATCTGACGATCGGACGCGTAGTGCGGCCGGCCGGGCCTGTGCCGGTCGGGTGATCAGCGGGGTCTGCGAGGACGGGCGCCTCGGTCGCCCGTTTCGCCCGGCTGCGCGCGTTCACGGGCGAGCACCGCCTCGCCCTGATCGAGCGGCACACCGAGCGGCCGCGTGCCCGGGATCCGGCCGCGGCGTCTGTCGGCGTCCCTCGCGCGACCTGCTCGTCGAATCCGGCTCTGCAGCCCCGTGCCGGACCACTCCCCACGGCGAGTTGCCGAACTGCTCGAAGCTCAGCGGCAGCCGTGCGTCCAGACACCGCGGTGCGACCCGTCTTTCGTGGATCCGCCATCTCTTGGTGTATCCGCCGACCTCGCCGCCGGGCTGTTCCGTCCCGTCCGAGTCGGTCTCAGACTGGCGCTGCCGGCAACGCCGCCGGATCGATGAAAGGTCAGCACGATGCCCATGTTCAACGACGGGATGTCCGAGACCGAGCTGCCGGCCGACTCGGCCGTCACGACCGACGTCGTGATCGTCGGTTCCGGCCCCGCGGGCGCCTCCGCGGCGCTGCTGCTGGCGACGCTGGGCGTCGACACCATCGTGATCACGAAGTACCGGTGGACGGCGAACACCCCCCGTGCGCACATCACCAACCAGCGCGCGATGGAGGTCTTCCGCGATCTGGGCATCGAAGGGCAGGTGCTGGCCGACGCCACGGACCACTCGCTCGTCGGCGACACGGTGTTCTGCACCAGCATCACCGGTGAGGAGATCGGCCGTATCCACACCTGGGGCACCCGGCCGGACCGGGAGGCGGACTACCGGCTGGCGTCCCCCTGCCTCACCGTGGACATCCCGCAGACGTATCTCGAGCCGATCCTGGTCCGCAACGCGACGCAGCGGGGCGCGCAGACCCGGTTCTCCAGCGAGTACCTGTCCCACACCCAGGACGCCGACGGCGTCACCGTGCGGGTGCTGGACCGGCTCACCGGGCACGAGTACGGCATCCGCGCGAAGTACCTGATCGGCGCGGACGGTGCCCGCTCCAAGGTCGCCGCGGACATCGGTCTGCCCTTCGAGGGCGCGATGGACATCGCGGGCTCGATGAACATCACGTTCAAGGCCGACATCAGCCGCTACGTCGCCCACCGGCCGTCCGTCCTGTACTGGGTCATCCAGCCCGGCTCGAACGTCGGCGGCATCGGCGCCGGGCTCGTGCGCATGGTGCGCCCGTGGAACGAGTGGCTGATCGTGTGGGGCTACGACATCGCCGGGGAGCCCCCGGTCGTCGACGAGGCCGCTGCCGTGCAGATCGTCCGCAACCTCCTCGGGGCGCCCGATCTGGAAGTGGAGATCACCGGCACCAGCCTGTGGGGCAACAACGAGATGTACGCGACGCGGCTCCAGCAGGGCCGGGTGTTCTGCGCGGGCGACGCCGTGCACCGGCACCCGCCGAGCAACGGCCTGGGCTCCAACACCTCCGTCCAGGACGCGTACAACCTCGCCTGGAAGATCGCGGCCGTGCTCAAGGGGCATGCGGGGCCAGGGCTGTTGGAGACCTACACGGCCGAACGGGCTCCCGTCGCCGAGCGCATCGTCCAGCGCGCCAACAAGTCCAGCCGCGAGTTCATCGACATCTTCGAGGCACTGGGCGTTCTCGGGGCGCCGGACGAGGCCTCGATGACGGCCGCCATCGAGGAACGCAAGGCCAACACCCCTGCCGGGGCCGCCAAGCGGGCCGCGCTGGTGCGCGCGATGGAGCTGAAGAACTACGAGTTCAACGCACACGGTGTGGAGCTGGGCCAGCACTACACCTCGACGGCCGTCGTCCCCGACGGCAGCGAACTGCCCACGCCCGCACGCGATGCCGATCTGTACTACGAGATGTCGACCGTCCCCGGCGCGCATCTTCCGCACGCCTGGGTCGGGGACAGCGCACACCGTCACGCGCTGATGGACCTGGCGCCGTACGACCGTTGGACGCTGCTGACCGGCATCGCGGGCGAGGAGTGGGAGCAGGCGGCCGAGAAGGTCGGCGAGGAGTTGGGCGTCCCGCTCGAGACCGTCGTCATCGGTCCGGGACGTGAGGTGACCGACCTCTACTACGACTGGGCCAAGCTGCGCGAGATCGACGAGAGCGGCGTGCTGCTGGTGCGGCCCGACAAGCACATCGCGTGGCGTGCCATGGAGCTGCCCGAGAACCCCGCAGATCAGCTGCGTGCTGCTCTGCTCTCCGTCCTGGGAAGGGACTAGACCGTGCGGTTCGTCCACGACACGCTGCCGCAGCGGGTGCGGTTCGCCTCCGGCGCGGCCGAGGAGGGCCTGGCCGCGGAGGTCGCCGCGCTCGGCGCACGGCGGGTGATGGTCATCGCGGGGGCGGCCGAGCGGGAGCTCGCCGATCGCGTCACCGCCGGGCTGCCGGTGGTCCGCCGGCACGACGACGTCGTCATGCACGTGCCCGTCGAGGTCGCCCTGCGGGCTCGGGCGGCGGCCGCCGAAGGGGACGTCGACGCCCTGGTCAGTGTCGGCGGCGGCTCCACCACGGGCCTGGCCAAGGCGGTCGCGCTGACCACCGGGCTGCCGATCGTCGCCGTCCCGACCACGTACGCCGGCTCGGAGGCCACCGCCGTATGGGGGCTGACCGAGGACTCCGTGAAGACCACCGGTACGGACGCGAAGGTCCTGCCGCGTGCCGTCGTCTACGACGCCTCGCTGACGCTCTCCCTTCCGGTCGGGCTGAGTGTCGCTTCTGGTCTCAACGCGCTCGCCCACTGCGTGGACTCCCTCTGGGCACCGCGGACCGATCCGATCAACCAGGCCCTCGCCGCCGAAGGCGTGCGGGCTCTGCGGGCGGGGCTGCCGCTGGTCGTGAAGGACCCGCAGGCCCTGGACGGCCGGGAACAGGCTTTGTACGGCGCCTACTTGGCCGCCGTGGCGTTCGCCTCCGCCGGGTCCGGCCTGCACCACAAGATCTGCCATGTGCTGGGCGGCATGTTCAACCTTCCGCACGCCCAGACCCACGCGGTGGTCCTCCCCCACGTCCTCGCCTTCAACGCGCCTTTCGCCCCTGACGCCGAACGGCGACTGGCCGCGGCCTTCGGCTCCCTGACCGCCGTCGAGGGGCTCGCCGGGCTCCGTGACCGGCTCGGTGCGCCGCGCTCGCTGCGCGACCTCGGCATGCCCCGGGACGGTGTCGCGGCCGTGGCCGAGGCCGTCGTGGCCGCCGCGCCCGCGGGCAATCCGCGGCCCGTCACCCTCGACGCGATCACCGATCTCGTCCGCAACGCCTGGGAGGGCCGATGAGCGCCACCCCCACTCCCCGTACGTCCGTCCCGGCCGAGCAGCAGGAGCGTGAGGAGCAGATCACCCGCCAGGTGCTGGCGTCCTTCGGCGACTGCACCGACCCGCGGCTGCGCGAGATCATGCAGTCACTGGTCCGCCACCTGCACGCGTTCGTCCGAGAGGTCCGGCTCACCGAGGGCGAGTGGAGCAAGGGGATCGAATTCCTCACCCGTACCGGTCACATCACCGACGAGCGCCGCCAGGAGTTCATCCTGCTGTCGGACGTGCTCGGAGCCTCCATGCAGACGGTCGCGGTCAACAACGAGGCGTACGACGACGCCACCGAGGCCACCGTCTTCGGCCCGTTCTTCGTCGACAACAGCCCCGAGATCGCCCAGGGCGGCGATCTCGCCTTCGGAGCCGCCGGAGAACCCTGCTGGGTGGAGGGCACCGTCACCGACTCCGCCGGAAAAGCCGTGGCCGGGGCGCGGATCGAGGTGTGGGAGGCCGACGAGGACGGCTTCTACGACACGCAGTACGGGGACGACCGGATGGCGGCGCGGGCGCACCTGTTCAGCGACGCCGACGGCCGCTACCGGTTCTGGGGGCTCACACCGACGCCCTATCCCATTCCTCACGACGGGCCGGTGGGAGCACTGCTGGCGGCGACCGGCCGTTCGCCCATGCGCGCCTCCCACCTGCACTTCATGGTCAGTGCTCCCGCGCTGCGCACGCTGGTCACGCACATCTTCGTCCGCGGTGACGAACTGCTGGACCGGGACTCCGTGTTCGGGGTGAAGGAGTCGCTCGTCAAGGACTTCGTGGCTCAGCCGGCGGGTACGCCCACGCCGGACGGACGCGACCTCGGCGAGCGGCCCTGGTCCCGGGTCCGCTTCGACATCGTGCTGGCACCCGACGGCGCGTGATCCCGCACCCCGCTAGGACCGTGCGCGCGCCTCGCGCAGGACGTCGGTGGCGCGCAGGCCGTAGCGTTCCTTGAACCGGTGGGAGAAGTGGGCGGCCGACGCGAACCCGCAGCGCGCGGCCACCTCGGCCACCGTCGCCTCTCCGTCAGTGCTCAGCAGCGTGCGGGCTCGCTCGAGGCGGCGGTGCAGCAGGTACCGCGGCACGCTCGTGCCACCCGAGGCGAACACCCGGGACAGGTGGCGCTCGCTGATCCCGATGCCGCGGGCGATGCGGGCCGCCGAGAGCCCCAGGTCGGCCAGGTGGTCGTCGATGTAGGTCTTCGCGACGGTCAGGTGGACGGTGGAGAGGGAGGGGGCGCGGCCGCTCGCGGCGGACACGAGCAGGTCCAGCACGGCGTCCTCGTCCACGCTCGCGGCCATGGAGGACTGGGGTGGCAGTGCCCGGGCGACGAGGGTGGCGAGAGTCCGGGTGTGGACCGCGTCGGCGTCGATGACCAGCGGCTGCGGCAGGGAGTGCGGCGCGCCGAGCTCACGCCACACCGTGTGGGGGATCTTGACCGCGAGTTCCTCCAGGCCGTGCGAGAAGCCCCGGATGAAGGGCTGGTCGGCGTCGCAGACCAGCAGCTGTCCCGGACGCAGCAGCCGTACGCCGTCGTCGTAGTAGAAGAAGGCGTCACCGGCCAGGGTCAGATAGCAGGCCACGGCGTCCGAGGGCACGCGGCGGATCTCGGCGTCGGGTCGTTCGACGACGTGGGGGCTGCCGAGGACCCGGGCGAGATGTGCTCTGGGAAGCTGGAGGTTGATCTCCGTCGCGTCGAGGGCGGTGTCGTGCAGGGAACGGCAGCGCAGCCCGATCAGGGCCTCGGCGTTGTGCTCTTCCCACAGGGCGATGCGTTCCGCCTCGGGAAGACCGGTCGTACTGAAGCGCACCGGAGCACCGGTCGTGCCGCTCGTCATCCCTCCAGCGTAGAGGGCGGGGCTTCCCGGTGTTCAAGGCCGTCCACGCACTCTTTGATCACAGCAGCGACCTGATCGGTCGCGGGGGTGGTGCGCCGGGCATGGCTCGCGAGGACCAGATCGACGGATTCCGTCTGGGTGAGGGGCACGTAGGCGACGCTGGCGAGGCGGAGGCTCTGCACCGGTGAGGGAACGAGGGCGACGCCGTGTCCGGCGGCCACGAAGACGACCAGGGTCGCCGTCTCCCCGACCTCCATCAGCGAGGTGGGCTGGAATCCGGCGCGCCGGCATGCGGCCAGGACCCGGCCGTACATGGAGGATCGCGAGGAGTGGATGACGAACGGCTCGTCGGCCAGGGCCTTGAGCGAGATGCGTCGCCGGGCCGCGAGGGGATGGTGCGAGGGGAGCACGGCCAGCAGGGATTCGGACCGCAGGGGTGTGGTGCGGATGTCCTCGTGGTCGGCGGGGCCGCGCAGGACCGCCAGGTCGTAGGTGCCGGCGAGCAGTCCGTCGACCAGGTCGGGGGTGAGGAGTTCGCCGCGCAGGTCCATGGTGATCCTGGGCAGCCGGGCTCGTACGGTGCGTGCGACCTGGGGCAGAAGGTCGTAGGTGGCGGTGCCGATGAAGCCGGTCGAGACCCGTCCGGCGTGGCCGTCGGCCAGCTCTGTCATGTGCCGGCGGGCGCGCTCCTCCTCCGCGACCAGGGTGCGGGCGTGCTCCAGGAGGTGATGTCCGGCCTCGGTCAGGGCCACGTGCCGGGTGGAGCGGGTGAACAGTGTGGTCCTGAGCTCCTTCTCCAGCTGTTTGATCTGCTGGGAGAGGGCTGGTTGAGCCACGTGCAGGCGGGTGGCCGCCCGTCCGAAGTGGCATTCCTCGGCCAGCGCCAGGAAGTACCGGATCTGTCGCAGCTCCATACGCCGATTCTATAAGATCAGCTTATCAATCCATGCAGATTGGGTCTTGGACGCACCGCAGTCCGCGCTCCTACCGTGGCGGCATGACCGACAGTTATCTCTACTCGGCGGTGCGAACCCCCTTCGGCCGCTTCCGGGGCGCCCTCTCGGAGGTCCGGCCCGACGACCTCGCGGCACAGGTCATCGGCGGGGTCCTCGCCAAGACCCCCGCACTGGATCCCGGACGCATCGACGACGTCGTCTGGGGCAACGCCAACGGCGCCGGCGAGGACAACCGCAACGTCGGCAGGATGGCCGTCCTGCTCGCGGGCCTGCCCACCTCGGTGCCCGCGACCACCGTCAACCGCCTGTGCGGATCGTCCCTCGACGCGGCACTCATCGCCTCGCGCGGCATCGAGAGCGGCGACGCGGACATCGTCCTCACCGGTGGAGTCGAGTCGATGACCCGCGCCCCTTGGGTTCTGCCCAAGCCCGGGCGCGGCTTCCCCGCAGGGGACGTCACCGCCGTGTCCACCACGCTCGGCTGGCGCCTGGTCAACGAGCGCATGCCCAAGGAGTGGACGGTCTCCCTGGGCGAGGCGAACGAACAGCTCGGCGACCGCTTCGCCATTTCCCGCGAGCGCCAGGACGCGTTCGCCCTCCGCTCCCACCGGCTCGCGGACGACGCCTGGAACGCGGGCTTCTACGACGACCTGGTCGTCCCCGTCTCGGACGGCGAATCCACCGTTCTGGAACGCGACGAGGGCATCCGCCCCGGGTCCACCATGGAGAAGCTCGCCACGCTCAAGCCCGCCTACCGGGCCGACGGCCTCATCACGGCCGGGAACGCCTCGCCGCTGAACGACGGTGCCTCCGCGGTGCTGCTCGGTTCGGCCGCGGCCGCCGACCGCATCGGCGTGGATCCCCTCGCCCGCGTCGCGGGCCGCGGCGTGGCCGCGGTGGATCCGCAGATGTTCGGATACGCACCCGTCGAGGCCGTGAACAGGGCACTCAAGCGCGCGGGTATCTCCTGGGCCGACGTCGACGCCGTCGAACTGAACGAGGCGTTCGCCGTGCAGGCGCTGGCGTGCCTGGACGCCTGGGATGTCGACCCGGCGATCGTCAACACCAAGGGCGGGGCCATCGCGCTCGGCCACCCTCTCGGTGCGTCCGGTGGCCGCCTGCTGGGCACCCTCTGCCGCCGTCTGCAGGAATCCGGCAAGCGGTGGGGCGTCGCGGCGATCTGCATCGGTGTCGGCCAGGCCCTCGCCGTGGTGCTGGAGAACGTCGCCGGGGGCAGCAGGTGACCACGCAGCTGTGCGCTCATGCGGACGAGGCGGTCGCCGACGTCCAGGACGGCTCCACGGTGCTCGTCGGGGGCTTCGGCATGGCGGGCATGCCGGTGGCTCTGATCGACGCTCTGATACGGCAGGGGGCCACGGACCTCACGGTCGTCTCCAACAACGCCGGCAACGGCGACACGGGCCTTGCCGCGCTGCTGGCCGAGGGACGGGTCCGCAAGGTGATCTGCTCCTTCCCCCGCCAGGCGGACTCCTGGGTGTTCGACGACCTCTACCGGGCCGGCCGGATCGAACTCGAGGTGGTCCCCCAGGGCACTCTGGCAGAACGGCTGAGGGCCGCCGGAGCCGGTATCGGCGCCTTCTTCTGCCCCACCGGTGTCGGCACGCTGCTCGCCGAAGGCAAGGAGGTGCGTGAGATCAACGGCCGCCTCCATGTGCTGGAGTACCCCATCGGCGGTGACCTCGCGCTGATCGGCGCTCATCGTGCGGACCGGATGGGCAACCTCGTCTACCGCAAGACCGCGCGGAACTTCGGTCCCGTCATGGCCACCGCGGCCACCACCGTGGTCGCCCAGGTCCGCGAGATCGTCGAGACCGGCGAGATCGATCCCGAGACCGTCGTGACGCCCAGCATCTTCGTCGACCGTGTAGTACAGGTGGCTGATCACTCATGACCCGGACCTCCCCGACGACCAGCGGTCAGGGCCCGCTGGGCAAGCACGACATCGCCGCCCTGATCGCCCGTGACATCCCGCAGGGAGCCTTCGTCAACCTCGGCATCGGCCAGCCGACCCTCGTGGCCGACCACCTCTCCCCCGGTTCCGGCGTCGTTCTGCACACCGAGAACGGCATGCTCAACATGGGCCCCGCCGCGTCGGAGGACCAGATCGATCCGGACCTGACCAACGCGGGCAAGGTTCCCGTCACCGAGCTGCCGGGCGCCGCCTATTTCCACCACGCGGACTCCTTCGCGATGATGCGCGGCGGTCATCTGGACATCTGCGTCCTCGGCGCCTTCCAGGTCTCCGCACGCGGCGACCTGGCCAACTGGCACACCGGCGCGCCCGACGCCATTCCCGCGGTCGGCGGGGCCATGGACCTGGCCATCGGGGCGAAGAAGGTCTTCGTGATGATGAACCTGTTCACCCGGGACGGAGCGCCCAAGCTGGTCTCCGAGTGCGGCTACCCGCTCACCGGCCTGGCGTGCGTGGACCGCGTCTACACGGATCTGGCCGTCTTCGACATCACCCCGGACGGGGTCCGTGTGCGGCAGACCTTCGGCGTCGACGTACCCGAACTCGCCGAGCGCCTGGGTCTGCCGCTGCGGACCGGCGCCTCTGAACAGCCCGCTTGAACACGGTCGGCCGCCGGCTCCGGGGAGTGCGCGGCAGGGCTGGCATCCGTTCACTGTGCGCGTTCGTCGCGTGATCCGCCGGTGTGGGCGAAGCGGGCCCCGGTGATATTCAATGAGGTGTGCGGTCAGGGATCTCGGGGCCCCGTCGCCGGGTCCGAGCACGGCTCCGGCGCTGCGTCGGCGATTGCTGAGAGTGCCACATGGACTCCACACCATCCTCCTCGTCGTCGTCGCCGTTCGACATGGTCAGCAGCGCGCTGGGGCGTTACGTCCCCCGTGGCGGAGCGGAACCGGCCGCCGGGCGCGGCGAGCGCGGCACGCGTCTACGCGTGCCCGACGGACCGGCAGCCGGCCGCCAGGATCAGATACTCGGCGTGATCAACCTGGACCGGGATCTGAGAGTGATCCGCTCCAATCTGGAGGCCCCGGTGTTCGCCGGTCTGGACGCCGTGCCCGGGAGTCCTTTCGTCGATCTCCTGCCCTCCGGGGACGTACCGACGGTCACCCGTCGGTTGCGGCAGGTTCTGGAGACCGGTGAGGCGCATGTCGCGCGGATCCAGCGCCTGCGGCGCCGCGACGGGTCGGAGCTGGTGGTGTCGCTGAGCATCCTGCCCGCCGCGGTGCCTCAGGAAGGCCTGACCGTCTCCGTGATCGCCATGGCCAAGAGGCTGCACCTGTACGCCGCCGAGACCGCGATCGGCACCTCGCTGGACATCGGCGAGACCGCGCAGTCGCTGGCGGAGTCCTTGCTGGCGTGGGGAGACGTGGCCGCCGTCGACCTCGACTTCACCGTGTGGACGGGTGAGGGAGTCACCGGGCAGGCGCAAGGGCGCATCCGGCTGCGGCGGGCGGCCCTGGTGCCGAACCGGGCGTGGCCCGAGGGCTATCTCACTCCGGGCGACGATCTTCCCGGCGACGCGAGTCGCCTGCTGGCGCAGGCGGTGCGGCGGGACGACGCCCCGCAGGCCATCGTCATACCCGACCGGAAGGCGGTCGAGCGGGTCCTCGGCAGTCCGCGACTGATACGTGCCCTGGTGCCCGGCGACCGGTCGGCGGGTGTGGCGTGCATACCACTGGTCCTGGACGGCGAGCCGCCGGTCGTCCTGGGCCTGGCCGAGATCTGGCGGCGGGCCGGCAGCCCCTTCCGTGACAGCGAGCTGTTCGACCTGCAGGAACTGGTCGCCAGGACCGTCCATCACGTCGACCTGGCCCGTCAGCACCAGCGCGAGCACAAGCAGGTGCTGGCGTTGCAGCGCCGGCTGCTGCCCCGCATGGGCGGCACCACCATCGAGATCGCCAGCGTCTACCAGCCCGCCACGCCCGACAGCGCGGGGGTCGGCGGTGACTGGGTGAACAGCTTTCCGCTGCCGGACGGTCGTACCGCGCTGGTGGTGGGTGACGTCGTCGGACATGGCCTGGGAGCCGCGGCGACCATGGGCCAGCTGAGCATGGAGGCCCGCGCACTGCTGTCTGCGGGGCTCGCGCCCGACGAGGTACTGGAGCACCTCGACGAGACCGTGACGTTGCTGGACGACACGGAGTCGGGGCTGGCGGCCGGCTACAGCGCCCTCGGTTCGACCTGCTGCATCGCCCTCTACGACCCGGTCAGCCACAGCATGGCGCTGTCCAGCGCCGGCCACCTTCCCCCGGTCCTGGTGTCCCCGGACGGGCGCGCGGGCCCGCTCGCGATCCACCCGCATCCCGGTCTGGGCGCCGAGTTCGCACTGCGAGAGCCGTTCGACGTACACACGTTCGATGTTCCCCCTGGTTCTCTGCTCGCCCTCTACACGGACGGCCTGGTGGAGGATCCGACCGTGTCGATCGACGACGGCATCGGCAGACTGGCGGACGTCGTGTCCGCGGTGCACCCCTGGGACGCCCTCCAGCAGGCCGCACGGCACGTGGTCTCCGCGCTGGCACCCGCGCACCAGCGCGACGACGTGACCCTGCTGCTGGCGCGGATGATCGGCTACCGCAAGGAGGACACCGCGACCTGGCGGCTGCCCGCCCGCGACGACGCGCCCGCCCGTGCCCGCGTGCTGCTCTCCGCGCTGTTGCGGCGGTGGCACGCCAGGGACGACACCCGGGACAACGTGCTGCTCCTGGCAAGCGAGCTGGTCACCAACGCGGTGCGCTTCGCCACCGGCCCCGTCACGGTACGGCTGATCAGAGCCGGCAACAGCCTGCTGTGCGAGGTGGGGGACACCGGCAACGGCAGGCCGCGTCTGAGGCGGGGCGGCCTCTACGACGACCGGGGTCGCGGCCTGTACGTCGTGCACAGGCTCAGCACGCGGTGGGGCGTGCGGTGGACGGACACCGGCAAGGTGGTCTGGGCGGAAGTCGCGAGGTGACGCGGGTCGGCCGTGCGCCGCGCGGCCGGTGTGGGTCCGTACGGCCGCCACCCCTCCTTCCGGCTACAGCCACTCCCCTTCCAGGGCGGTGGCGGTGAGGCCCGGTGCCGCCGCGTACAGGACGGCGCGGCTGCCCGACTTCTGCCCGGCGTCGTAGGCCCGCCGCATGATGTCGAAGACGGCGGCGCCTCCGCGGTTGCCGCTGGTGTAGCTGTCGCGGCTGTAGTCCAGCAGCCCCGACGGCCACGCGTCGGGCATCGTCTGCTCCATGTACTCCAGCACCCGGGTCCCCCCGGGGTGCGCCAGCAGCACGTCCGGGTGCCAGGAGTCGGGGGCGTCCTCGTAACGGAGGCGCAGCCACTCCCACATCGCGGTGACCGTCTCCTGCACGGCGCGCGGCCCACGCCGGTCCATCACGAAGTGGGTGCCGTCCGCCCGCGTGTCCAGGCGGTGCAGGTCCTGGGTGCCGGGCAGGGTGTGGTGCCAGGCGGCGTCCAGCCGTAGCACCGATTCGCTCCTCGGGCGGCCCGTGACCACGGCGGCGACCGCGGTGTCCGCGAACAGCAGCCGGACGATCAGGGACTCAAGAGTGTCGTCCGCGGGCTGGTAGGTGGTGCTCAGCGCCTCCGAGATCACGACCAGGACCACCCGGTCGGGGTCCGCGGCCACGAGATCGGCCGCCAGCGCCAGGGAGCGGGTTCCCGCGATGCAGGCCCACTGCGTGGCCGGCAGCAGCATCACGTCGTTGCGCAGCGAAAGCCTGTTGGCCAGGGCGACGTCCAGCCCCGGCAGCGCGGGGGTGGTGGAGTGACTGGTGATCAGGCAGTCGATGTCCGCGGCGTCCAGCCCGGCGATCTGCAGGGCTCCGCGCGCCGCATGCTCCCCGTAGGACTGCACCGCCTCCCAGGCCGGCGCGGTGCGCTCCTGGACGGTCTGCGGCGCGGGTATCGCCTCGAGCGCGGCGATCGCGCGGTCCACGTCCTGCCGGGTGAACCCTTCACGCGCCAGTGCTTCTTGGGCCGACGCGCTGCCGACGGCCTGCAGGCCACCGCCCTTGCCGGGCGCTACGGCGGCGTCCAGCGGCAGCATCCACCCGCGGGTCTCTATGCCCGTACTGGCCGCGATTCCGTCGATCCGCGGCGTCCACGTCGCATGCGGATGCCGGTCGCGCACCTCCGCCACGATCTGGCTGGTTTCCACGGCGTACTCTCCGTGAATCACGGCAGGAGGGCAAAGGAAAGCGGACATAACGTGTCCTTCCGGGAGGATTGGGGAGGCTTGTCGCGGGCGCTGTGCCATGGGTCACTTCAGAACGGCACGCCCAAGACATCGACAGCAGGCTCCAGTTCAGGAGCCGATCGCCGCTTCGAGCATGGACGCCAAATGGACATTTCCGCTGTGATGCAAACAACTCAGACCACCCTCGACGGGCGTGACAACGCACACACCTCTCGGACCAGGGCTTCCAGGACGGCTCCGGGCGCCTTACATGACGCGCCGCCAGCAAGGAGCCTCAGGTCACTGTCGCCGGTGTCGAGTCCCGGCCGCCCATCACCTGGCCGGCAGTGATAATCGGCACGTGAGCGGCTACGAGTCCACCGAGGCATCCCAGGGACTGGCAACGCAGAGCAAGACGCGCTGGCGTTCCTTCGTGCAGACCGAGACAGGCAGTGCCGTCCTGCTCCTCGGCGCGGTGGCCGTCGCGCTGTTGTGGGCCAACATCGACATGCACTCGTACGAGGCCGTGTGGCAGGCGCACTTCACGATCGGCTTCGACACGAAGCACCTGTCACTGACCCTGCACGAGTGGATCAACGCCGGGCTGATGAGCCTGTTCTTCTTCGTCGTCGGCCTGGAGGCTCGGCACGAGTTCGACATGGGGGAACTGCGTGACCGGCGCTGGGTGCTGCTGAGTGCGGTGGCCGGCCTGGGCAGCATGGTCGTTCCGGCCCTGATCTACTTCGCGTTCAACGCGGGCCGGGACTCGGTGCACGGCTGGGGTACGGCGATGTCGACGGACACCGCTTTCGCGCTGGGCATCCTGGCCGTACTCGGGTCGCGGCTGCCGGCTTCCCTACGAGCGTTCATCCTGTCCATCTCGGTCGTCGACGACCTGGTCGCGCTCCTGGTGATCGCGGTCTTCTACAGCGACGACATCCACCTGCCCGCGCTGCTGGTGGCCGTGGGCACGCTGCTGGTCATCACGCTGCTGCGGCTGGCACGGGTCCGCAAGGGGCGGTACTGCGCCGTCCTGTCGCTGGTCGTCTGGGTGGCACTGCACGAGGCCGGGGTGGACCCGGTCGTGACCGGACTCGCCGTCGGCGCGCTGGTCGTCGCCTACCCGGCACCGCGCGAGGATCTGGAGCAGGCCAGCCGTCTCTTCCGCCTGTTCCGGGAGCAGCCCACACCCGAGTTGCAGCGCTCGGCCGTACTGGGCCTGACCGCGGCGATCTCCCCCAACGAGCGGCTGGAACAGAAGTTCCTGCCATGGGTGAGCTTCGGCATCGTGCCGCTGTTCGCACTGGCCAACGCCGGCATCGAACTGAGCGGCGGGAAACTCGCCGACGCGTTCACCTCGCCGATCACGCTGGGCATCGTGTGCGGCTGTGTGGTGGGCAAGATGATCGGGCTCGTCGGGTCCATGGCAGCCGCACGGCTGCTGTCGGGCGGGAGGCTGCGGCCCGGGGTCGGCTGGGGTTCGGTCACCGCCGGCGGAGCGATCGCCGGGGCGGCTTTCACGGTGTCCCTGCTGATCGCCTCACTGGCCTTCGAGGGCGAGGAACTGGACCAGGCGCGCATCGGCATCCTCGCCACCCTGGTCGGCGCCTTCGCGGTGAGCTGCGCGGTCACCGGTGTGATGAACCTGCTGCCGGCCGCCCGCCGGGCCCGGGCGCTGCTGGGCAACGCCGATCCGCTGACCGACCTCGCGGTCGCCGTCGACGCGCGCCATGACCGTATCCGCGGACCCGAACGGGCAGTGGTCACGCTGGTGGAGTACGGCGACTTCGAGTGCCCGTACTGCGGCCAGGCCGAGGCGGTGGTGCGGGAGTTGCTGGGCAGCGACGCAGACGTGCGTTACGTGTGGAGGCACCTTCCCCTGACCGACGTCCACCCGCACGCGCAACTGGCGGCGGAAGCGTCGGAAGCCGCCGCTCGCCAGGGGCGGTTCTGGGAGATGCACGACCTCCTGCTGGAACGGCAGGACGCTCTCCAGGCACGCGACCTGCTGCGCTACGCACAGGAACTCGGGCTGGACATGGAGCGGTTCCGGCAGGACCTGGAGCGGCACCGTGGCGCCCCCCGGGTGGCGGAGGACGTGGACTCCGCGGACCTCAGCAGCGTCTCCGGTACACCCAGCTTCTTCATCAACGGCCGACGTCACCACGGTGCCTACGACATCCAGACTCTGGCGGCGGCCGTCGACTACGCCCGGCAGCGGGCGCTGGCGGAGCACGCGAGCGTCAGCCGGCCGAATCCGGCGACGGACTGAGCGACCGCACGTCCCGTAGACACCGCGGGTCACCAGCGCCCGCGCCCGAGACCCATGCGGCCGGTGCGCACCCGTACGGCGCGGTCGGCCTGTGCGGGCGGCCCGGTCGCGGCTGCGCCCGCGCGGGTGACTCCGTCGTGCTCACCGCGCGGCGGCCGGGACCGACCGGGATGATGTGATGATCATCCTGATGTGACGACCCCTGACGGCCCCCGGGCCGCGCACCCCTCACGCCGCACGGCGCGCTCCGCCGGACTCGGTGCCCTGTCCCTGCTCTGCCTCGCGTCCCTGTCGGCGGCGCCGCCCGCGACCGCGCACACCGGGGCCGTCCCGGGCGTGCCCCGGCCGATGACGGCCGCGGAGGCGCGGACGGCCGCGTACCTGGAGTCGATCCGCAACGACCCCAGGCTGCTGCACGGCTTCTTCCGGCACCTGCCCAAGGGCGGCGACCTGCACAACCACCTCTCCGGGGCGGTCAGGACCGAGTACCTGATCGAGCTGGCCGCCGAGGACGGGCTGTGTGTCGACACGGCCACGCTGACCGCCGTCGTACCGCCGTGCGGCCCCGGCACCCGCCCGGCAGCCGACGCCCGCACCGACCGCGACTTCCATGAGGCGATCGTGCGCGCCTGGTCGATGCAGGACTTCCCGCCGGACCAGAACGGTCACGACTACTTCTTCGACACCTTCAACAAGTTCGGCGAGGTGCCCTGGCGCCATCGCGGAAAGCTGCTCGCCCAGGTCGCCGACACGGACGCGGCGCAGAACCAGTTCTACCTGGAAACCATGATCACCCCGGCCTCCGACGGCGCCAGGCAGCTGGCCGCCGAGGTCGGCTGGGACCCCGACCTGGCCGCGCTGCACGCCAGGCTCGTGGCCGGCGGCAGGCTCGACAAGGTCGTGGCCGACGCCCGCATGGAAGCCGACGACGGTGACGCCGAGTTCCGTACGGCCGCCCGCTGCGGCACCAGCCGTCCCCGCCCCGGCTGTGCGCTGACCGTGCGCTGGATCTCCCAGGTCAGCCGCGGCAGTTCGCCGGAGCGCGTCTTCACGCAGCTGGCCCTCGGTATGCGGCTCGCCGAGCGCGACTCCCGGTTCGTCGCCGTCAACCTCGTCCAGCCCGAGGACTGGGACAGCTCGCTGGCGAACTACAGCCTGCAGATGCGCATGCTCAACTACCTGCGCACCGTCTACCCCCGGGCCCATGTCACCCTGCACGCGGGCGAGTTGTGGCCCGGGCTGGTCAAGCCCGAGGACCTGAAGTTCCACATCGAGCAGGCCGTGAACGTCGCCGGCACGGAGCGGGTCGGCCACGGCGTCGACCTGGTCCAGGAGGACGACTGGCAGCAGACGGCCCGTACGATGGCCGCCCGCCAGATCGCCGTCGAGGTGCCGTTCACCAGCAACGCCCAGATCCTCGGCGTGCGCGGCGCCGAACACCCCTTCAACACCTACCGTTCCTACGGCGTACCGGTCGTCCTGGCGACCGACGACCCCGGTGTCTCCCGCATCGACGTCACCCATGAGTACCAGTACGCCGCCCAGACCTACGGCCTGACCTACCCCGAGCTGAAGGACCTGGCCCGCGCCTCCCTCGAGTACGCGTTCCTCCCCGGCCGGAGCCTGTGGCGGGGCAACCCCACCCGCGACGGCTACCGCCCCGCGGCCGCCTGCACCGGCCAGTTGCCCGGCAGCGGCCGTACCCCGAGCGCGGAGTGCCGCCGACTCGTCGCCGGCAGCCCGAAGGCCGGCGTCCAGTGGCGGCAGGAGGCTGCCTACGCCTCCTTCGAGAGGTGAGTCACCATCGCTCCCGGGCCGATGCACACCCCGCAGACATGCGCCCATATGTCGCAAATTCCGTTGAACAGGTGTCGGGCGACGCATGTGGAGTCATTCATGTGGGGCCCGAACCGATCAGGACGGCGGCACCAGCCGTCGTATCGATGTCCTGTCGTCATCGCCGACCCCGACGGCCCATGCGCGAAGGGTTGCAGGAGAGACCGTGCTCACCGCGTTCGTCAATGCCTTCAAGACGCCTGACCTGCGTAAGAAGCTGCTCTTCACACTGGGCATGATCGTGCTCTACCGGGTCGGGACCCACGTCCCGATCCCCGGCGTCAATTACAAGGCCGTCCAGACATGTGTGAACGAGGCCTCCGGCAACCAGGGACTGTTCGGACTGGTCAATCTCTTCAGCGGGGGCGCGCTGCTCCAGATCACGATCTTCGCGCTCGGCATCCTGCCGTACATCACCGCCAGCATCATCCTTCAGTTGCTGACCGTGGTCATCCCGCGTCTGGAGGCCCTGAAGAAGGAGGGCCAGGCGGGCACGACGAAGATCACGCAGTACACCCGGTACCTGACGGTGGCGCTCGCCGTCCTGCAGGGCACCGGCCTCGTCGCCACCGCCCGCAGCGGCGCCCTCTTCTCCGGCTGCTCGGTCGCCGCCGGCATCATTCCGAACCAGTCGATCTTCACCACCGTCACGATGGTGATCTGCATGACCGCCGGCACCGCCACGGTCATGTGGCTCGGTGAGCTGATCACCGACCGCGGCATCGGCAACGGCATGTCGATCCTGATGTTCATCTCGATCGCCGCCTCCTTCCCGTCCGCGCTGTGGGCCATCAAGAAGCAGGGCACTCTGGCGGACGGCTGGATCGAGTTCGGCGCCGTCATCCTCGTCGGCCTCGCCATGGTCGGCCTGGTCGTCTTCGTCGAGCAGGCCCAGCGCCGGATCCCGGTCCAGTACGCCAAGCGCATGATCGGCCGCCGGTCCTACGGCGGCACCGCGACCTACATCCCCGTGAAGGTGAACCAGGCAGGCGTGATCCCGGTCATCTTCGCCTCCTCGCTGCTGTCCATCCCGGCCCTGGTCGCACAGTTCGCGGGCGGGGACTCCGTCTGGAAGCGGTGGATCACCCAGAACCTCACCAAGGGCGACCACCCGATCTACATCGTCCTGTACTTCCTGCTCATCGTGTTCTTCGCGTTCTTCTACGTCTCCATCTCGTTCAACCCGGAGGATGTCGCGGACAACATGAAGCAGTACGGCGGCTTCATCCCGGGCATCCGGGCCGGGCGGCCGACCGCGACGTACCTGTCGTACGTGCTCAACCGGATCACCTGGCCGGGTTCGCTGTATCTGGGGGTGATCGCCCTCGTCCCCACCATCGCGCTGGTCGGGTTCGGGGCCAGCCAGAACTTCCCGTTCGGCGGCACCAGCATCCTGATCATCGTGGGTGTCGGCCTGGAGACCGTGAAGCAGATCGAGAGCCAGCTCCAGCAGCGCAGTTACGAGGGCTTCCTCCGCTGAGCCGGGGCCGGGGCGGGCGGCTCGGCCGCATCACATTGACGTACATATCGGTAATATCAGTGCAGCGTGTTATCCGTACTCCGACTTCGGTCGTTCCGTCACCGAAGGTTCCGTCACCGAAGGAGCGGACATGGGTGGGCCCGAACCGATCAGCGCCGAGGGTCGTCGCGCCCTGGAACAGCAGCTTGCCGATCTCCACAGCGAGCGGCAGGGCGTCGCCGCGACGCTGCGCGGCGACGACTCCCCGGGCGACCACGCGGACGAGGCCGACGAGTTGCAGCGGGCCGACGACCTCCGGCGCCTGGACGCCCGTATCGAGGACATCACGCTGCGGCTGCACCAGGCGGCGGTCGCCGGACCGGCTCCCGCCGGCGTGGTCGGTGTCGGCAGCACCGTCACGGTGCGGTTCACGGACGGCGCGGTGCAGAGCGTCGAGATCGGCGAGATCGCCTCCGCCACGGACGAGAACCTGGTGACGCAGGACAGCCCGCTCGGGCGCGCACTGCTGGGCCACCGTGTCGGCGACACCGTCAGCTTCGAGACGCCCCAGGGATCCGCGGACGCCACCGTGGTGTCGCTGGGCGGCTCCTAGGCCGAGGCAACGCCTGCTTCTGGAGCGGACCGGTCCTGAGCAGTGCCCGTGGCAGGGTGCAGGGGGTCGCGTGGCTGCCAGGCGCCCCGAGGTGATCCGCCGTAGGAAGGGGAGCCACTCCCGACGACGCTGTTCACGTCACTCCCCTTGGCCGGCGTCCGGCCGGACGGGGACCGCATGCTCGCTCGGTTCGGGCGGCTTCCTGCCCCGCAGGGAGCCGCACCTGGCGGACAGGTGCCGCACCGCGTCGGTGACCCAGGCCGGGGTGCGGGCGCGCAGGTAGCGGCGGGCGCGGCTGCCGGCGCGGTCGATGGCCAACTGGGCGTTGGCGCCCGCCTCGGTGGGACCGAGGTCGTCGGTGAGGGAGATTTCGAGGCCGCCGTTGTACGGGGCGGTCAGGTTGTACAGGAAGGTGGTCAAGGCTGCCAGACACGAGCCCAGGACGACTTCCAGGGTGATGACGGTGAACGCGATGGTCAGGAACGTGCTCAGCCGGGGCAGGGCGTCCGGCGCGAGGATCGCGGCCAGACCCCAGGCTGCGGCCGAGGCGACGACGGTGAGGACGCCGAGACCACCGAGGAGCAGGAAGCTCATCACCGTCACGGACCAGGGTGCTGCCTCCGATATGCGCATGCGCATCGCCCGCGGCCGAGGCGAAGGGCCCCTTGCGGGGCGGCGGTACGGGAAAGTGTCGCGCGCGGTCGGCGGGTTCGACCGGCTTGCCGCGTCGCGCAACGACCCGTCGGGCACCGGCATGTCGGGCGCGGACGTGTCGGGCACGGACCCCTCGGGCACGGACGTGTCGGGCACGGACCCGTCGCGCACGGACCCGTCGGGCACGGGCGTGTCGGGCACGGGCGTGTCGGGCACGGACCCGTCGGGCACGGGCGTGTCGGGCGCGGACCCGTCGGGCGCGGGCGTGTCGGGCGCGGGCGTGTCGGGCGCGGGCGTGTCGGGCGCGGGCGTGTCGGGCCGAGAGCGGAGTGCGCGGGCGGGCTGGGGCGCGGGCTTTCCCGCGGCCGGGTGGCCCGGCACCGGCTCATCCTGAGCGGCGGCGGTCGCCGCGGTCTCGCCGCGACCGGGGGCGCCCGCGTGCGGCGCCGGCGGCACTCGCTCCTCGTGGAGTGCCGCGCGTGCGGGGGCAGCCCCTTCGCCGGCGCCCTTGCCGTGGGCCGAGGTTCCCGGCCCTTCGACGGACTCGGTCCGCCTCCTGGTGTGGACGGTGCCGTTGAGCCCGGGGGCGGCCCGCTTGCGGGAGGCGTTGCGGGTCCTGCGCTTGGCGCGACTCATGCGTGTCTCCCTGCGTGGCCTGGCAGTCTCACAGGGGCTCTTCCCGCATCGAACGGGCCTCCGCCGACCGCCCGGCGGCCTGTGGGGCCTGCTGGTCGTTGCCTTCGACGGTATGGGCTCCTGCGTGATCTTGCATTCCTGGCGACGCACCCGAGGGGTCCCCGCGGCCGGGTCGATCACGCCGGGCGTCCACGGTCGCGTTCACCGTGGTCAGGGTCATGGTGCGGTCGTGGCCGGCGTCGTCCCTCGCCGTCGGGACGGTCACGGAGGCGCCACCGTCGGCACACGGGGTCGGAGTCGGACCTCGCAGCCACCTCGCAGGCACCCTCTTGTCATCCGCTGTCGGATGCCCGGAAGGGCGCCGGCATGGCCGTGGCGGGCAGGAGGGCCGGCCGGCGAGGTGTGCGTCCCACCACCTCGCCGGCCGGCGTGTTCACCTCGTCGCGCAGCTGGAGCCGTTGAGGGTGAAGGCGGTCGGGACGGTGTTGGTGGCGCCCTTGTCCGCCAGGAACCCGACGGTCACCGAGCCGCCGACGGGGATGGTGGTGGTGTAGGAGGCGGGCGTGACGGTCACCGCGCTACCAGCCTGCTGGGGCGTGCCGCCCCACAAGCTGGTGACGGTCTGGCCGTCGGCTCCAGGAAGTGAGCGCCAAGAAACTCAGGCTGCGGACGGATTAGGTGGGAGCGCTCCCATAACCCACTTCGCCGAGTACACGTCAAGCCGTGCGGCTGGCTGCACGGGCGATGACCGTGCGGCGGTCGTCGCTTCCGCATGCCGCCCGTCCCGTTGTACGGACGGCATGCCTGCGGCCCGACGGCCCTCGCCTCAGGCGCTGTGGACCCCGACCTCGTACAGCGAGTATCCCCAGTCGGTGCCGCGCGCGAGGCCGTGGACACGGACGTAGCGGGCCGGGGTCCCGGTGAACCGGGCCGTGTCCAGGCCGCCGTCGCCGGAGGTGGTGGACCAGGCGGTCCCCCAGTTCGTACCGTCGGTGGAGAGTTCGATGCGGTACGACCTGCCGTAGGCGCGCTCCCAGTCCAGCGTCACCCGGGAGACGAGGTGGGTGGAGCCCAGGTCGACCTGCCACCACTGGTCGTCGCTCCAGTCGGCGGCCCAGCGCGTGGAGTCGTCGCCGTCGGCGGCACGGCTTGGCTGGTAGCTGGTGAACGGGTTCCACTCGGACGAACTGGCGCTCGCCGGATGCCCCTTCGCGAGGTTCACCGAGGCCTGGTGCTGTTCCGTGGCCCGCCAGGTGCCGAGGTAGGACTCGGCGCCCCGGAACAGGTCGTTCACCACGTCCTGGCCGCCGACCTGCCGGATGTCCTCGATCCAGTCGGGGATCAGGCCGGCATGGGCCGCGCCGTCGGTGTTGATGTCGAAGGTGCGCTCGCCGGAGGTCTGTCGGTCGATGACGGAGCCCCCGTCGACGCTCTTGAAGGGGTACGTGACCTTGTTCGCGGCGTCCGCACCGCGCGGGGCGGGGTGGTCGCCGACGCCGTTGAAGTCAGTGCCGAAGCCGTAGCCCACGCCGTACTCGTCGCGCAGCGCCTTGGTCCGCGCCGCCTCCGCGACGAACCCCTCGGAGCCGTGCATGTACTGGGCGACGAAGCCGCCGAGGGAGTAGACCCGCTCGGTCCAGTTCAGGTCCATCCAGCTGTGCGAGGAGATCACACCGGGGTAGGACTCCGACTCGAGGATGTCCAGCGCCTGGCCGACGGCCTTGACACCCATGTGGTCGATCTCCAGCATCATCTTGCGTTTCATCATGCCGCGCACCGCGTACTCGCCGAGCTCGGTGAGACCGCGCTTGTTGCACTGGGCGTCCGCGTCGTACGCGGGGACGGCCACGCCCGCCGGCAGGTCCGACTCCGCCGCCGACGACGCGCTCCCGATGGGGTTGTCGTGCTGCGGGCCGGTGCACTTCTCGGTCCCCCAGAAGGTGCCGGTCGACAGGAACTGCCCGACGTTGATGGCCGTTCCGAGGCCGCCCGAGTCGAAGCGGACGCCGCACAGCGCGTTGTCG
Source organism: Streptomyces sp. NPDC048417 (assembly GCF_040651615.1). NCBI lineage: Bacteria > Bacillati > Actinomycetota > Actinomycetes > Kitasatosporales > Streptomycetaceae > Streptomyces > Streptomyces sp. NPDC048417. The sequence goes on along the minus strand of NZ_JBEZKI010000012.1, from coordinate 228,710 downwards.
AACTTGTGGCACAGGAACATGGAGCGGACGCCGAGCGCGTACAGCTCGTCCAGCCCCTTGTCGATGTCCGCCTTGCCGCACTGCGGGATGTCGAGGACCTGCTTGCAGCCGAAGGGCTCGGAGGTCTCGACGCCCAGGACGACGGCCAGCTTGCCCTGCTCCACGACCGCGCGCGCCTGCGCGCTGTCGGTGACGATCCGGAACCAGCCCCTACCGGTGCCGCCGTACATCTTGTCGATGTACGCCTGGAGGTCGTACGTCATCTTCGCCTGCAGCCGGATCGACGTCATCTCGTCGCAACCGCGGTCCCTGAAGGGGTAGATCGAGCAGATCATGCCGTTGGTGACGAGGTCGTTGACGAGCACGCGCTGTCCGCCACGCCAGGCCCGCTCCACCCAGGCGTAGTAGTCGGCCTGATGGGTCATCGAGTCGTACGCGGGCCAGTCCTTGAACGTCGGCCAGCCGACCGGGTCGTGCTTTCCGTCGCCGCCGTGGGTGATGTAGTCGAAGAGCGCGAGTGAGCCGTCGGGGTAGTGCTCGGGGCAGTCCTTCAGGGCGTCGGCGACACCGGCCTCGGAGAAGACCTTGCCGCAGATCAGCCGGCCGCCGAAGGCCTCGTTGCCGAACAGGTGGTTGTGCGCGTCGACGAACCCGCGTACCTCGCCCGTGGAGGTGGTGCCGGTGAACGGCTCGCCGGTGACGTCGATCTGCACGTCCGGGGCGGGTCGTGCGGTGGGGGTCCACCAGTCGTTGCCGGCGGCCGAACTCGGGGTGGGCCCGAGGACCACGGTCAGTACCAGCAGCAGCAACGACAGCAGGGTGACGTTTCTGCGGCTGCGGTAAGAACGTCGAGTCTGCGTCACGGCCCACGTCCCTCGGTCGGCGGGAAGGCGCGGTTGGCCAACCCTTAAGGTTGTCATGACCCGCGCAATACCTGGGACGAGGATCCGGTTGTGTGCCTAAGGAGTCAAGGGGCCGGGACGCTTGACCTGATCACTCAACAGTGCTGCTCCCGGGCCCAGTTACCGAGTACGGGGACGTACTTCTCGGCGAAGTGCTCGTAGTCGGCCGGGGTGTTGTAGACGTGGGCGGAGACACGTAGGTAGCCGATGCCGTCGAAACTGGTGAAGGCGGCCTCGACGGCGAGTTCGCGGGCCACCCGGTCGCGCAGCGCGTCGGCCTCGATCCGGCTGCGTCCGAGGCCGTCCGGCAGCCGCACCAGGCGCATGCCCGGGACGGGCATCCCTACGTCGGCCCGGCTGTCATCACCGGTGAGCCGGGTGAAAGCGGCGCCGATGACATGGGCGGCGTAGTCCGCCAGCCGGTCCATGTACCGGCGAGCGGCGGACCAGCCCCAGGTGCACTCGACGAAGTCGAGGGACGTGGGCGCGGCGAGGTAGGAGGTGGCGTCGAGCGTCCCCTGCTGGTCGAAGCGGTCGGGGTACGGGTCCTGGGCGCCCCACGAGTCGATCAGCGGGTGGAGCCGGTCACGAAGGGGCCCGCGGGCGACAAGGGCCGCGGTGCCGCGCGGAGCGCAGCCCCACTTGTGGAGGTTGCCGGTCCAGAAGTCGTACGTCGCGTCGGCGAGCGGTGTGCCGAGCAGACCCGGCGCGTGGGCGCCGTCCACGAGCACCGGGATGCCCTGCCGGCGTGCCTCCGCCCCGATCCGCTCGACCGGCAGCCGGCGTGCGGTCGCCGACGTGATCTGATCGACCACGACGAGGTCGGTGGCCTCGCCGATCTCGGCGGCCACGGCCTCGTACGCCTCGTCCTCGTCCGCGCCGAGCGGTACCCGCGCCGTGCGCACCCGGCCGCCCCAGCGGCGTGCCAGTCTTTCGGCGCCCATGGTGACGGCCCCGTAGCCGTGGTCGGTGACGACGATCTCCCCGCCGCGGCGGCGCGCGAGGGCGTTGTAGACCACGCTGGCGCCGGCGCTGGCGTTCGGCACCAGGGCGAGGTCACCGGCGTCGACGTGCAGGAAGTCGGCGAGCTCGACGCGGGTGGCGGCGAGCCGGCCGGGCAGTTCCGGGAACCACACCACCGGGGCGCGCTCCATCTCGGCGCGCAGCCGTGCCTGCCGTGCCTGCGCGACCAGCGGAACGGCGCCGAACGAGCCGTGGTTCAGGTGTTTCAGCGCCGGGTCCAGCGACCACGCGTCCGCGGCGGGTCCGCCGTCGGGCAGCAGCAGGGGGTGCGGCGCGAGGGCCACCTCGGTCTCACTCACGTCAGGAAGCCTCCGGGAACACTGTGGTCACCCGGCATCCTGACACGACGGTGTTCGTTCCCCGGGGCCGGGTCGACGCCGGGGCCCTGCCCCCGGAACACATGGCCGCGCCCCACCCTCGTCGCCGAGCGGGCCGAGCCTGCGCCGGGAGAGGAATCCGCGGCGCCCGCCCCGAACCCGGCCGCGATCGAAACGCGGGGGCGGGGAACTCCGGGCCGCCCGCTCAGCGCGTCGCGGCGCTCACTCCACGGGCCACGTGTGGGCCGCCGCGTTGAGGTGCATGTAGTCCATGTACGTGGTGGTCATCCGCCGCAGCGCCTCGCCGCGGTCGCAGGTGCCGGTCCGCTCCAGGTGGTGGACCGTCTCCGCCTGCCACAGCGCACCGTTGCGGACGTTCACGCAGCGCTGCTCGATGATGCCCAGCATCGGCTCGCGCCAGGAGGTGTCCAGGCCGGCCAGCTCCAGGCCCCGGTGCGCCAGCGGCAGCAGGCGCCTCAGCACCAGTTCCGCGACCGGTACCTCGCCCACCCCCGGCCAGTACAGGCGGGCGTCGATGCCGTCACGGGCCGCCGCGTGCAGGTTCTCCTCGGCGACCGCGAAGGACATCCGTGACCACACCGGGCGGTCCTCGTCCACGAGGGCGCGCGTCAGGCCGTAGTAGAAGGCGCCGTTGGCGATGGTGTCGGCCACGGTGGGGCCTGCGGGCAGGACGCGGTTCTCGATGCGCAGGTGCGGCCCGCTGTCGGTGACGGCGTAGACCGGGCGGTTCCAGCGGTAGATCGTGCCGTTGTGCAGCGTGAGTTCCCCGAGCTGTGGCACCCCACCGGCGTCGAGGGCCTGCCGCGGGTCCTCGTCGTCGCACAGGGGCAGGAGCGCCGGGAAGTAGCGCACGTTCTCCTCGAACAGGTCGAAGACACTGGTGATCCACCGCTCTCCGAACCACACCCGCGGCCGTACCCCCTGGGCCTTGATCTCCTCGGGACGGGTGTCGGTGGCCTGCTCGAACAAGGGGATGCGGGTCTCGCGCCAGAGTTCCCTGCCGAAGAGAAAGGGCGAGTTGGCGGCGAGGGCGATCTGCACGCCCGCGATCGCCTGGGCCGCGTTCCAGTAGTTGGCGAAGTCCTTGGGGGCGACCTGCAGATGGAACTGGGTACTGGTGCAGGCGGCCTCGGGGGTGATGGCGTCGGCGTACATCGAAAGGCGGTCCACGCCCTCCAGCCGGATCCGCAGGTCCTCACCGCGCGCCGCGAAGATCTGCTCGTTCAGCAGCCGGTAGCGCGGATCACCGGACAGGGACGTCTCGCCCACGTCCGGCTCGCCCAGCGTAGGCAGGATGCCGATCATGATCAGGTGGGCGCCGACCGTCGCGGCACGGTCCTCGGCGTGGTTGAGGGCGTCGCGGATCGTCTGCTCCCAGGCGCCGGGGCCGCCGGAGGTCAGCTCCCGGGGCGGGATGTCGATCTCCAGGTTGAAGCGGCCCAGCTCGCTCGACCAGGCGGGGTCGGCGATCGCCCGCAGCACCTCGGTGTTCCGCATCGCCGGCAGCCCGTCGTCGTCCACCAGGTTGAGCTCGATCTCCATGCCGACCTGGGGGCGCTCGCTCTCGAAGCCCGACCCGCGCAGCATCTGCGCCAGTACGTCGAGACAGGTGTGCATCTTCTCGCGGTACCGGCGCCGGTCGTCCCGTGTGAACACCCGGGCCGGCACATCACGTCCCATCGGGCCCTCCCGAGTCCCCTCGGCGGATGCCTGTCGTCCCAGCGTCGCACCTCCCGGGCGTCCCGGACACTCGCCGAACCGCCGGCTCACGGGGTGCGCTCGGCAGGGCCGCGCAGAGTGACCGGCCGAGCTTCTCCAGCCTTTTAGCCCAGGCATGCCAAAACATCGTGGATCGGCGGTGCCGAGGGAGTCACTGCGACCATCCGGCCGGCGGTGCTCCCGCACAGCAGCGCCTTCGTGGGTGCGGCTGGGACATCGCCTCCGTGACCGATCCCCGTCGCCGGTGGCGTGGCGGTCGCCGCGTGTACGGATCAGGGGCCCCGATGGCCGTCGAGCTTCACGACGGGCCGCGGGACGTCGCCGGCCGGCTGCCGCGCCGCCTCGGGTCGGACGGCCCGTGGCGGCGGAGCAGCCGGCCGTCGTCCTCCACGGACTCGACCTGGACGGCGCCCTGCGGCCCGACCGGGCCGTGCCCGGACGCCGTCCGCCCGGTCCCGCACCAGCACCTCGCCGGGCGGTCCGGAGCACGACCCGACTGCCCTCCGGACGCCTCCTCGACAGGGTCCGTGCACGCGGCCGTTCACATCAGTCGCGGTCGGGTCGGACGGCGAGTTCGGTCTCCACCAGTCGGTTCAGATGCCGGCGGGCGTCCTGGGTGCTGAGCGGCGGCGTCTGGCGCAGCCGCTGGAGGGCGAGGCCGTCGGCGAGGGCGGCGAAGCGGACGGTGAAGCCGTCGAGGTCGTCGGCGGCGAAATCCCCGTCCGCGACACCCCGTTCGGCCAGGGCGCGGATCTGCTGGTGCCAGGCCGTGTAGCGCTGGGCCTGTCCACGGGTGAACGCCTCGTCGGTGTCCGGGTCACCGGCGTTCCAGTAGTCGAACCACATCCGCCAGTGTCGGTCGGTGTCCTCGGTGAAGAGCGCGTCGACGAGCAGCCGCAGCGCCTCGGCACCGCTGCCGGCCTGCTCGGCGGCCTCGCTGAGCGCCGTGTAGTACCGCTCGATGTGCAGCACCATCGCCTCGGACAGGATCTCCTGGACGCTGCCGAAGTGATAGGTGACCGTCCCGACGGACACCCCGGCCGCCGCCGCCACGTCCCGGACGCCCACCGAGGCGTAGCCGCGCTCCGCGATCAGCGGGACGGCCGCCTCGACGATCAGCCGGCGGCGGACCTCGGTGGGCTGGCGGGTGCGGTCGGCGGCGGCGACGGCACGGCGCGGGGTCTTCGCGGCGCGCTGCGGCTTGGCGGCGGTCATCCCGACGTCCTCGCGCTGGTGTGGTGCCAGGAGCGCTTGGCCACTGTCTCTCCGTTCGCCCGTGCCTCGATACGGCTGTCCATGACGAAGTCCGCGGCCGTGGCGCGCAGCTCCGTACGCGTCATGATCTCAGCGTCGTAGTCGTCACCGCGCCGCAGCCGGATCCGCCACTGCGACACGGCGCTCGCGGACAGCGGGTCGTCGGCGCGGATACGGTACGTCTCCAGCGCGCTCTCCTCGTAGCGGAGCCCGTCCGGATACGTCCGTGATCCGCCGTAGTTGGGGTCGACCTCCAGGGTCCACTCCCCCGCCGCCACGTCGTGCGTGACGAGCCGTTCGGGCCGCGGCTCGGCGGGCCGGTCGTAGGTGACCGGCAGCGGTGGCGCCTGTTCCGGCTCCTCGAAGAGGATCGGCGGTTCCCCGCCGGCCGCCCGCACGGGCAGGAGTACGGCGCTGTCGGCGGGCACGACCCGCAACTCGCCGCGCCCACCGTGCGGCCAGACCCACGGCCAGTACGCGTCGGACACGGCGACCCGGACCCGGTGGCCGGGCGGGAAGGCGTAGCCGATGCCGGTGAGTTCGACCTCGACGTCCTCGTAGGCCCCCGGGGTCCACTCGACCGCCTTGTCGCGGCCGTACCTGCTCAGCAGGTTGAGCACCCCCCGGGTGACCAGCGTCGAGGAGCCGTCGGGAGCGACGTCGCACAGCCGGACGATCACGTTGGCGCGTGGAGTGGCGCTGTCCAGGCGCAGCCGGACGCGCGGGCGGCCGAGGATCTCGACGCGCTCGGCGAGGGGCTCGGAGTCGAAGCACACCGAACGGCCGTCCTCCTCACGCTGGTCGGGCGGCAGGTCGCTCGCGTTGCCGAAGGGGAAGAACCGGCCGGCGTCCAGTCCGGTGTGGAGCGGGGAACGGACCAGGACCGGGGTACGGGAGTCGGGAGCGAGGGCGCGCTCGCTCCATGTCACCCGCGGGGAGGGCCAGTCGGCCTCCCCCACCCAGCGGCCCGGCATCGTGTCGTACGAAGTGGCGGGCGGGACCGGGTCGTTGATCCAGGCGCGCAGCAGCGGTTCGCGCAGTACGCCCGTGTCGGTGTCCTTGAGGTGCTGGTCCCACCAGCGCAGGGTCTCCTGGAGGAAGCCGATCGCCGGGCCGGGCGGCAGCCCGCGGTCGGGGTACTGGTGGGACCAGGGGCCGATCAGGCCGCGCACCCGGTCGGCCGGGAGGTGCTCGACCAGGCGCAGCACGGTGTCGCGGTACGGGTCGTGCCAGCCGCCGACCGCGAGGACGGCGGCGTCGATGGCGGTGTAGTCCTCGCAGACGCTGCCGTGTCGCCAGTAGGCGTCGCGCTCCTGGTGGTCGAGCCAGGTGTGCAGGAAGGGCTGGAGCGTGTCGAGGCGTTCGCGCCACATGGGCAGCCAGCGGTCGGTGCCGACACTCGCCGGGTCCGGGGGGCGGGAGGCGAAGGCGAGCATGGTGCCGGCCCAGGCGAGCATGTCGATGCCGAGGACGGCGCCGCCGGTGTAGTGGACGTCGTTGTCGTAGCGGTCGTCGGTGGAGCAGACGGTGACGACCGCCTTGAGCGGCTCGGGGGCGAGGGCCGCTATCTGGAGGGCGTTGAAGCCGCCCCAGGAGATGCCGAACATGCCGACCTTGCCGGTGCACCAGGGCTGTGCGGCGAGCCAGTTGACGACGTCGACGCCGTCCGCGAGTTCCTGGGCGTCGTACTCGTCGCCGGGGGCGCCCTCGCTGTCGCCGTGGCCTCGGATGTCGACGCGTACGGAGGCGTAGCCGTGTCCGGCGTACCAGGGGTGGCGCTGGGCGTCGCGGGGCGCGGTCCAGTCGCTCTTGCGGTACGGGAGGTATTCGAGCAGCGCGGGCACCGGGTCGGACCCGGCGTCCGCGGGCCGCCAGATGCGCGCGTGCAGCCGGGTCGCGCCGTCCCTGGTGGGGATCCAGACGTCCTCGCGGACGACCTGGCGCTCGAACTGGTCGCGGTACTTCACGAAACTCCTTCTGCCACGGGGGCGTCGACGGGCTGCCAGCGGCGGACGCGATGGCCGTCGCCGAGGTCCGTCCAGATGTCGTCCGCTTCGGCGGCGTCCGCCCAGTCGGGGGCATCGTCGGTCAGGGGCGGTGCGTCGGGATCGGGTTCGAGGGCGGCCGCCATCAGCCGGCGGGTGTAGGGGTGGCCGGGCGCGTCGAAGACGGCTTGCGTGGGGCCTTCCTCGACGACGACTCCGTGCCGCAGTACGACGACGCGGTCGGCGATGCCGCGTACCACGGCGAGGTCGTGGCTGATGAACAGGCAGGCCAGGTCGCGTTCGCGGCGCAGGTCGTCGAGGAGGCGCAGCACCTCGGCCTGGACGGAGACGTCCAGGGCGGTGGTGATCTCGTCGGCGATCAGGACGTCCGGTTCTCCGGCCAACGCCCGTGCGATGCCGATGCGCTGGCGCTGTCCGCCGGAGAGCTGGGCGGGCAGCCGGTCGGCGAGGGCCGGGTCCAGGCGTACGTCGGCGATGAGCCGGCGGGCCTGTTCGGCGGTCTCGGTACGGCCGGTCGCGGTGCCGAAGAACCGCAGCGGGCGGCGCACCGCGTCGCCGACGGAGCGGCGGGGGTTGAGCGAGGTGTCCGCGTTCTGGAAGACCAGCTGGACCCGGCGCCGCAGCGACAGCGGCCGCTGGGGCGCGGGGCGGGCCAGATCCCCGGCCTCGTGCGTCATGGTGCCGCCGGAGGGGGTACGCAGGCCCGCCAGGGTCCAGGCCAGCGTGGACTTGCCGCTGCCCGACTCGCCGACGAGGGCGAGGACCTCGCCGCGGCGGACGTCGAAGGAGACCCCGTGCACGGCGCGGGTGCTGCCGTAGTCGATGGTGACGTCGCTCGCGGCGACCGCGACCGGTGAGCCGTCCGGGACCACGGTCTTGGCGCGGACCGTCCGTTCCCCCGCCTGGTCCACGACCGCGAGACCGGCGTCGTCCAGCCGTGGCACGCTCGCCAGCAGCCGCTTCGTGTACGGGTCCTGGGGCGCGGCGAACAGCCGCCGGGTGGCCGCCGACTCCACCACCCGGCCGGTCTTGAGGACGCACACCTCGTCGGCCAGGTGGGCGACGACGCCGAGGTCGTGGCTCACCAGGACGGCGGCCAGACCCAGCTCGTCGCGCAGCGCGGCGATCAGGTCCAGGACGCTGCGCTGGGTGATGACGTCCAGGCCGGTGGTCGGCTCGTCGAGGACCAGGACCTTGGGGCGGGCGGCGACGGCCATGGCGATGGCGACGCGCTGCTGCTGGCCGCCGGACAGCTCGTGCGGGTAGCGGCGGGCGAGTTCGGCGGGGTGGGGCAGCCGGACCTGCTCGAGCAGGTCGACGACCGGTAGGTGACCACCGGCCTCCTCGATCTGCCGCCCGATCCGCATGGTCGGGGTCAGCGCCTGCCCGGCGTTCTGGGCGACCATGGCGACGGTCCCGCCGCGCAGTCGCCGCAACCGCGGTGCGGGCAGCGCGAACACGTCCTGTCCGTCGACGTGGACGCTGCCGCCGGTGATCCGGGAGCCGTGCCGAAGATGGCCGAGGAGGGTAGCGGCGACGGTCGACTTGCCGCTTCCGGACTCGCCGACGAGGGCGAGGGTCCGGCCCGGCGCCACCTCGAGGGACACCTCGTGCACGACCGGGACGTCGCGGCCGCCCGAACGGTAGGCCACGGAGAGGGAGTCGACGGAGACGACAGAGGTGACGGGGTCGGCGGAGACTGCAGGGGTCATCAGGAACCCTCCCTGATCCGGTCCACGCCCCACGCCTTGGACAGGCCGTCGGCCGCGAGATTGAGCCCGACCACGAGGGTGGCCAGGGCGATGATCGGCGCGAGGCTCGCCATCGGGACGACGGTGATGGCGGTGCGGTTCTCGGCGACCATCAACCCCCAGTCGGGGGTCGGCGGGTCGGCGCCGAAGCCGAGGAAGGACAGCGAAGAGATCAGCAGCACCACCCAGGAGGCGCGCATCGCGAACTCCACGCAGACCACGTCGGTGATGTTCGGCAGGACCTCGCGGCGCAGGATCGCCCAGGTGCTCTCACCGCGGGCGCGGGCAGCGGTGACGTAGTCCATGGGGACGACGGCGAGCGCGGCGCCGCGGACCACGCGGACGACCTGGGGGACGTAGACGACGGCGATGGCGAGGACGATCACCGCGGGCCCGGTGCCGAGCGCGGTGACGACGACGAGCAGGGCGAGGATCGACGGGACGGACAGGATCGCGTCCAGCACCCGGCCGAGCAGGTCGTCGAACCAGCCACCGCGCAGGGCCGCCGCGCAGCCGATCACCGTGCCGAGGGCGACGGTGATCAGGGTGGCGGCGACGGAGACGCCGAGCGCGTACCGGCCGCCGTACAGCACCCGGGCGAGCACGTCGCGGCCGTACTGGTCGGTGCCCGCCCAGTGCTCCCAGCTCGAGCCGAGCAGGGCGTGCGAGGCGTCGTTGGCGATGGGGTCGTAGGAGGTGAGGAGCGGGGCGAGCAACGCGACCAGCACGTGGACGGCGACGACGGCCAGGCCCACCAGGGCGGTGCGGGAGGAGCGCAGGCTGCGCCAGGCGCGGGCGGCGGGGCGCGGGGCCGCCGGAGCGGTGGCCGGGGCGGCCTGGGTGGTGTCGAGCGCGGTCATCGGGTCCTCCCTCGGGTGCGGAGCCTGGGGTTGAGGGCCATGGCGCCGAGGTCTGCGGCGAGGTTGCAGACGACGTAGATCACGGCGCTGACGAGGGCGATGGCCTGGATGACGGGCAGGTCGCGGTTCTGTACGGAGGAGAGCATGAGCTTTCCGATGCCGGGGTAGTTGAAGACGTTCTCGACGACGGCGACCCCGCCCGCGAGCCAGGCGACGTTGAGGGCGATCACGTGCAGGGTGGGCAGCAGGGCGCTGGGCAGGGCGTGCCGGGTGACGACCCGCCAGGTGGACAGACCCTTGAGACGGGCGGTGGTGACGTACTCGCCGGCCAGCACGTCGATGACGGAGGTACGGGCCATCCGCACGATGTAGGCGGCCATGACGACGGCGAGCGCGAGCGCGGGCAGCCATACGGCGGGCAGGAGCTGGCCGACGCTCGCCTCGGGGCCGTAGAGGACGACCGCGGGGAACCAGGGCAGCGCGACGGAGAAGCACAGCACCAGCACGGTGGCGACCACGAACTCGGGGACGCTCATGCCGACCAGGCTGACGGTGGAGATGAGGTGGTCGGGCCAGCGGTCCCGGTACAGGCCGGCCAGGACGCCCAGGAAGAGAGAGCCGGTCACCGCGAACAGGACGGTGACGAGGGCGATGAGCGCGGAGTTGCCGAGGTACTGGGCGACTTCGCCGCCGACGCCCTTGCCGGAGACGAGCGAGGTGCCGAAGTCGCCGTGCAGGGCGCCCCTGACCCAGTCGAAGTAGCGTTCCCAGGCGGGCCGGTCGAGGCCGAGCTGGTCGCGGAGGGCGGCGACGGCGTCCGGGGTGGCGTCCTTGCCGAGGATCTGGGTGGCCACGTCGCCCGGCAGCGCCTGGACGGCGAGGAAGACGAGGACCGAGGAGAGGAACAGCGTGCCGACGGCCGAGGCCAGCCGGCGCAGGGTGAACGACAGCATGCTCAGGCTCCCTTCACGCCGATGTTGAGGTAGTCGAACTCGAAGCCGTGCTCGGCGTAGCCGCGGACCTTGCGGGAGATGCCGACCAGCCGGTCGGCGAACATCGGGGTCATCGCCCCGCCCCGCTCGATCACCAGCCGCTGCGCCTCGCCGTACAGTTCACGGCGCTCGGCGTCGTCGGTCTCCGCGCGGGCCCGGTCCAGGACGGTGTCGAACTCCTTGTCGGACCAGGCGGTTTCGTTGTACGAGGAGCCGCTGCGGAAGATCTGGGTGAAGAGCTGGTCGACGGGCCGCCCGGTGAACCAGTAGGTGGCCATCAGCGGCTTCTTCATCCAGATCTGCGTGTAGTAGGAGTCCGCGGCGGCCGTCTTGACCCGGACCCGGATGCCGGCGCGCTTGGCGGAGTCCTGGTAGGCGAGGGCCATCGGCGTGAACAGCGGGTCGTAGGACGAGGTGTAGAGGTCGACGGCCAGGCCCTCGTGCCCGGCCTGCTTGAGGAGGTGGCGGGCCTGCTCGGGGTCGTGCGCGGGGTGCGCGGCGACGTGGACGGGGTCGGTGGGCGGTACGGGGTTGTCCCAGCCGGCGCTGCCCGCGCCCTGGAGCGCGACCTTCACGACGTGCTCCGGGTCGTAGGCGAGCTTCATCGCCTGCCGGACCCGTACATCGGTGAAGGGCTTCTCGGTGGTGAGCATCGGCAGCACGTACCACTGCGCGTCCTTCACCCGGGCGATGGTGGCCCGGTCGGAGGCGGCGACGACACGGGCGGTGGCGAAGTCGAGGTTGGTCTGGGACAGCAGGTCCACCTGGCCGGCGAGCAGGGCGCCCGAGCGGGCGGACATGTCGGCGACCGAGTAGAAGGCGATCGCGTCCAGGACCGGGCGGCCGGCCCAGTGGTCCCGGAACGCGGTGACCCGGCCGGGGCCCGCCGGGGTGAACGACTCCAGCTTGAAGGGGCCGGTGCCGATGCCGGTGCGGCCGATGCCCTTGGCGCTGCCGTCCGGGACGACATAGCAGTTGTAGTGCGTCAGCAGACTCGGGAACTCGGCGTTCGGGGTCTTCAGCGGGACGACGAGGGTGTGGGCGTCGGGGGTGCGCAGAGTGCCGGGGTCGACGAGCGGGGCGAGGACGGCGGCCTGGGGTGAGGCGGTCGCCTTGGCGAGGATGTGCCGCAGCGTGTAGGCGGCGTCGGCGGAGGTGAAGGCGCGTCCGTCGTGGAAGGCGACTCCCTTGCGCAGCCGGAAGGTCCAGGTACGGGCCTTGCTGTCGGACTCCCATGACTCGGCGAGGTCGGGGGCGAGTGCGCCGTCCGCGCCGACGCGGACCAGCCGGTTGTAGAGGGCGCCGAGGTACTCGTACGCCGACAGGGAGCTGGCGGGATCGAGGGTCTCGGCGTCGGAGGCCGGGGGCCGGGCGATGCGCAGGGTGCCGCCGGCGTCGGGGGTGCCCTTCAGTGCGGCAGCCGTCAGGTCGGGGGCGGCGGCTGCCCCCGTACAGCCGGTGAGCAGCCAGGACGCGCCGAGCGAGGCCGCGCCGGCCACGCCCGCGGCGAGCACCGAGCGGCGCCCCGGCAGGTGGATGTCGGACATGGACCGACCGTCTCTCTCGCTATTCGTTCACTGGAACGATTGAGTGAAGTTCGTGAACGATAACCAGCAGACGACTTCCAGCCAACCCTTCGGACGTGGAAATTAACCTGCGAAACGGATCGGTAACGGGGGCGGATGAGGCGAGGCGTGCGCGGACCGCACGGTCACCGCGTGACGTGACCGTGGCCCCGCCCGGGCGACCCGACGTGGACGAGGGGCTTCGTGTGGGCCGTCGCCCAGACGCCGCCGGACGACGGGATCGCCGGCTGCGGAGCGCCGGTGTCGCGCTCGCCCTGCCGGGCGGAGACTTCGTCGTCTCCCGCCCGGGGCGGCAGAGTCGTGTTGAATACGGCTCCATGAGCGAGAGCGGGCGTGCGGCGAGCCGGACGGCGGTCCTGGTCTGCCAGGGACGGGCGGCGGCGGACGGGAGGATCGCCGCGGGGCGGTTCGCGGATCCGGTGGCGGTACGGCTGCTGGGCGTCGCGGAGCGCGTGCCTGTGGACGAGGTGCGCGCGGGTACGGTGCCGGAAGGCTGGCAGGCGCGCGTCGCGTACGAGAGTGTGCGGGCGTGCGCCGAGGTGGTCGCGCCGCGGACGGTCGCGATCGACGAGGCCCTGGGCGCCCGCCCGACCGGCCAGCTCGTGATCCTCGGCGCCGGCCTGGACACCCGCGCGTGGCGGCTTCCCGGGCTTGCGCAGACGGATGTGTGGGAGGTCGACCATCCGGCCTCCCAGCAGGACAAGCGCGCCCGTCTTGCCGTCACCGAGGAGTTGCCGGCCGTCGCCCGTTCCGTACGGTTCGCGCCGGTCGATTTCGCCGTCGACGATCTCGGTGCGGTGCTGGATGCGGCCGGGCACGACCCGTCCGCCCCGACGACATGGCTGTGGGAGGGCGTCGTGCCGTACCTCACGCGCGACCAGGTCCGGGCGACGGTCGCCGCGCTCACCGCCCGGTCGGCCCCGGACAGCGCGCTCGTCGTCAACTACCAGGCGCCGTCGGCGCGGGCGTCCGTGGGCCGGCTGGTGGCACGCGTGCTCGGCAGTTCCGTGACCTCGGGCGAGCCCTGGCGCTCACTGTGGCGGCCGCGGCGGATGGCCGCGCTGTTGGCGGAGTACGGCCTGCGGGTGGTCTCGGACGACGATCTCCTCACGCTCGCGCACACCTTGGGCAGCCCGGCGCAGCGGCGGTCGTCCCTGCGGTCCGGTCGCGTAGCGGTCGCGGAGTACCACCGCGGGTGAGCCCGCCGGTGCGGGCCGGCGGGCCGGTGACGTCACGCGGCGCACGTCACACGGCATCGCACCAGGGCGATCCGACGCGTCGTCGGCCGAGGAATTCACCTCTCGGGGAAGCAGCCTCCGCCGGGGAGTTCGCCCCTCGGGGAAGCAGCCTCCGCCGGGGAGTTCGCCCCTCGGGGAAGCAGCCTCCGCCGACGAATTCGCCCCTCGGGGAAGCAGCCTCCGGCGGGGAGTTCGCCCCTCGGGGACGCGGCCTCCGGCGGGTAAACGGAACGTGACATCCGTCCCGCACGGCCGGCGGCGGAACCGGCGCGAGGCCCTCGTGGGAGCCGCCCGCGTGCGCATCTCCTGTACGAATCCTGTTCGCCCGTTGCACGCTTTCCCCGTGTCTGATGGCGGGCGGTCGTGCGCGCGGCGGGTGCGATCCCGTGCGTCCACTGCCTTCTCGCCCCGAGTCCGCACGCTCCGGGTGTCGTCCGGGCTGACAACGTTGTCCCCGACCGACCGGACCGTGCCGTGTATCGCGACGTTGGAGAGGTTCCGTGCCTGTCAGACCCGATGCCCTCTTGCCCCGCATGCTGCCGTCGAGAACCGCCCGCCGACCTCGCCGGCGAACGCGCGCGACGATCGCCGTGCTCCTCACCGGGGCGCTCGGCCTCGCCGCACTGGCGGGCGGCGGTACGGCCGCGGCAACGCCGGTCGTGACCAAGTCCGCGGGGTCCGCGGGCACATCCGGCGGCACTGACTACACGAAGCTCGTCGACCCGTTCGTGTCGACCGCCGGTGACGACGGCAACGACCTGCCGGGCGCCGAGGCGCCGCACAGCCTGGCCAAGGTCAACCCGCTGACCACGCCGAACCGCAACCACACCGGATACGACTACGACGAGGACCACATCGCCGGGTTCACCGCGACGAACCTCGACGGCGTCGGCGGCTCGGGAGGCGGCGGCGACCTGCTCGTCGTCCCGACGTCCGTCCGGTACGACAGCCGCCCCGCCGCGAGCACGTACGCGCACACGTACAGCCATGACGACGAGACCGCGACGCCCGGCTCCTACCAGGCGGGCCTCGGGGCGATCTCCGGAACCGGCTCGTCGGTGACGCAGGACCCCGGCACCATCAAGGCCGAGATGACCGCGACGACGCGCACGGCGCTCGAACGCTACAGCTTCCCCGCCGGGTCGAACCCCGAACTCGTCCTGGACCTCGCGAACAACTTCACCAGCCGCACCCGTTCGACGATGAAGGCGACGACGCTCCCGGACGGGACCTCCTCCCTCACCGGGCTCATCGCGGGGTCGTTCAACGGCGCCTCGTACCGGCTGTACTACGACGCCACCACGAACGTCCCGGTGACCTCCCTGAAGAGCTGGGGCAACGACGGCAAGCTGAGCGACGCGACCACGCAGGACGGGAGCGACACCGGCGCCGTACTCGGGTTCGACAAGTCCGCCGGGAACGACATCGAACTGCGCATCACGCTGTCGCCGATCAGCGCCGAACAGGCCGCGACCGACCAGCGCAACGAGGTGGGCGACCTGACCTTCGACCAGGCCCGCGCGCGGACGACGGCGGACTGGAACAGCACCCTCGGCGCCGTCGCCGTGAAGGCCTCCGCGACGTCCGACCCCGGGTCGACGCTCACCAAAGAGTTCTACACGCACCTGTACCGCATGTACGCGCTGCCGGTGAACGCCACCAGCACCAGCGGAACGTACCGCGGCGTCGACGGAGCGGTGCACAAGACGAACGGCTTCACCTACTACGACGGTTGGTCCACCTGGGACGACTTCCGCAAGTACTCGGTCGAGGCCTATATCGACCCGGCCACCTACCGGGACCTGGTGCAGTCGCTGATCGAGCTCTTCGCCGACGCGGACACCTCGGGCAAGAGCCTCGGCAGCCTCACCCACTCGGTCCCGACCGTGCGCTGGGAGCGCTCGGCCGTGGTGGTCGCCGACGCGCTGTCGAAGGGCTACGGGAACTTCGACCGGCTCGACGAGGCGTACCCGGCGTTGCTGTCGTACTCCGGCTACTACACGGGCACCCAGCTGCGGCAGGGGTACGTCCCGGGTGATCCCGGTACGACCGTCCAGCGCGGCTACGACCAGTGGGCGCTGTCCGTCATCGCCCACTCGCTCGGCAAGGACGCGGACGCGAAGAAGCTGCGCACCCAGTCGACCATGGCGATCGACAACCTCGTGAAGTCCGGCGCCTGGAAGGCGGCCGACGGTACCGAGGTCGGTCTGCTCACCCCGCGCGCGGCGGGCGGCGACTGGCAGAGCGCCGACTACGAGAAGTTCGAGGCGGCCGGCCTCTACCAGGGCACGCTCTGGCAGTACCACTGGTACGACGCGTACGACATGGGCGGCCTCATCAAGGCCATGGGCGGTGACAAGGCCGGCAGGGCCGCCGTGGAGCACATGTTCGGCGAGGACTCCGGCGCCACCGACGGCTCGGCCATGCTGCACTCCAACGCGAACGAGATCGACCTCCAGGCCCCGTACCTCTTCAACTACGTCGGTGAGCCGAGCCTGACGCAGAAGTGGGTGCGGGCCATCTACACCGGGACAACCTGGAACCGCTACATCGCGACCAGCTCGACGAACGAAGCTCCCAGCTCCGGCGGTGAGTTCACCCCGCCGGTCGACACCCAGGTCTACAAGCTCTCCCCGCACGGCTTCCTGCCGACCATGGACAACGACGCCGGCACCATGTCGACCATGTTCGTCGCCGCCGCCCTGGGCCTGTTCCCGGTGACCGCCGGCTCCAGCCAGTTCCAGATCGGCAGCCCGTTCTTCGACTCGACGACGATCACCTACGCCAACGGCAGCCGGTTCACGGTGAAGGCCGACGGCGTGTCGCCGAGCAGGTACTACGTGCAGGGCGCGACCCTCAACGGCAAGCGGTTCGACAACACGTGGCTCGACTACTCCCAGATCGTCTCCGGCGGAACCCTGGACTTCACGATGGGCTCCAAGCCCTCCCAGTGGGGCGCCCGGACCAAGCCCGCGTACTCGCTGGACACCGACTCGGGCGGCACGGGTGACGGCGGCACGGGAACGGGCCACGGCGGCACCGTCGTCTCCGCCCGCCCGGGCACGGTCGACACGGCCGCGGACGGCACCCTCGACGGCACCGTCAAGCTCACCCTGACCGGACCGGCGTCGTTCGCCGCCCGCAAGGGGACCATCCTCACCAGGACCGGGGCGGCGACCGTGACCGGCCTGCCGGACGGAGTCACGGCGGACCTCCGGGTCAGCGGCTCGGGTACGGCGACGCTGTCGCTCACCGGCACCACGAAGGTCGACGCACGCTTCGGCATCACCTTCCGCGACGCCGCCTTCGCCCATGGGGTGCCGGCCTCGACGGTGAGCGGCACCGGGATATCCGTGACCGACCCGCTGGTCGTCTCCGCCGCCGCGGTGCACCGCCAGGCCCTCGGCGCGCTCGTCGACCAGGCGTCGCTGGTGCGCAGCGGCAACTACTCCGACGGCTCCTGGAGTCTGTTCCGCTCGGCGGTCGAACGCGCGCGGACCGTCCTCGCGGACACCACCTCCGCGACGGGCACGATCATGGCCGCGCACGACGCGCTGGGGAGCGCCGTCGACGCGCTCACCATCGACGAGGGCGGCTACGCCGTCCTGCAGGCCGAGGCCCCCGACGAGAAGGCGGGCCCCAGCCTCGTGAGCGAGGCGTACTACTCGGACGGCGACCTCGGCGGTGTCACCGAGGGCGCCTGGGAGCGGTTCGCCAAGCTGGACTTCGGCGGGGTCGCCCCGCGCAGCGTCTCGGTCCGCTACGCCAACGCGCAGCCGACGAACGCGAAGCCGAGCAGTGTCGACATCCACGCCGGCGCCGCCGACGGCCCGGTCGTGGCCACCGTCTCGCTCCCCGGGACCGGCGGCTGGCAGTACTACACCACGGTGCAGGCGGCCGTCACCGACCCGGACGCCCTGCTCGGCGCGAAGAGCGCGACGTTCGTGTTCCATGCCCCGTCCGGCCAGCAGTGGGTGTCGAACTTCGACTGGTACCGGTTCTCGCCGAACGAGGTCTCCTCGTCCCCCTCGACCACACTCGCCACGCTGACCGCGGTGAACAGCACCACGACGGGTGGCGGTTCGCTCCCGCTCAACCTCGGGGGCGGCATCTTCGAGAACGTGACGAACGGCGCGTGGGCCGAATGGCAGGACACGAACCTCCAGGGCGGCGCCGACACCGTCACCATCGGCTATGACAAGCCCCAGTCGCGGGCGGCGTCGGACTCGCACATCGAACTGCACCTCGGTGCGAAGGACGGCCCGAAGACGGTCGACATCCCCCTCGACTACACCGGATCGGGCTGGGGAACCGTCGCCACCACGACCGTGCGACTCGACCCGGCCGTCTTCACCGGCGTCCAGGACGTCTACGCCGACTTCGTCTCCAGCACGCAGACCTCCGCGCAGCCCTACGTGGGCAACGTCTACTCGCTGACCCTCACGAAGACCGCCGACGCCCCCGTGGGCTTCGACGCCACCGCGTTCCGTTCGAACAGCGGCGGCGGGCTCAAGAGCGAGCCGGTCGGCTGGACCGGCGCGGGTTCCGCCACCGACCTCGGCGGCACCTACGACGGCGCCTGGCTCGACTACGGGGACATCGACTTCGGCAGTTCCCCGAAGAGCACCGTCACGATCACCTATGCCAACAACTCCACCCGCTGCGGCACGGGCTCGGCCGTCCAGTTGTACCTGGACTCCTTCGACTCGGCCGACCCCGGTACGCCGTACGCGACCGTTCCGTTGCCGGTGACGGGAGCCGCGTGGTCCTCGGGAGGGACGACGAGCCTGACCCTGCCGAAGGCGATCACCGGCACGCACGCCGTCCATCTGCGGCTGACGACGACCCCCGACTCCTCGCATCCCTACGTCGCGAACCTGGGCCGGATCACCTTCGACCACGTCGACACACCCGCCGTCACGGACAAGTCCGCCCTGCGGAAGGCGATCGACCGGTACGAGGGGCTCTCCGGCGACGCGGAGCGCTACGACACGGTCGACTTCGGGGTGTACCTGCGTGAACTCGCCGCGGCACGCGCCCTGGTGGACACCGACGACGCGACCCAGCTCGAAGTCGACACGCAGACCCGCGGCCTCACCCTCGCCGCGGGCCAGCTGATCCCGCTGCCGAGGCTGAAGCTGGAGGACCTGGTCTCGACCGCGTCGGCCCTCGACAACACCCGCTACACGGACGCGTCGTGGAAGGCGTTCACCGAGTCACTCGCCGCGGCGAAGACCGCCGTCGCGGACGACACGGCCACGGACGCCACCCTCACCGCACGGTACGACGCCCTCCGCCACGCCCTGTCCGCGCTCACCACGAAGCCCAAGACGGTGCCCGCCGTGCCCGACGCGGTGTCGGCGACGCCGTCCGGCACCAGCGTGACCGTCGCCTGGTCCGCTCCCGAGGACGACGGCGGCTCACCGGTCACCGGCTACAAGATCACCCTCAGCGACGGCCACCAGGTCGAGATCGACGATCGGGACAGCCGGAGCACGACGTTCACCTGGCTGCGGTCCGGCAGGTCGTACACGGCGCGCGTCGCGGCGGTGAACAGGTTCGGCGCCTCGCGTCCGAGCGCCGCCACGGCGCCCGTGGTGACAGATGGCGGCAAGCCGCAGACGCCGGCCGTGACGGGTGTGCTCACCGACGGCAAGCAGGTCCGGGTGACCTGGCGGGCGGCCGGCGACGGCGGATTCCCGATCATCGGCTACACCGTGGCCCTGAACGACGGAACCACCGCGCACCTTCCCGCCACGGCGGACACGGCGCTGCTCTCCACCACGGGCAAGGCGAAGACGCACACGGCCACCGTCACCGCGATCACGCTGGCCGGGACCTCGGACGACACCACGACGACCACCCCAGTGGACGCCTCCGACCCGGCATACGAGTCGGCCCCCTTCCCCGACGACACGCTGGACGCGGCCTACGGGTCGGACAAGTGGCCGACCACCGACTACTTCGACGACCTGCTCGCCGGTATCCACGACCTCGACCCCGACATCATCGGCGCCAACACCAAGGTGCCCAACGGCACCGCCCTCACCGCCGAGAACGACCGGATCGCGGTGCGCATCAACAACGCGGCGACGCAGCAGGAGGTGGACCGGGCCGAGGTCGACGCCACGAACAGCGCCACCGTCACGCTGGCCGACGGCCTCGGGTCCCGGCTCGGCCAGATCTACCGCGACGCCCTGAGCGGCGGTGAGCTGCCGAAGACCAGCGCCCTGTTCTCCCGCGTCACGCAGGGCCTCGACGGAGTCGACACGGCGAAGAACCACTACGGCTACCTGCGTCCGTACGTGCGGCTCGGGTTCGTCGGCGACGGCGGCGACGTCTACGAGTCGCAGGACGGCTCGTACAGCAGCCTCGCCACCAGCGGCTCGTACCCGAGCGGCCACACCTACGGCGGTTACGAGGCGGGGACCGTCCTCGCCACGCTGCTGCCGGAGCTGGCACCGTCGATCCTCGCGCGCACCTCGGAGTACGGCAACAACCGCATCGTCCTCGGGTTCCACTACCCGCTCGACGTCATGGGCGGCCGCATCACCGGACAGGCCACCGTGGCCCACCGATGGGCGGACCCCGACTTCGCGAACCTGCTGACGCAGGCCCACACCGAGATCGAGAACGTGCTGCTCGCACGGTGCGAGCAGGAGGGGTACGGCGACACGCTCGCGGCCTGCGCGGGTGACCCCTACGGCGGTCTGAGTACGACGCAGGACGTCGACCTGTACACGCAGCGCCTGACCTACGGGTTCTCCCAGGTGGGCAAGGCCGGGCAGGCTCTCAGGACGCCGTCCGACGCGGCGGCGCTGCTGATCACGGCCTTCCCGGACCTCACCCCCGGACAGCGCACCCAGGTCCTGGAGCAGACCGCGACGGACTCCGGGTACCCGCTCGACCTCACCGTGGACGGCGAGGCGAGCTGGCAGCGGATCAACCTGGCGGCGGCGATGGCGGCGCACGTGGTCGTGGGCGCCGACGGGTCGGTCACGGTGACGAACCACTCGGACGCCACGAAGGCGAGTGTCGCCGACGCCACGGCGATCACCGTGGGGGGCGTCGCGATCGACGGGTTCGATCCGGACGTGTCCACCTACGTCGTCGACTGGCCGAAGAACACGAGGATCCCGGCCGTCTCCGCCGTACCGGCCCAGTCCGGGGCGCGGGTGAAGGTCACCGCCGGCAGTTCGGTCCTCTCGTCGACCGGGTCCCGGTCGGCCACCCGCACCATCAGGGTGACCTCGGCCAACGGTGCGGTCACTCGGACCTACACGGTCGGGTTCCAGTCCACGGACCGCGACCACCGGCCGGTCGCGGCCGGAGGTGACGGCGCCGTCGCGGGACCCGGCGGATGGGCCGCTTCCGGCACGTCGGGCGGTGCCGGGCTCTGGTCACGGGGGACGGAGTGGGCGCGGACGCGCGGAATGCCCTGGACACCGGCCATGAGGTGACCAACGGACCTGCCGTGCCCCTCGGGGCACGGCAGGTCCCGCCGTGCCGGGGCCGCCGCTACGAAACGTCGGGGGTGTTCATGGCCCAGCGGATCGTGCTGGTGAGCAGATGGCCGGCCGGGCGCACCGTGACGTCCTCGACGACCGCGAGACGGGGCAGCCGCAGCAGCGACCGGGCCCAGGAGGGCAGCAGTGTCACCGCGTTGGCGGCGAGTATGCCGTACAGGGGACGGACCGGCAGGGGCAGCGGGGGTTCCAGGAGCAGGAAGCGGGCCGCGGACCGGGCCTCGGGCGTGGCCCTGAGCTCGGGCCGGTAGCCGGCCAGCCGCGCGGACAGCTCCCGGCGGTCACGCGGTGGATCGATCATCCCGAGTGCCTCGGCGACCCGCGCGGTGTCGGCGACATAGGCGTCGTAGCCGGCCCGGTCCAGACGAGCGGAGCCGTAGCGTTCGTGCGCGCGCAGGAAGCACTCCGTCTCGGCCGCGTGCACCCACCCGAGCAGGTGCGGGTCGGCGGCGTGGTACGGCTCGCCGTCCGGCGTCGTCCCGCGCACCTTCTCGTGGATGCCCCGCACCGCGGCGACGGCCGCCTGGGCGTCGTCCGCCACGCCGTAGGTGGTCACCGCCAGAAAGGCGCTGGTGCGCTGGAGCCGTCCCCACGGGTCGCCGCGGTATCCGGAGTGCGCGGCGACGGCGGCCATGGCGAGGGGATGCAGGGACTGCAGAAGAAGAGCGCTCAGTCCGCCGACGAACATGGAGGCGTCCCCGTGGACGACGCGGATCGGGCGGCCGCGGGCGAACCAGCGGGGGCCGGGTGTGCCGTGGATCCGGGCGCGGGTGGCCGGCCCGTCGGGGCCCGCCACCCGGCGGAAGAGCATCGCACCCAGCGACGCACGGACGTCCGGCACCACGGCTGCCACCTTTCTCGCCTCTCGCATCGTGTCACCGGCCGTCCGGTCCCGTCACCCCGACAGGAGTCGTGCCAGCCAGTCGGTGCGGGTCCGGCGGGCCGTGACCGAGATGCGGGCCTGCGGGTAGAGGGCGTCGAAGCCGTGGAAGCCGCCGGCCCAGACGTGGAGTTCGGCCAGGCCGCCGGCCGCCCAGATACGACCGGCGTAGTCGGTGTCCTCGTCGCGGAAGACCTCCGCGGAGCCGGTGTCGATGTAGGTGGCGGGCAGGCCGGAGAGGTCGTCGGCCAGCGCAGGTGAGACATGGGCGGGCACCTCGTCGCCGGTGAGGTGGCCGAGGACCGCGTGCCATCCGAACGCGTTCATCTCGCCGGTCCAGACCCCGGGCACGCCCGTGTACTGGCGGCTGGAGACAGTGGTGTTGCGGTGGTCGAGCATGGGGCAGATCAGCACCTGCGCGGCGATCGCCGGGGTGCCCAGGTCGCGTGCCAGCAGGGTGAGACCGGCGGCGAGTCCGCCGCCCGCACTGGCGCCGGCGACGATGATCCGGGCCGGGTCGATGCCCAGTTCCGCGGCGTGCTCGACGGTCCAGAGCAGGCCCTGGTAGCAGTCGTCGACGAGAGTCGTGCCGGTGGCTTCCGGTGCGAGCCGGTAGTCGACGGAGACGACTACCGCGCCGAACTCGTCGAGCCACTCCAGCGGGATGTCGATCTGCGAGAAGCGGTCGCCCATGACCATCCCGCCGCCGTGGATCCAGTAGACGCAGGGGGCGGAGGCGGTGGTGGCGCCGTCGGTGTGCGCGGGGCTCAGGACCGAGAGACGGATCTCGGCACCGTCCTCGGCCGGCACGGTGATCTCCCGCCGTTCGACCTGCCGGTGCGCGAGAAGGGAGTCGACAGGGGTGGAGGGGAGCCGGCGCAGCTGGGCGAGCAGGTCCGGGGTGAGCCGGGACATGAGGGGCATGTCGGCGAGCAGCTCGCGCAGTTCGGGGTCGAGGGAGGGGCGTGCGGCGGTCATGGTCGTGGGCCTTTCTCGGGTGACGCGGGGCGACGAACGGCGACGGAAGACGGTGGGAGGCGTTGGGGCGGGCACGCGGGCCGGTCAGGGGTTCAGAAGGCGGCCCTGCCGCGGACCGGGACGTAGTCGGTGTACTCGGCCTCCTTGGCCAGCAGTCCGCCGATCCGCGCCACGATGGCCTGGGCCGCCTCGCCGGCGAAGATCCGGTGGTGGTCCTCCTCGCTGGTCCACCCCTCGATGACGTGGACGACGTCCGGGTCGGACGCGGAGCGCGAGACGAGGTAGACGACGCAGTGCTCGCTCGCGCCGGGGCTGCCCTCGTCCAGGCCGGTCAGCAGCAGGTCGACCAGTTGGTCGCCCATTCCGGGCGCGGCGGTGAGGGTGGCGTTGAAGCCGTAGGCGGAAATCATGGTTTCCTCTTCCCGGTGGTGGAGTGCGATGGTTCCATTCAAGCGGCCTGACCTGCTCAAATGTTAGATCGATGCTCGCGCGTACTTGCACGATCCTCGCTCCAGCGGGAACAGGGTGCCAGCGGGGTGGTGCAATGGACGCATGCCTCTCGAAGAGTTCCGCAGCCTGCTGGACCGGCACGCCCGGCCCGACTGGACCACCGCCATCGACGGCGTCCTCATCTCGAAGATCGACCGGCCGGACCCGCCGGGGCCCTCCATGTCCGGCACCGTGCTCGCAGTCATCGCCCAGGGCGCCAAACGCCTCGCCCTCGGCGACCGGGTCTACGAGTACGGCGCCGGCCAGTACCTGGTCGCCTCCGTCGACCTGCCCGTCACGGGGCAGTTCCTCCAGATCGGTCCCGAGCAGCCGGCCCTCGGGTTCGGTCTCACCCTGGAGCCGTCCGCCGTCGCCGAACTGCTGTTGCAGGCCGGCCCCGGTGATCTTCCGCGGGCCGGCGGAGGCGTTCCGTCGGGGATCGCCGTCAGCGACGCTCCGGCCGCGCTGCTCGACGCGGTGGTCCGACTGCTGCGACTGCTCGACGAGTCCCGCGACCGGGCCGTGCTCGCACCGCTGGTCAAACGCGAGATCCTGTGGCGTCTGATCACCGGCGAGCAGGGGGCGACGGTACGCGAACTGGGCCTGGCCGACAGCGGCCTGAGCCATGTCTCCCGGGCCGTGCGCTGGATCCGCGAGCATTACGCACAGTCCTTCCGCGTCGAGGACGTGGCGCGCATGTCCGGCATGAGCGTCTCCGCCTTCTACCGCAACTTCCAGGCGGTGACGGCGATGAGCCCCATCCAGTTCCAGAAGCAGATCCGGCTCCAGGAGGCCCGGCTGCTGCTGGCCACCCACCCCGGCGACGTGACCGGCGTCGGCCAGCGCGTCGGCTACGACAACGCCTCGCAGTTCAGCCGGGAGTACCGCCGCCAGTTCGGCGCGCCCCCGAGCCGGGACGCCGCCCGGCTGCGCGGCACCACCCGGGCACCCGTGAGCATCCTTCCCTGAGCAAACCGAGAAGTCATAGAGGATCGTGCAGGAGGCAGCGAGGATAGTTCTAGTGTTTGCGCAGGTCACAGCGATTCAATGGGATTGCCCGTTCCACCGCGGAGCAGGAAAATGCCTGTCCGTCCGTGGACCCCTTCTCATCGCGAGGACCACATCATGAAGACCGTACTCATCACCGGCACCTCGTCCGGCTACGGACGCCGGACCGCCCTCCACTTCCATGCGCAGGGGTGGAACGTCATCGCCACGATGCGTACCCCCCGCCCGGACGTCCTGCCCGCCTCGGACCGGCTGCGCGTCGTCCCGCTCGACGTCACCGACCCGGAGAGCATCACCGCCGCACTCGACGCGGCCGGCCCCATCGACGCCCTGGTCAACAACGCGGGCGTGCCCTCGATCAGCGTGTTCGAGGGCACTCCGATGGCCCGCGTCCGGGAGGTCTTCGAGACCAACACCTTCGGCGTGATGGCGACGACCCAGGCGGTGCTGCCCCGGTTCCGCGAGCGCGGCAGCGGGGCTATCGTCAACGTGACCTCCAGCGTGGTGCTGGGACACATGCCGCTGTCGGCCGTCTACAAGGCGAGCAAGATGGCCGTCGAAGGGTTCACGGCGTCCCTCGCGCTGGAACTCGCGCCGTTCGGTGTGCACGCCAAGACCGTCGAGCCGGGCGCCTGTCTCACGACGAACTTCGCCGCGAGGGCGACGAACGGCACCCCGCTCGACGGACTGGTCCCGGCGCCCTACGCGCCATGGGCGAAGAAGGCCATGGCCGAGTTCACGGGCCAGGATCTGTTCACCGAGGAGAGCGACGTCGCCGAGACCGTGTGGCGAGCCGTCCACGACACCACCGGCCAGCTCCGCTTCCCGGCCGGCCCCGACGCGGTCCGGCTCGCCCAGGCCAGGTGACGGCGACGGCCTAGCCGCACGTCAGTGTCGGTGTCCCCCAGTCGCCGTGGTCGTTGCCGTTGCCGTCGCCCGCGTCACCGACCTTGAGGTCGATCACCTGGGCACCGCTGACGTCGACGTCGATCGGCACGGCGGCCTGTCTGCCGCGGATCGTCGGCGTGGTCATGAGGATCTTGCCGTCGGCGATCACGGAGAACGTCACCGTGCCCGCACCGGCCGTCTCGTCGTCGACTCCGACGTCCGCGGTCAACCGCGAGCACTGTCCGGCGAGGTAGAGCTGGACGTCGCTGACGGAGTTGGTGCCCAGGCCCTTGGCGTGACCGACACCGGCGATGGTGATCGGACGGCCGTCGCCGGCGGCCTGCTCGCCGACGCTGCTGTCACGCTCCACCGGGCCCCACCCGTTGGTGGACGACAGGAACGGCAGGTCGCTCACCGCGCTCTTCCCGGCCGGCGGAGCCGGTGGGATCCCGCCGACGATGCGCTCGTCAGTGCCAGTGGCCTGCCGGCCGTTCTGCCGGTAGCGCACCGTGGCGGTGAGCGCCGAGGCCGAAGGCAGCGTCCCGGCCGGCGGCTGGACCGTCCAGGTGAAGGTGGCCGACCTGCCGGGTCGCAGGCGGTCGACCGAGGTGGGGCTCGTGGCGCTCACGCTCCAGCCGTCGGGGGCGGAGAGCGAGGCCGTCAGCCGGGCGGCGGACGGCCGTTTCTTCGGGACCTCGACCGTCGCCCTGGCCGTGAAGGCCTGTCCCGGCTGGGCGGTGTCCGGCACGGCCAGGGTGACGTCCGCTCCCGGGCGCTTCGGCATGGCGTAGGTCCGGGCGTCGTAGCGCGGGCTGTCGTTCTGCGCGACGCGCAGGGACGAGGCGTAGCTGCCGTAGTCGGTGAGCGAGACCTTGCCCAGGCCGCCGGTGCTGCCGTCGAGGTTCCACACGGCGATGGCGATGCTGTTGTGGCCGTTCGGGTTCAGGATTCCGTCGGGGACCGGGAACGTGTGCTGCGGGCCGAGGTAGTTGACGTAGTTGCCGACCTGCCAGCCGTTCACGAAGATCGTGGCACGGTACTTGCGTGCCGGGTCGTCGGTGAACGTCAGCCCGAGCGAGGTGTCCTGACCGCGCGGCAGGTCCAGGCTGACGTCGGTGCGGTACCAGGAGACGCCGGGACGGGTGTCGGTCGTCGGCAGGGACACCCGGTCCCAGTCGCTGTCCGGGTAGCCCGGCAGGGACCAGCCGGCCCGTTCGCCGTACAGGCCGCCCGTCGAGAGCGGTCCGCGCACGGTGTCCTGGAGGTCCTCGCCGCCGCGTACGCCCTGGAGCCGCCAGGTGACGGAGGTCAGCGGCGCCCCGACGAGGGAGGCGCTGGTCAGGCCGCGCGCGGTCTTGTTGCCGTTGGTGGAGTTGTAGTCCTCCTCGTGCCCCATGTTCACGGTGAGCACGGACAGGACGTTGTCGCCTTCGGACTTCACCGCGCCGGCCGGGAAGGCGAAGTCGCCGCTGCCCGTGGTGGAACTGCCCAGGAAGGTGCCGTTGAGCCAGACGGAGAACGCCTGCGCGTCTCCGCCGGAGTCCGAGACCAGGTGGATGCCGGTCTCCTTGCCGGTGGCGCGGAAGCGGCCCCGGTACCAGGTGTTGCCGGTGTGGAATCCGTAGTCGTCCGCGTAGAGCACCGGCAGTGCGTTGACGCCGGAGACGCTGTTGGTGGTCGCCTTGTCGGCCACCTGCCAGCTGGAGTCGTCGAATGCGGGCGCCGCTTCGGGGGATTCCTCGGCATGCTTCCAGTTCGTCAGCGCCGGCAGGTGTATCGGGGCGGCCACCGGGATGGTGCCGGTCAGGCTCCCCGTGTCCGTCGCCCCGGTGCCCAAGGTCCTGCCGTTCCAGGTGACATGGGCGGCGGAGGTGAACACCTCGATGTTCTTGTCGTCGGCGTTGTCTCCGGTGAGCGCCACGGTACGGCCGCCGTCCCGGCTGGTCGCCGTCCGCAGCAGATGGGTGCCGCGCACGAGCACCGGGCCGGTCGCCGTGTCCTGACGCCAGAAGGTCTTGGCCGTGGCCTTGTCGCCCACGAGCAGCAGCAACGGACGCTTTCCACCGCCGCTGATGCTGACCCGGATCAGGCCCTTGTGCGTGTAGTTGAGTCGCAGGTCGCCGGTGGCGGCGTCCCACGCGGGCGTGACCGCGCCCCCGGTGGAGGTCACCGTGGGCTTGGCGGCGTAGCGCAGGACGGTCTCGCCGTCGCTGCCCTCGTCGCCGTAGAGCACGGCCACGTCCCGGGCGCCGATCGTCGCGCTGGTCATGATCTCCGAGGTCGAGTACTGCAACTGTGAGTCCCCGAGCCGGTAGTTCGCGACGATCACGTGGGAGTCGCGTCCGTCGAGCGTGATCGCGGTGCCCGGCTGCTGCGGCACGACCGGGTAGGTCGGCTGCGTGGCGTCGGCCGTCGGCACGTCGATGGCGTCGATGGACACGTAGTTGTCCGTGGACCCCGAGCTGTGGTTCCCGTTGACGACGATCTTCAGGGTGTGTGCGCCGGGAGTCAGGCCGGTCTTCTGGAAGAGCACCGCCTGGCTCTCGCTGCCGGAGTCGTCGACCGTCGCGGCCTTGGTGCCGTCGAGGTAGACGTCGGCGTACCCGTGGTTGTTCGTCTTCGAGCCGATCCAGCGGATCGCGGTGCCGTCGAAGGGGACGGTGAGCGAGTCGCCGGCCTTGCTGGAGAACGACTCGGTGTGCTTGTAGTCGCCGCCGGTGTAGCTCGTGTCGGCCACGTGCGACCACGAACCGGCGTACTGCAGCGCGGAGTCGGGGTCGTCCCAGGTGTAGGTGGTGTCCGCGGACGGCTGGGCGTTGAAGTCCAGCGAGATGTGGGTCTTGTCGACGGCCGTGGACGTGGAGTTCCCGTGCCGCACGACGTGGAACTGCGTCTTCGTGTCGGGGTTCAGCCGGGCGGTGTCGACGACGGCGGAGTCGTCCGGCGGTGTGGCCCTGATCGCCTCGGTCTCGGTCAGCGGGGCGACCGACTGCGTGAAGTACCCGATCAGCTTGTCCTCGTAGTACTTGGGATCGAGCTGGCGGGTCTCGCGGATCGCGGCCCCGTAGTCGTACGACGTGTAGTTCTCGGGCATGCCGAGCCAGCCCCAGTTGGTGCCGCCGTAGGTCATGTAGAAGCTCTGCGCGGTGGCGCCGACGGCGATGTTCTGCTTGTAGAAGACGTTGGCGAACTGGTCGTTGATCAGCTGGGCGCACTTGTCGTAGCCCGGTCCGCCCCAGGGGTCGAAGGCGCCGCCCTGGAACTCCGGTGAGTACAGCGGCTTGCCGGCCGGGTGGTCGTAGCTGATGTCGGGGACGCCGTTCCACTTCGAGGGGTTCGAGCAGTCGAAGCCCTGCGGGTAGGAGTCCGGGCCGTCGACGTCCAGGGCACCGGTACCGGAGTTGAAGGTGCCGTTGTTGTTGCCGGTCAGCGGCACCGTGATGCCGTCGGCGCGGGCCTTGTCCTCCAGGTGCCGCATGTAGGAGCGGCCGGCGGCCGAGCCGTTGTAGTACTCGTTCTCGACCTGGTAGGCGATGACCGACCCGGTGCCGTTGGTCAGCTGGTGGCGGGCGATGATGCGGTCGATCTGGGTCAGCCACTCGTCCGCGTACTTCAGGAACCGCGGGTCGTCGCTGCGGTTGTTCCCGGCCTTGGTGGTCAGCCAGCCGGGCAGTCCGCCGCTGTCGACCTCCGCGTTGATGTACGGCGCCGGGCGGGCGATGACGTAGAGGCCGGCCTCCTGGGCCAGGTCGAGGAGCTTGTCGACGTCCCGCACGCCGGTGAAGTCGTACACACCCGGCTTGGGCGAGTGGTAGCCCCAGTCGAAGTACAGGGAGGTGGAGTTGAAGCCGGCGGCCTTCAACTTCTGGAAGATGTCGCGCCACAGGTCCTGGCTCGGGAGCCGGAAGTAGTGGAACTCGCCGGACCACAGGTAGGTGCGCCTGCCGTCGACGAGGAACGAGTAGCCGTCGAGACTCACCGTGTGCGCCTGCGGACTCACGGCAGGTGCTGCGGCGGATACGGCGACGGATGTCTGCTTGCCGGCATCCCGCGCCGCCGCGGGCGCGGTCACGCCCATGGCCAGGGCGATGGTCGCGGCCGTCGCGAGGAGCGCCCTCCCCCACCGACGGCGACCGGGTCTCGCGACCTCTGAACGGATCCCACTGCCTCGCACTGCGGCCTCCATCCGCCTGAGCAATCAGCATCGAACAGACTCAGGCAAAGCCGAACAGTAAGGGGACACAAGGTCCAACACAATGGGGCGGGAGGACATGACCGAGGCGGCGGAGGTCCGGAGCAGATCAACCGGTTCCTGGCCGATCGACTCGCCTCGCCGCGCGCCTGAGGGGCCGCGGTTGCCGGCCCGGTCGAGCGAGACGGGCGGCGGGCAGGCGCAGTTGTGGTGGCCGGAACCCACCGCGCCTTGGCGGAGTCGACGAGCCCGGACTCCTCGGGTGTCCCGCGTCGGGGAGACGTGTACGAGGCGGCACAGGGCGGTCGGGGCAGTCGGGGCAGTCGGGGCAGTCGGGGCAGTCGGGGCGGTCGGGGCGGTCGGG
Source organism: Streptomyces sp. NPDC048417 (assembly GCF_040651615.1). Classification (NCBI taxonomy): domain Bacteria; kingdom Bacillati; phylum Actinomycetota; class Actinomycetes; order Kitasatosporales; family Streptomycetaceae; genus Streptomyces; species Streptomyces sp. NPDC048417. Next base: position 198,716 of record NZ_JBEZKI010000012.1, on the reverse strand, counting down.
GCGGTCGGCCGATCCTGGCGGGAGCGGCAGACTCGTCGAGGCGGGGGGGTGTCCACACCGGTGCCCGTCGTGAACGCCCGCCGCGCTTAACCGCGGTTTAAACGCACCTTAAGCATCCTTGGGCCCTTGTGTGCTTCCCAAGTAGGCCCAGCTCAGCGGGATTTGGCGATTCATGTTCCGGTTGGCGGCGGTCACGGCCGTGGCTATGGTCGGGGCTCACCGACGGCGCGTGACGCATGCGTGAGAGCGCTCTCACGCGTGGGGCGTGCCCGCGCGCCGGGTGTCGTAGCCCTACGTCCCCAGGAGGCCCGATCATGTCCCGTCACCAACGCGACCTCAGCCGCCGCAAAGTACTCTTCGCCCTCGGCGGCGCGGTCGCGGCGGCTCCGGCCGTCGCGGCCGTGGCGCCGTACGCGCTCGCCGACCAGTCCGCGGCCACGACCACGGCGGCCGGCGCGCTCCCCGTCACCGTCGTCAACGGCACCGGTTCGTTCGACAACGCGTCCGTGCACCTGTACGTCGTCGGCAACCTGGACGGCAAGCAGGTCCGGCTGACGCCCGAGGGCGAGGCCGTGCCGATCGCACTGTCCGACAACGGTGCCGACGGCTTCACCGACTACGCCATCCCGCTCGCCGGCAGCGGCGACACCTCGCTCTCCCTGCCCTACATGTCCGGCCGCGTCTACGTGGCACTCGGCGACAAGCTCAGGTTCAAGGCTGTGACCGACGGCGCGGGCAACCCGGCCCTCCAGTACCCGGCCGGGTGGGTCGCGTCGGACCCGAACTACGGTGTGCTGCACGACTGCGCCGAGTTCACCCACAACGCGTCCGGGATGTTCTGCAACACCACGATGGTCGACATGTTCAGCGTGCCGATGAGCATCCGGCTCACCGGCGAGAAGGACCAGAAGACGGGCACTCTGCGCTCCGGCGGGCGCGCCGCGGCCTTCGCCGCCGTCAAGGAGGTCGAGGAGTTCGCGCGGCTGGTGGTGGATGACACCCGGATCATCGCCCCCGGTCACGGCCTGGACGCCGGCATCTTCCCGGCGAGCTATTTCGATCCGTACATCGACGAGGTGTGGAGCACCTTCACGGGCAAGGACCTCAGGGTCACCACGAACGCCGGTACGTTCACCGGGCGGGTGCGCGCCGACCGGTTCGCCTTCGACGGTCCCGCGTCGGTGTCCTTCGCCAGGCCCGCCACCCGTGACGTGTTCTTCTGCGACGGCAACCTGGCCGCTCCGAACGACGGCACCACCGGGCCCGTCGCGGCCGTGCTGGGCGCCGGTTTCAACCGGTCGACCCTGCTGAGCGTGACCGACCAGCCCGCCACCGACCCGGCCGCCTTCTACCAGGGCGAGCTGACCAACCACTACGCGAAGGCGATCCACGCGGCGACCGAGGACGGCAAGGCCTACGGGTTCGCCTTCGACGATGTCGCGGACTTCGCCTCCTACGTCCAGGACACGGCCCCGACGGGCTTCACGCTGACCCTGACCGCGTTCTGACGCGCGGTCGGCGCTCGGCACCCGGCGACCGATGGTGTTCAGGGTCGTCAGCCAGTCGCCGCAACCGTCGGGGCGGCCTCCGGGTCATGTGCCCGTGGCGATCCTGAGGGGCTGGCCGCCGTCGACGGCCAGACAGGTGCCGGTCAGGAAGGTGTTCGTCAGGGCGAAGAGGACGGCGTGGGCCACGTCCTCGGGGGTGCCGATGCGGCCCGTGGGGTTGCCCGCGGAGAGCCTGGCGAACAGTTCGGCCTTCTTCTGTTCGCCCAGGGGGTCCCACGCGCCGGTGTCGATGGTGCCGGGCGAGACGGCGTTGACCCGGATCGGCGCCAGTTCCACGGCCAGGGACCGTACGACGGTGTTGACGGCACCGTTGGTCGCGGCGACCCCGAGAAAGCCGGGGTCGGGTTCGAGCGCGGCCACACCGGAGAACAGGACGAGGGAGCCGCCTGCCGGCATGCCGGGCGCGAAGTGCTTGGCGAGCATGATCGGCCCGACGACCTTGGTGTGGAACGACCGCAGGATCGCCTCGGGTTCGAGTTCGAAGACCAGCCCGCGGGCCCGGGCGGAGGCGGTCGAGAGGCCGCCAGGTCCTGGCAGCTGGCCCACGGAGGTACCGGCAGTGTGGAGGAGCACCGGTATCTGCTCCGGGCGCGTGATCTCCTGCGGGACGTGGTGAGCGGTGACCGGCCCGCCGCCTCGCTGGCCCCGCTGCTGGAGGACGTCATCTCGCGCCCGCGGCTGTCGCCTGCGGGGGTGGCGTGGGAGCTGGACGCACCCGCGGAACGCCGGATGGCAGTGGCTGTCGTCCTGGCCTGGAGCGCGCTGCAGGAGACCATGCCGGGCCGACTGCGCCCGTGCGGCAACCCGGAGTGCCGCCTGTTCCTCATAGACCGCAGCAAGACCAACCGGGCCCGCTGGTGCTCGATGGCCGTCTGCGGCAACCGGATGAAGGCACGGCGCCTCTACCAGCGCACCCGGGACGCAGCGGCCGGGTGACACCCACACCGACGGACCCTACGCACCACGCCTCAACATCTCTATGCCTACCGGGAGATGAGCGACAGAGGCCCCTGGTACGTTGCGTCGATGTCAGCGATCAAGAAATTCCAAGTCACCTTTGACTGCGCGGAACCCGAGCGCCTCGCTCGCTTCTGGTGCGAGGTGCTGGGGTACGTCGTGCCGCCGCCACCGGAGGGGTTTGCCACCTGGGACGATTTCAAGGGCTCGCAGCCACCTGAGCAGCGGGATTCATGGTTCGCCTGCATCGATCCCTCAGGGGTGGGCCCGCGACTGTACTTCCAGCGTGTTCCCGAGGGGAAGGTCGTCAAGAACCGGGTGCATCTTGACGTGCGGGTCGGCACCGGCCTCGTGGGAGAGGAGCGCCTCGCCGCACTCGAGGCCGAATGCGCACGCCTGGTCCCGCTCGGCGCGGTACACGTGCAGACGCTGTACGACGGCAATGACGCGTGCATCCCGATGCTGGACATCGAGGGCAACGAGTTCTGTATCGACTGAGCATTCTCCGGAGCAGACCTGCGATCGCTCGCACGCGGCTCCACGCGGTTCCTGCTCCCGTCGACGCAAGGCAGCCGGCCCAAGGGTGAGGAGCACGGCCCTGGGCCTCTCCTCAGCCCTGGGTCTCCTCGTGGGGCTCCTCCTCGACCGGAAGGCCCTCCGGGCGGCGGCCCCGGGGCTGCTGGGGCTCGGGATTGACGGGCGCGGGCGGGACTCGGCGGTCCACCGGCTCGTCGACGGTCACGGTCAGCGGCTCCCCGAAGTGGAGCACGGTCAGCGGTCCGCCTTCCACCAGCCGGTAGCGCACATGGGTCTGCCCGATATCGACCTTCAGCCTCTGCCCGAGTGCCTGCACCGTGAAGGCCACCCTGGACAGCGCCTCGGGCAGACGCGGGGCGAACCCGACCAGGCCCGGCCTCCCGTCGTCGTCAAGGTGTCGCCGCATGCCGCCGAAGCCGGCGACCAGGGCGATCCATGTCCCGGCGAGGGAGGCGATGTGCAGACCGTCACGGGTGTTGTGCTCCAGGTCGTCGAGGTCCATCAGCGCGGCCTCGGCGAGGTAGGCGTAGGCCAGCCGCAGGTGCCCGGTCTCGGCTGCGAGCACCGCCTGGCAGCACGCCGACAGAGAGGAGTCACGGACGGTCAGCGCCTCGTAGTAGGCGAAGTTGCGTGCCATGTCCTCGTCGGTGAAGGCCCACGGGCACTCCATCATCGCCAGCACGACGTCGGCCTGCTTCACCACTTGTTTGCGGTACAGGTCGAAGTAGGGGTAGTGCAGCAGGAGCGGGTAGCGCTCGGGTGGGGTGGCGTCGAAGTCCCAGTGCTGGAGGTTGGTGAATCCGGCCGACTGTTCGTGCACGCCGAGAGTCTCGTTGTACGGCACCGCCATACGCGCGGCGGCCTCGCGCCAGCCGGCGGTCTCCTCGTCGTCGACGCCGAGTTCCTCGGCCCGGTCCGGATGACGTGCGGCCACGTCCGCGGCGGCCAGCAGATTCTGACGCGCCATCAGATTGGTGTACAGGTTGTCCCGCGAGATCGCGCTGTACTCGTCGGGTCCGGTGACACCGTCGATATGGAAGACGCCGTCCGCGTCGTGGTGGCCGAGGCAACGCCACAGTCGGGCGGTTTCGACGAGGAGGTCGAGCCCCTCGCCTCGCTCGAACTCCTCGTCTCCGGTCACCATGACGTACCGGACCGCGGCCATGGCGATGTCCGCGTTGATGTGGAAGGCAGCCGTCCCGGCCGGCCAGTAGGCGGACGACTCCGAACCGTCGATGGTCCGCCAGGGGAACATGGCCCCCGCCAGATTCAGCTCACGGGCGCGCTCCCGCGCCGCCGGCAGCATCCCGTGCCGCCATCGCAGTGCCGACGCCACGGCCTCCGGAGCGGTGAACGTCAGCACCGGCAGCACGTAGGACTCGGTGTCCCAGAAGCAGTGCCCGTCGTACCCCGTCCCGGTCAGCCCCTTCGCGGGAATCGCCCGGTTCTCGCCACGGGCGGCCGCCTGGAGCACGTGGAAGAGAGCGAAACGCACCGCCTGCTGGATCTGCGCATCCCCCTCCACCTCCACGTCCGCCCCGGCCCAGAACCGGTCCAGATAGGCCCTCTGCCCGGCCACCAGCCCGTCCCAGCCGGTGCTGATCGCGGCCGCCACCGCTCCGTCCACCTGATCGTGCACGGCCGACAGCGAACGCTCCGCGGACCAGCCGTAGGCCACGAACTTGAACAGCCGCAGCGGCTGCCCTGGGGTCAGGTCCGCCGTCACCGTCAGACGACTGACGTCGGGCTCGCTCTGCGCCGTCCAGCGGGTGCTCTCCGGTCCTTCGATCAGATGGTCGGCCGCCGCTCCCACCCGGAGCGCACTGCGGTCGGTGCAGTGCAACAGCCGTAGCCGGGTTCCCTGCGCGAAGCTGTCTTCCGACGTCAACGGGGACTCGATCGCCGCGGCGACTCGCGGATCGCCCACCAGGCGGGGCATTTGCTCGTTCGCGACGAGTTCGGACTGGACGGCCACCGTGGCCGGTCCGTCGACCGGTTCGACCTCGTACACCACCGCGGCCACCGCCCGCTGGGTGAAGGACACCAGCCGCCGCGAGGTGATCCGGACCGTACGGCCGCCGGGCGAGGTCCACCTCGCGGTACGGCTGAGCACGCCCGTTCGGAAGTCCAGTACCCGCTCGTGCTCCACCAGCCGGCCATAGCGGAGATCGCACGGGTGATCGTCGACCAGCAGCCGGATGATCTTGCCGTCAGTGATGTTGATCATCGTCTGGCCGGACTCGGGGTACCCGTAGCCGGCCTCCGCGTAGGGCAGCGGATGCCGTTCGAACACGCCGTTGAGGTAAGCGCCGGGCAGCCCGTGGGGCTCCCCCTCGTCGAGGTTTCCCCGCCATCCGATGTGCCCGTTGGACAGGGCGAACACCGACTCGCTCTGGGCGAGCAGGTCCAGGTTCAGTTCGTTTTCACGCAGGCACCATGGCTCCACCGTGAAACTGGGATGAATGATCACCGCGACTCCAGGATCTCGGCCGGACCACGGACCACGACGTGCGCCACGCGGACGCAGCGGAACGGCCCCTCGTCGGGTTCCGCCCCGTCCTCACGGTTCTGGCACCGCACCGGGCGGCCCCTCCGCGCACCCGATCCGCAGGTGGACGCCGCGCGCGACGAGAAGCACGGACGCCCCGTCCTCACGGCGCCGGCCGTCCATGCGTTCGTCGTGGTCGTCCACCACCTCGAAGGGCACAAAGTCAGTCGCCTCACCTGTGACGCGTTTGCGGAGATATTCGCCGAACATCCTGTTCCGGGCAGCCGCGCACCTCTTCACGGTCCGGGTGGGTACGGCGCCGAGGCTAGGCGGTGCCCGCCACCGACGGTCCGCACGCACTGCCCGGCACGCCGGAAGGCACCCGCTCGGTCGAGGCGCGCCCGTCGACATCCGCGTCCGACAGCACCAAGGCGATGCCCAGCGGTTCCGAGCCGTGCGGGCCTCCACCCGGCGGCAGCGGCCGGAGTACGCACCAGGATGGCGGCCCCTGCGTAGGGGGCCGCCGCAGACGGGATGGTCGAGCAACTCGCCCAGGCACCGGGCGCATCCGCCGCTGCCCCCCTGCGGGGCGCGTCGCTCAGCCGACCCGACGCGTTCTGACTCCGTCGGCCTCGAAGTCGTAGACGGTCCGGTTGATCCGCAGGCCGTCGACAGCACCGATCCACATGTAGTCGCGGCCCTTGCCCACCGCGGCGGTGTAGATGGTCGGCTGCGCGCCGCCGTCGTTGAGCTCGGTTTTCAGGTGCTCGAAGGTGCACGGGGTGGTCAGGTTGCAGCCGGTAGCGGTCCCCGCGCTGCCCGTGAGGTACCACACGCCGCTCGTGGTGGCATCAAGGTAAGCATTGGTCTCTTCGTGTACGGCAGCGGACAATGCCGATCCGCACGGCAGCCACCTCCCCTGCCCCCTGGATCCCGTCTGAACTACTGCGGCAGGCCGGAGGCTCCAGGTCCGCAAGACCGCGCCGGCCGGAGGAGCGGGAGGAGGCCACGGACTTCACCGAGTCGTACGGCCCAGGTGGTGGTCGGCCCGACCGGCCTTCGGGCGGGTGTGAGCATCCACACTTCCTCCGGGATTGCGTCGGCCGGGCCGGCACGCAAGAGTGTTCCGACTGCCGAACCCAGCAAGCGAGATGCTTCCGTCGGGCACCGCACACGGTGGCGCGGGCGAAGAGGATGGGATGCACGTGAGCCCAATGCCGTTGAGGGGGATCGCGGTCGCCTCTGCCACCGCGGTCACCGCGGTCGGAAGCGTCGTCGGTGTCGCTTCCGGCAGTAGCGCGCAGAACAACGACGCGCAGGCGCCGACGACCGGTGCCACCCTCCTCGCGGACCTGCCCGAGGGCCAGCAGGCGCAGGTGCAGACCGCGTCGCTGACGCAGCAGGCCGACGCCGTAGCCGTCCAGGCGGACGCGAGCGCCAGGAAGAACGCCGAGCGGACCGCCCGGGCGGCAGCGGCCAAGACCGCACAGGCCAAGAAGGACGCGGCCGAAAAGGCCGCCAAGGACCGTGAAGAAGCCAAGACCACGGCCGGCGACTCCACCGCCACCTTCCCGGTGCAGAGTTCCTACACCGTGGCGCAGCTCAAAGCGATGGCCGCACAGATCGTGGGCACCAGCCAGTTCCAGTGCTTCAGCAACATCGTGGACCACGAGTCCACCTGGAACTACCTCGCCGTCAACCCCTCCTCCGGCGCCTACGGGCTCGTCCAGGCCCTGCCCGGCTCCAAGATGGCCTCCGTCGCCGCCGACTGGCAGACCAACCCTGCCACCCAGATCAAGTGGGGCCTCAACTACATGAACACCACCTACGGCAGCCCCTGCCAGGCCTGGGCCTTCTGGCAAGTCCACCACGCGTACTGACGGGGCCCTCGCTGCCGGACCCACTGTCTGCAGGACCTGTACGGCGATCATGCGCTCGACACCGACATGCGGTCCACGTGCCGTGTCGGCGGGCCGGTGGTGCCAGGCGGTTGCACGCCCGCCTGGCGCACGTCACGCGCCGACGGCGTCCTCGGCCTCCCAGCGCAGCAGGTCGCCCGGCTGACACTGGAGCACCTCGCAGAGCGCGGCGAGCGTCGCGAAGCGTACTGCCTTGGCGCGGCCGTTCTTGAGTACCGCGAGGTTCGCGGGCGTGATCCCCACCCGCTCCGCGAGCTCGCCCACGGACATCTTCCGCCTGGCCAGCATCACGTCGATGTCGACGGCGATCGGCATCAGATCACCTCGTCCAACTCGGCCCGCATCTGCGCCGCTTCGACGTCGCGCGCGACGGCCTGGGCGAGCAGCATCCGCAGCACGAGCACGATGAGCGCGACCCCGAGGATGGCCACGCCGATCCCGCCCATGATCACGCTGACGCCCGGGTCGTCCCGCTGGCCCGGCGCATTGATGACCGTGACCGCGAACCACAGCAGGGCAGCCGCCACGATCGCACGGATCACGAAGTCCACGTACCGGAAGGCGGCGTGGGAGAACACCGTTCCGCGTCGCACCATCGTCACCAGCCGCCATACGCAGACCAGGGCGACCTGGGCCGACACCATGCCCAGGATCGTGATCACGCGCAGCGGGGTCAGCGGGAGCGACCCGTCCTCCGGGTCGGTGACCAACGCCCACACCATCCCTGCCTGTACGAACACGGTGCCGGCGAGCACCACCGCGAGCACGGCGCGCAGCGCACGCACTGTCAGCTTCCCCACAACCCATCCTTCCATCGAGTAACGATGGGAAACTATCGAATCTCGATAGGCAGAGCAAGGGGTGGAGGGGAAGGTGAGGGGAAGGCGAAGCGACGGCGTGAGGGAGCAGACCGCCGGTCGGTCTGCCGAGCAGCTGAGCGGTCGAGGTACTGACCGATTGAGGGTGTGTCGTCAGGAAGGACCCTTGTGGCCTTCGCCTGCCCACACCAGGAAGGAGCCGGCCCAGAACGCTGCGCGGGACATGCCGGCAGGCCCCCCGGTCCTCAGTCCTCGGCGATCCGGATGATGGTCCTGCCGGGGACACGTTGTGCAGGGGCGAAGGCCGCGGCCGCCTCGGTCAGCGGGCGGACCGCGCCGACGCGCACCCGGAGCCGTCCGTCCCGCAGGCGCCGCACCAGGTCCGTGAGGCGTGTGCGGTCGGGTTCCACGACGAAGAACAGCGCGCGTCCGTCCTCGGGACGGACCGTGGGCGGCTGGGCGATGGAGACGAGCGTGCCGCCGGCCCGTACGAGGGCGGCCGAACGATCGAGGATGTCGCCGCCGATCACGTCGAACACCACGTCGACCTCCCCGGCGTCCGCCAGCCGGCCGGCGTCGAGGTCCAGGAACGTGTGCGCGCCGAGCGCGAGGACGGTGTCCCGGTCGGCGGACCGGCCGGCGCCGATCACGCGGGTTCCCGCCTCCCGCGCGAGCTGCACCGCGAGCGAGCCGACGGCCCCCGCGGCACCGAGAATCAGGACGGTCTGGCCGGTCACGATCCGCGCGTGGTCGAACAGGCCCTGCCAGGCCGTCAGACCGGAGATCGGCAGCGCGGCCGCCACCGTGTGGTCGACGTCCGCGGGCAGCGGGGCGAGGTTGCGGGCCTCCACGGCGACGTACTCGGCCAGCGAGCCGTCGCGGGCCCAGTCGGTCAGACCGAAGACCCGCTGGCCGACCGTGAGACCGGTGGTTCCGTAGCCGAGCTCCGCCACGACACCCGAGACCTCGTGCCCGGGCACGCTCGGCATCCGGTCGCGGCCCGTGCGATCGGTCCACGTTCCGGGCCAGGCGAGCTCCCCCCGGGTGAATCCCGCGGCATGCACCCGCACGACGACGTCGTTCTCGGCGGCATGGGGATACGGCCGGTCGGTAAGGATCAGCCCGCTGACTCCGGCGTCGCGGTCGGGGGCAGTGATGGCTTGCATGAGCGTTCTTCCCGTCTGGTCGGTGAACTGGCCGGCGAGCCGGTCTGCGACTGGCCCCTGTCTGGTTTTCCACAAAGTGCGCATTTCCATCGCATCAGGCGACCGGTGGTTCCGTAGGCAGGTGACCGTCCGACGTGGACGAGGGCGATAAGGGGCGGCGAGCGCCGGCACGGTGGAGGTGGCCGGCCGGCCTCGGTGCGCCGGTCGCGGGGTATCCCATACGCGATCGCTGACGAACCGAGGGACACACCCGCCCGGCCCAAAGCCTGGTGCGGCACGCGGCGGCGACGGCTGTTGGTGGTTCAGAAACCGATGGCCTCGCGGAGCAGCAGGACAGTGCCGCGGCCGGCGTGATGTTCCGCGTTGAGGATCAGAAGGCGGTTGACGGCGCTGGGCCACCCGTAGGCTTCCTGGGTGCGGGCGCTTTCCAGTGGAAGGCAGTGGTCTTCGACGCGCCGTAGCGCGGTGTCCAGGTCGGGTACCACCTTCTGCGCCCCGACGATCCAGATCGCGCGGGCCGCGCCGCCGGCGTAGCCGGGCAACTGGCTTCCGCTGCCCGAGGCGACCACGAGGGAGCCGGTCTCGGTGACCGCTGCGACGCTGCCGACGATGACGTCGGGGCCGGCCAGCAGCCGCCGGATGTCGTCGGCGCCGGTGGCCCGGTCCATGGCCAGGACGCGTGGCTTGATGGCCCGGTACCGCGCGCCGGCGTTGATGTCCTCGTCGATCCCGGAAAGCCGGAGGGTCTCGCTGGCCCCGGTGAACACACTGGCACCCTCCGGAATCAGCTCTTTGACGCGGGTACGCGCGGCAGCGGCGTCGTCGAGGATCTCCACGGTGAAACCGTGTGCGGTCAGCGCGGTGGCCGCCCGCTCCAGGCGCTGCGCGGGCGCCGGGTCGGTGAACGGTATGGCCGGCACGGAGGTGGTCATGGTGTCCCTGGGCTTTCTGTCCGCTGGATGATGTGTTCGTCTCATCGGTCCGACAACACAGCCCGCCGGAATGTCAGGCGGCGGGCGGGCCTCACATTCCGATGCGCTGTCTTGTCGAACCGATGAGGGCAGACACGACCGAGGGAGCCGTCGCCACCATGACCACCCGATCCGGGCAAGGACACGCACAGGCCGATGCGGGCCTGGACGTGATCATGAGCGAGCGGCGTCAGCTGATGAACATCGCCTACCGGCTCCTGGGCTCCCTGGACGAGGCCGAGGATGCCGTCCAGGAGACCTACACCCGCTGGTACACGATGTCCCCGCAGCAGCGGGACGCCGTCAAGTCCCCCGGCGCCTGGCTGACGACGGTCACCAGCCGCGTCTGTCTCAACCTGCTCGGCTCCGCCCGGGCCCGGCGGGAGACCTACGTGGGCGCGTGGATACCCGAGCCCCTGCCCGAACGCACGGAGTGGACCACCGGGCGGCCGGGCGGCACCACCGCCGACCCGGCCGACCGGGTCACCCTGGACGAGTCGGTCAACCTGGCTTTCCTGGTCGTGCTCGAATCGATGACCCCGGCCGAACGCGTCGCGTTCATCCTCCACGACGTCTTCTGCCACTCCTTCGCCGAAGTGGCCGAGATCGTCGGCCGTACCCCGGCGGCGTGCCGCCAGCTGGCCTCCTCGGCCCGCCGCCGTATCCGGGCCTCGCGACCCTCCGCGACTTCGGCTGCCGAGCGGGCCGGCGTGATCAGGGACTTCAAGCAGGCATGGGAGGCCCAGGACATCGAGTCGCTCATCGGCCTGCTCGACCCCGATGCCACGGCGACCGCGGACGGAGGGGGCCTCGCCGTGACCTTCCTGCACCCCATCAAAGGCCGCGAGCGGATCGCCCACGCCTGGATGGAGATCGCCCGCCGCAGGCCCGACGGCATGGCGCTCCTGGAGCGCACGGTCAACGGTCAGCCCGGTCTGGTGGCCGTGCAGGAAGGCGTCACCGTGACGGTGTTCGCGTTCGACGTCGCGGGTGACCGGATCACGCGGATCTGGGTCGTACGCAACCCCGAGAAACTCCGTCGCTGGACGACGGCGGGCTGACCCGCCTCTCCCCACCGCCGGGTCCGCCGGCAGCCGCCCGGCGGTGGAACACGGCCCCGGACGCGAGACCTCGAGAGGGCTTTCGGCGGCACCCACGTCCCGGTCGGCGGCCCGGTTCACCTGCCGCGCAGGGCCGCGCTGATGATCCTTGCCGTCTGCTGCGCCACGCCCACGAGCCGGTCCAGGCTGTGCGCGGCATCGGTGACGACGCTCAGGGACGCCGGCGGTGCGCCGTTCGGTCCGTGCACCGGTACGGCCACACAGCACACACCGGCCGCCACGTCCTCCCGGTCGAAGGCGACGCCCAGGTCCCGGATCGCCTCGGCCTCCCGGTGCCAAGACCCGGGCAACGGGCCCAGCGGGAGGCGCGGATACGCCCCGGCGACCACTACCTTGCCCGCCGCCGTGAACCACGGCCAGGCCCCGCCGTCGAGTGTCCGGCCGAACGCCCCGGCATTCTCGCCGGGCGTCCAGTCCAGGACCAGTGTCTGTCCCTCCCGCAACACGTTGAGCCCCACCGACGCGCCGGTGATACGCGCCAGGCGGCGAGCCGGTACCCGGGCCGCGGCGCGCAGACCGGGGTACGGCTGCCAGCTCTGCCCGAGCCGGAAGATCCGCGGTCCCATGCGGTAGCCCCTGCGGCTTCGATCGACGGCGCCCAGTTCGACCAGCTGCTCAAGGAGCCGGTAGGCGGTCGTCTTGGGCAGTCCGCACTCGGCCGCGAGCCTGGTCAGTCCGGCCTCTTCGACCCGCTCCACCGCTCCCAGCAGAGCGAAGGCGCCCTCCAGCACACTCCGACCGCCGCCGTCCGGAACCTGTGGCCGAGGCGGCGGCTGCGGTGCGAGGTACCGGGCCTGTGGCTCGTACGGGTGCTCCGGCTGCCGCGCCGTCGATTCCGGCGTTCTCGTTGCTGTCGCTCCCCGTTGGTGGTTCACGTCTCTCTCCCCCGGATGCCACCGGACCGGCTCCCCCGCACCGCCGTTCCCCGTGCGCGGTGCGCCGCCGTGCGCGGAGTCGCTCCGCCCGTCAGACTGAAGTCCGCCTCATCAGACTGAAGTTCGAGTGTGGTCCGGAACGTTGTCGATAGGTTGTCGCCCAGCACGAGATTGTGCGCACCGAGTGAAGAGAATCCGTGCGGGGAGTGTGGATGTCGTGGTGGAACTGCACCTTCTCGGTCCCGTGGAGCTCTCGGTGCAAGGCCGGACCGTCGAGATCGGGCCACCGCAGCGCCGGACGGTGCTGGCCGCGCTGGCGGTGGACACCGGCCGGCCCGTCCCGGCCGATGTACTGATCAGACGGGTCTGGGGCGCCGATCCACCGGACGGGGCGCGGCGCGCGCTGCACGCCCATGTCGCCCGGCTCCGTCGGCTGTGCGAGCAGACCGAGGACTCGGGACATCCCCGGTTGCGCCTGGTGCGCCGGTCGGCCGGATACCTCCTGGAGGCCCGCCCGGACCAGGTGGACATCCACCGGTTCCGGCAGCTGGTCGGCCGGGCCCGGGAGACGGAGCGGACGGACGAGACGCGGGCGGCGCTGCTGCGCGAGGCGCTCGGACTGTGGCACGGGGAACCGCTGGCGGGGCTCGGCGGGCAGTGGGCGGCTCAGGTCCGCGAGGCCTGGCGGCGGCAGCACGTGGACGGCGCGGTCGCCTGGGCCCGGGTGGAGTCGCGGGTCAGCGATCCGGTCGCCGTGATCGGCCCGCTGACCGAACTCCTCGATGCCTACCCGCTGGTGGAACCGCTGACCGAGGCGCTGATGCGGGCGCTGCACGCCGCCGGACGCAGCGCGGAGGCGCTGGACTGCTATTCGACCGTCCGTAAGCGGCTCACCGAGGAACTGGGCACCGATCCCGGCACGGAGTTGCGCAAGGTCCACCAGGCCATCCTCCGGGGAGGCCTGGTGGAGTCCATCGCACGGCCGGTGTCCCGGTCGCCGGTCCGGGCCGCTCCCCCGCCGCGACGGCCCGCGGTGACGACTCCCTGGCCGGGCACCGCACCTGGCCAACTGCCCATGGGAGTTAGTGGATTCACCGGCCGCGGCGAGGAACTCGCCCGGCTGGAGGACATCCTCGCGGCCACGGCGGACCAACCCTCGGCGGTGGTGATCACAGCGGTGTCGGGCACGGCCGGGGTGGGCAAGACCGCACTGGCCGTGCACTGGGCTCGCCGATCTGAACAGGCTTTCCCCGACGGCCAGTTGTACGTGAATCTGCACGGGTTCGCGCCCGGTGGGTCGGCGACGAGCCCGGCGGAGGCGGTACGGGGGTTCCTGGACGCCCTCGAAGTGCCCCCGGCCCGTATCCCCGCCGGGCTGGAGGCGCAGGTCGGGCTGTACCGCAGCCTGCTGGCGGGGCGCCGGGTGCTGGTGGTGCTGGACAACGCCCGCGACGCCGAACAGGTCCGTCCGCTGCTGCCCGGAGCGCCCGGCTGTCTGGCGCTGATCACCAGCCGAAGATCCCTGACCGGTCTTGCCGCCACCGAGGGCGCACAGCTGCTGACGGTCGGCATGCTCGCTCCCGAAGAGGCCCGGGAGCTGCTGATCCGCCGGCTGGGCGCGGCCCGGGTGACGGCCGACCCCGATGCCGTAGGGGAGATCGTCGGCCGGTGCGCGGGTCTGCCGCTCGCGCTCGCGATCGTCGCCGCACGGGCCGCCGCCCAGCCCGGTCTCCCGCTCGCGGCGCTCGCCGAGGAGCTGCGCCGGTCCGACGGGCGCCTCGACGCCCTGGACGGCGGGGAGGCGAGCAGCGAGGTGCGGGCGGTGTTCTCCTGGTCGTACCAGGCACTCGGCCCCGGCCCCGCCCGGCTCTTTCGATTACTGGGCCTCCATCCCGGTCCCGATGTCGCGCTCCCGGCCGTCGCCGCCCTGGCCGGCGTACCGGCCGCCCGCGCCCGGGTGCTGCTGGCCGAACTGGTCCGCGTACATCTGCTCACAGAAGAGCCCCCCGGCCGGTACGCCTTCCACGACCTGCTGCGTGCCTACGCCGCCGAGCTGGTACGCGAGTACGACGGCGGCGACGTCCGGCACGCGGCGGCGCACCGGCTGTTCGACCACTACCTGCACACCGCGCACCGGGCGGACGCCCTGCTGACTCCCCGGTCCCGCCCGGTCGCCCTGCCGACCGCGCAACCGGGTGTCGTGGCCGAAGAGCTGACCGATCACCGGCAGGCACGGGCCTGGTTCGCCGCCGAGCACCCGGTGCTTCTCACCGCGGTGGAGCAGACGGCCGCCGACGGCTTCCCCGGCCACACCTGGAGGCTGGCCTCGGCGCTGACGACCTATCTCGACCGGCACGGGTACTGGCGGGCGCTGACCGCCGCGCACACCACGGCGCTGGACGCCGCCCGGCGCCGGGGCGACGAGGTCGGGCAGGCCGAGGCCCACCGGGGTCTCGGGCTCGCCGAGGACCGGCTGGACCGTCCCGACGGAGCCCGTCGCCACTATCTGCGTGCGCTGGAGCTGTTCGGCGAGGTCGGCAGCCACGCCGGTCAGGCCCGCATCCATCAGCACCTGTCCCGGATGTCCGAGGCGCAGGGCCGGCACCAGGAGGCGCTCGGCCACGCCCGGGACAGCCTGTCGCACCACCGGGCCGCCGACGACCGGGCCGGGCAGTCCGCCGCCCTCAACCACATCGGCTGGATCCTCGCCCAACTCGGTTACCAGCAGCAGGCCCTGACACACTGTCGGGAGGCCCTCGACCTGGCGCTGGAGACCGGCGATCTCAACGGGCAGGCCCATATCCAGGACAGCCTCGGTTACATCCACCACCGGCTCGGCGAGCACGCCGAGGCCGTCGACCGCTATCAGCAGGCCCTCGATCTGTTCCACCAGACGGGCGACCGCCACAGCGAGGCCGCCGGTCTGGTCTGTCTCGGCGACATCCACGACGTCACCGGTCGCCCGTATCCGGCCCGTGCGGCCTGGGCCCAGGCCCTGGCCATCACCGCCGAACTCGGCCTCCCGGACACGGATCCGCTCCGTGCCCGGCTCCTCGAACGGAATCGCCCCGCGACCGCCGACACCACCACGGGCGTGAGTGGTTGAGGTACAGGAAATCCCGGTGAGATCGATCTTGCTGCGGTTCCCCTCCTCCTGCCGGGCCACGGGAGGGCTGAGTTCGGGAGCGGTCTCGTCTTCTTCGGGTTCGGGCCAGGGCCCGAAGGGGCCGTGTTCCCCGGGTCCGGGGCACCGAGGACACCGGGGCCCTTCCAGCGACAGGGCGGCATTTCTCCTGTGTACGCAGGGCGGCCGGATCGGCTGCGTCCATGTGACCGGTGGTGCCGCCGGGGACCAGACCCGCTCGTGCCTATGCACAGCTGGGGCAGGCTGAGTGTTCCGGGCGCGGTTGATACTCGGGGTCATGAACGGAATATCGCAGCTCGGGGAGTTCCTTCAGACGCGGCGTTCCCAGCTCCGCCCGGAGGCCCTTTCACTGCCCACCTACAACGAGCGCCGGCGCGTACCGGGGCTCCGGCGAGAGGAGCTGGCTCTGCTGGCGGGGGTGAGCGCCTCCTACTACACGCGGCTGGAGCAGGGGCAGTCGCAGAGCGCCTCACCGGAGGTGCTGGACGCCGTCTCCCGGACCCTGCTGCTGGACGAGTCCGAGCGACGCCACCTGCACGACCTGGCCCGTGCTGACCGGCAACGGCCCCGGGCCCGGCGGCCCGCGCCGGAACGCGTGACGGAGGCGACACGTCAGTTGCCGGACGCCCTGAACGACGTGCCCGCGGTCGTGCTCGGCCTGCGCAGTGACGTACTGGCGTGGAACCGCCTGGGACACGCACTTTTCGCCGGCCCTCTGGCCCCCGGCGCCCCACAGACGGTGGCAACGCGTCCCAACATGGCCCGCCTGGTGTTCCTCGACGGCCACACCCGCGAGCTGTACGCGGACTGGCCGAGCAAGGCCCGGGCGGTGGTGGGAAACCTGCGGCTGGTGGCCGGCCGTCACCCCCAGGACGCGGCACTGCACGCACTGGTGGGTGAACTCAGTGCGACGAGTGCGGAGTTCGCCACGATGTGGGCCGACCACCGGGTAAGAGCGTCGACCCGGCGCAGTCCCGCACCACCCGCCGCAAGCTGCTCGGCCGGGCCGCCGACACAGGCGCCCTCGTCCTGCCGGCCCACCTCAGCGGCCACAGCGCCCTCGAAGTCCAGGACACCGGCAACGGATTCGCCATCAAGGGCTGGGCGCCCTTCACCCGGTACTGACACCAGCCCCCGGACCGCCCCTACGACGAGTCGCCGCCCCGGGACCATCCGGGGCGGCGGTACCGCCGGAGCAGCCGGCACCAAGGAGACACACCATGACACCGGCCGACCCCGCCGCGATCACCACCCACGGCCCGGTCCGCGGTCGCCGCCACGACCACGGCAGCGTCTTCCTCGACATCCCCTACGCCGCCCCGCCCGTGGGCCGTGAGCGTTTCACCGCACCGAGCCCGCACCCCGGATGGACCGAGGTACGGGACGCCGCACGGCCGGGGCCGACCGCACCCCAGCCCGCCCGGGACGCCTTCGGCACCCTGGACATGTCGCCCTACTTCGGCCCAGGCTGGCAGCCCGGCGAGGACTACCTCACCGTGAACATCTGGGCACCGTGGCCGGACGGACCGGGGCGGCGGCCGGTGATGGTGTTCGTCCACGGCGGAGGCTTCGTCGCCGGGTCCAACCGCGCACCCCTCCACGACGGCACTGCCTTCGCCCGCGACGGCGTGGTCCTGGTCACCGTCAACTACCGCCTCGGCATCCCCGGCTTCCTCCACCTGCCGGACGCACCGGACAACCGCGGCATGCTCGACGTGCTCGCCGCCCTGCGCTGGATCCGCGACAACTGAAGCGGCCGTAGGGCTCGCGTAGGTCCATACCAGTGGGTGGGACGGCCCTGCGCTCGGCGTGGGTGCGGTGCTCCGCCCACCGGCGCCTCGACTCACCGTCACGCACAAGGCGGTCCGGCCCGGCGTCCTAGGCGTGGTCCGCTGAGCGGAAAGGCGCATGACAGACGCCTTCGGCCTGTTCACGCTGGCCGCCTCAGGTACATGCGGACCGCATGGCACACGGGACTGGCCGCGCAACCGGCGGCCGCGACACGGGGGAACGGCGACTGGTGATGGCCTGGAACGAGTTGACGGCGGAACCGCGAAGAGACCGTACGGCAGGACGGGAACAGGACCTTGTCGGACTGCGCCTGTTCGGCGCCTTCCGCCTGGAGGGAGCGAACGGGTTGATCGCCGTCCCGGCGAGCGCACAGCGGCTGCTGGCCTATCTCGGACTGTACAGACGTGCGCCCCGTTCGGTCGTCGCCGGGACGTTGTGGCCCGATGTCGCCGAGGAGCACGCTCTCGGCAGTCTGCGTACGGTGCTGTGGCGGCTGCGCAGGATGCGGCAGCCGGCGGTCCGCAGCGACGGCGACAGCCTGTGCCTGGCGGACAGCGTGTCCGTCGACGTCGACGACTTCACCCGGGCTGCGCTGCGGTTGGCCGGTTCCCTGCAGGTTCCGGACGAAGCGCCACCCCCGCTGGTCCTCCTGGAGGGCGGCGAGCTGCTTCCCGGCTGGGACGAGGAGTGGATCCCCCCGGAGCGGGAGCGGCTGCGCCAACTCCGCCTGCACGCACTCGAATCACTGAGCGTCCGGCTCACCGTGAGCGGCCGCTACGCGCTCGCGCTGGAGGCGGCCCTCAGGTGCGTCGCGATCGAGCCCCTGCGCGAGAGTGCCCACTGCGCGGTGGTGGCCGTCCACCTGGCCGAGAACAACGTCGTGGAGGCGATCCGGCACTACGAGGCCTTCCGCCGGCTGCTTCGCGAGGAACTGGGACTCGAACCGTCGGCGCGCCTGTCCGGCATGTTCCCGTGCCAGGTCATGGGCGGTACGCGGAGGCCGTCGCCCGCTGTCCCGGCTGCCGGGGGGCGCCGTCGGTCGGGGTGAATGCGCCGGGACCCACCGGGGGTTGACGCGGCGGTGACGTCCCGGTCACGGGGGGCCTGCCATCGTCCCCGTGCCACGCAGAGGCAGCACTTGTTCGACAAGGAAAAGGGGGGCGCCGACATGGCCACATGTCGGGGAGTCGATCTCTCGGTCTATCAGGGAGCGCAGAACTGGAACGCCCGCAAGGCGGAAGGCGTCGTCTTCGCCTTCGCCAAGGCCAGCGAGGGCGAGCACTCCCGGGACGCACACTTCGCCACGCACATCGCGGGCATCGCCAAGGCCGGGCTCGTCCCCGGTGCCTACCACTTCGGCTGGCCCAACCAGGACGCCGGCGCCGAGGCGGCCAACTACATCGCCGCCGTGAAACCGTACGCAGGCCCGGGCTTCGTGCACTGGCTGGACCTGGAACGCAGGTCCGACGGCGCCAACTACGGGACCGTCACAGCCGCCGGGATCAGGGCCTACGCCACAGCCTGGATCGCCAGGGTGCAAGCCGCGTTTCCGCGTCAGCGGGTCGGCCTGTACACGGCGGGGAGTGACCTGGCGGCCGGCCACGCGCCCACCGCCGTACCCCTGTGGTACCCCGCCTATCCCTGGACCGGTGCGGCGACCTACGCACAGGCCGAGGCGCACCCGAAGCCCAGCCCGTCCGGCAGGTCTCCGCTGTTCTGGCAGTTCACCTCGACTCCCCTCGACCGATCCATCTGCTACCTGAGCGAGTCGGCGCTGCGCGCCTGGGCCGCCGGAGAGGAAACCGTAGACATGGCGCTCACCACGGACGACATCAACAAGGTCGCGGCCGCGGTTGTCGCGAAGCTCGTCGCCGGAGGCGGCGTGCTGGAGACGGCGGACGTCAGACAGGTCGCGTCCGCGGCGGCGAAGGAGGTCCTGACCATGGACGGAGTGATCAAGGCTCCTGCCGATGCCCCGGACGTGCAGACCAACCCCTACTGGGCCCTCCAGTCCTACATCAAGGACACCAACGCGCGGGTGCGCCTCGTGCAGGCGACGGAGGCGGCCCAGAGCGCGGTCATCGCGCAACTCGCCGCCGCGCTCGCGACGTTCGACAAGAACATCGACCCCGCCGCACTGGTCGCCTCCATCACCACGGCGATCGAGACGGCCGTCGGCAAGGTCGTCATCCACCTCGACCCCGCATCCTGAGACGTCGGGAGGGTTGTCCCCATGAACCTCTTCGCCAGCTTCATGCGCACGGTCGTGCCGATCGTCGCCGGGCTCCTGCTGACCTTGCTGGTCCGCATCGGCGTCGACTTCGACTCGGCGTCGGTGGCGAGCGTGGTCACCACGGTGCTCACCGGCGCGTACTACACGGCGTTCCGGCTCCTCGAAAGCCTCGCCGTGAAGATCCACTCCCGGCCGCTCGCGACCGTCGCCGGAATCCTTCTCGGCTGGGCGGCTCCGCCCGATTACGCGGGTACAGCGCACCCGGCGCAGACCGCCCCCGAGCACAGTCCCTGACCTGGGTTGTCAGAGCAGCATCACAGCCGCTCTCTCGCTCCCTCGTTCCCCAGGTGCGCGCCTCCGCGTTCCCGTCGGCCAGGGAACGGACGGGCGCGAGGGCCGGTACGAGGCCCGTAGGCGGGCGGCGGGGCGCGCCTGCCGGGCCACGGACGCACTCGGTACCGGGGCGGGTGGGGCGACACCGTCGCAGGAACCCTCGTCCGCACCGGGACCGGTCGGTCAGTCCTCGACCGCCTGCATCCCCTGCTCGTCGTACCGCTCTCCTGCCACCTTCGGCAGTTCGGCGTCGATGCGGGCCAGATCCTCCTTGGTCAGCTCGACGTCGATCGCGCCCGCGTTCTGCTCCAGGTACGTACGACGCTTGGTGCCCGGGATCGGGACGACGTTCTCGCCCTGGGCCAGCACCCAGGCGATGGACAGCTGGGCCGGAGTCACGTCCTTCTCCTCGGCGATCTCCTTCACCTTGGCCGCCAGCCGCAGGTTCGCGTCGAGATGGGCGTCGGCGAAGCGCGGGACCTGGCGGCGCATGTCGTTCTCGTCCAGTTCCTCGGGCGAGGTGAAGCGGCCGGCCAGGAATCCGCGTCCGAGCGGCGAGTAGGGCACGAAGCCGATGCCGAGTTCGCGGCAGGTGGGCAGCACCTGCGCCTCCACGTCCCGCGTCCACAGGGAGTACTCGGACTGCACCGCCGTGATCGGGTGGACGGCATGCGCACGGCGGATGGTCTCCGCACTGGCCTCGCTCAGTCCGATGTAGCGCACCTTGCCCTCGGCCACCAGCTCGGCCAGGGCGCCGACCGTTTCCTCGATGGGTACGCCGGGGTCGACGCGGTGCGGGTAGTACAGGTCGATGCGGTCGGTGCCGAGACGCTCCAGCGAGCCGTGCACGGAGCTGCGGACATGCTCGGCCGAGCCGTCCGGAGCACCGACAGAACTCATGTCGCCGGGTACCGCGTCGTCCATGCGGTAGTAGAACTTCGTGGCGATCACGTACTCGTCACGGTGTCCCCTGATCGCCTCGCCGATCAGGGACTCGTTGGTGAGCGGTCCGTAGACCTGCGCGGTGTCGATGAAGTCGATACCAAGGTCCAGGGCTCGCCGGATGGTCGCGATGCCCTCGTCCTGGTCCGCCGTTCCGTAGAAGGCCGACATGCCCATGCACCCCAGGCCGATGGCCGATACCTGGAGATCCCGCAGAGTGCGCTGTCGCATCTGGTGTCCCACGCCTTTCCTTCGTTCTCGTCCGCACTCGGTACGGCATGAACGTCACGTTCGGTGACTTTTCTACGTCGGTGAATGAGAGCAATCGGAACGGGTTCCGTCACTCGGCATGCCGTGCGCGCCCGGTCAGCCCTGGGCGATTCGGGAGACGTGCTGCCAGTCGGCCCAGGTCTGCAGGCGCTCGGCGTAGAGGGGCGCGATGATCTCGATGGGTTCGGTGCCGAAGAGCACCCGCAGCGGCGGGTTCTCGGCGTCGACGATCTGGAGCAGGGCGGTGGCGGCATCGGCCGGGTCGGCGAACCGGACGTCTCCCATGCGGGCGGCCATGGCCGCGCGGACCTCGTCGTAGGCGGGGTTCAGCTCGGCGTGCACGCCGGAGGAGCCGCCCCAGTCCGTGGTGAAGCCGCCCGGCTCGACCACGGTGACCTTGATCCCCGCGCCGGCGACCTCCTGCGCGAGGGCCTCGCTGAAGCCCTCCAGCGCCCACTTGGAGGCGTGGTACCCGCCGAGCGAGGGGAACGCGGCGACACCGCCGGCGGACGAGATCTGCACGATGTGGCCGCTGCCCTGGGCCCGCATGACCGGCAGGGCGGCCTGGGTGACCCAGAAGGCGCCGAAGAGGTTCGTCTCCATCTGGTCGCGCAGCTGCTGCTCGCTGATCTCCTCGATCATGCCGAACAGGCCGTAGCCGGCGTTGTTGACGACCACGTCGAGGCGACCGAACTTCTCCTGCGCCGTGGCCACCGCGGCGGCCACGGCCGGCTTGTCGGTGACGTCCAGCGCGATGGGCAGCACCGCGTCGTCGCCGTACTTGGCGACCAGGCCGTCCAGCGAGGCGGCGTCCCGGGCGGTCGCGACGACCTTGTCCCCGCGCTCCAGGGCGGACTCGGCGAACGCGCGGCCCAGGCCGCGGGACGTACCGGTGATGAACCAGACCTTGCTCATGGTGTTCTCCTTCGGATCCGGCCTTCCGGGACAGGCCTCCCGGAGCCGACTGCACTGTAACCCGAAACTTAGATGAGTCCAAAAATAGAGGAGTCCAGAGTTCGACACGTAAGATGACACCGACAGAAAGAGGTGCGATGAACCTGCGGGAGCGCAAGAAGCTCGCGACCTGGCATGCCATCCGGTCGGCCGCGCTGCGGCTGTTCGACGAGCAGGGCTACGAGGCCACGACCATCGAGCAGATCGCGGCCACGGCGAACGTCTCGCGTGCCACCTTCTTCAACTACTTCGCGGGCAAGGAGGCCGTGGTCTTCGACCAGGACCCCGAGGAGCGGCAGGCCTGGCAGGCCCTGATGACCGGCCGCCCCGCGGACGAGCCGCTGTGGGACTCGCTGACCGCGATCCTGACCGGCTTCCTGGAGAGCCTGCGGGACCGGATGCCCCTGCAGCGCCGCCTCAAGGCGCAGTCGCCCGTCCTCGCCCAGTCGGGCCAGAACTTCGGCGAGCGGTTTTTCAGCGAACTGAGGGAGTGGGTGGCGTCCCGCACCCTCCACGGTGACGAGCTGGCCGCCGCCCTGCAGTTCAACCTCGCTCTGGCCGCCGCCGACA
Organism: Streptomyces sp. NPDC048417; assembly: GCF_040651615.1. Classification (NCBI taxonomy): domain Bacteria; kingdom Bacillati; phylum Actinomycetota; class Actinomycetes; order Kitasatosporales; family Streptomycetaceae; genus Streptomyces; species Streptomyces sp. NPDC048417. The sequence goes on along the minus strand of NZ_JBEZKI010000012.1, from coordinate 176,058 downwards.
CCGCGTATCAGACCTGGCCCGACGACGAGTCCGTCGACGGCTTCCTGGAACGCCTCGAGGACTGCTTCCGCCGGGCGCGCCCCGTCATGGCCACCGGCTGAGCCACTGGTCTGCGCCGCGGTTCGGCCGAGGCGGTCGGCGGACCCCGTTCACCGGGCCCGGGTGACGCGCTGGGTGAAGCGAACGTAGACCTGTTCGGGGCAGGCCCGGTCGATCGCGACGGAGCGCCGACCGTGGCCGCTGCCGGCCCCGGAGGCGCTGTCCCCCCGTCAGGTGATCAGTAGTGGATCGGCCCGATCCGGCCACCGCCGACAGCGATCGACTCGCCGTTGATCGCCACGCTCAGGGGGGAGGCCAAGAAGGCGACGGTGCTCGCGATCTCCTCCGCCGTGACCAGACGGCCGATGCCCACCTCCGAGGAGAGCCGCCGGACGACCTCCGCCTCGTCGACACCCTGCGCCTCGGCCATGGCGGCGAACACCGCCGGGGACGCCTCGGTGATCGTCAGGCCCGGGTGGACGACGGTGACATTGACCCCCTGGGGGCCGAGTTCGTCCGCCAGGTTCTTCGTCATCGCCGCCACCGCGACGTTGCGCACCGAGCCGATCACCGACCCGGTCTGCCGCGCGGCCAGGCCGCTGACGTTGATGACGCGCCCCCATCCCCGCGCGGTCATCAGCGGAGCCACCGCCCGCACACAGCGCAGATAGCCGAGGACCTTCGTCTCCACCTCCTGCCGCAGCCGGTCGTCGTCGATGTCGGCGAGCGCACTGGCAAACCCCGAAGTGGCAGGCGTGGCAGCGCAGTTGACGAGGATGTCCACGCCCCCGAACGCGTCGGCCGCCCGCCTCACCAGCTCTTGCACGGAAGCCTCGTCGGTGGTGTCCGTCACCACGGCGAGTGCCCGGCCGCCGTCGGCGACGATGCGCGCGGCCGCCGTTTCGAGCGCGTCCCCGCCTCTGGCGGCCAGCACGACAGCCGCGCCTTCGGCGGCCAGAGCACGGGCGACGGCGTACCCGATGCCCCGGCTCGCTCCCGTGACGATCGCGCATTTTCCGGCGAGTTGGAGATCCATGCGAGACCGGCCTCCCAGGTCACTTACGGGTACTGGGCCGCAAGTCTAGATCGGGCTGGCTCGGCACCCCCATCCCGGCGGCTGCCCCTCGTGTCTCCCTGCGCGCAAGGGCGCCCGAGCGCGCAGATCCCCGGCACGCCCGAGCCCTCAGCGGTCGGCGAGGGCGCTGGCGCCTGCGACCCGTCGGCGGAACGCCGACGTCACCACCTCCAGCAGGACGACCGCGCCGCCGTCCACCTCGGCGATCGCCTTCTGGAGCGCCGGACCGACCTCGTTCGGGTCGGAGACCCGGTATGCCTTCGCGCCTAGTGCCGTGCCGATCTCGGCGTACTGGCCGCCGAGTTCCTTGAGGCCGAACCTCTGGTCGGCGACCGGCTGGTGCTCGCCGTACCCTGTCATCTCGTTGTTGTTCGTCAGCACGATCAGTACCGGGATCTTGTTGCGTACGGCGGTCTCGATCTCCAGGCCGCACTGACCGAAGGCGGCGTCGCCGAGGTAGCAGACCGAGAGCTTGTCCGGAGCCGCGACCTTGGCGCCGAGCGCCAGACCGAGCGACGAGCCGAGCGGCGTGCTGTTCCCCCAGCCGAGGTACCCGCGCGGCCGGGTCGCCACGTAGTGCGGGGCGAGGTGGTCCCGCGGATATCCCGAGTCGTGGGTGATGATCGTACGGTCCGGATCCAGCGCGGTGATCATCTCGTGCACCAGGCGGAGCGGACTGACCGGGACGTCGTTCGTCTCGAAGTAGGGCTGCCACTCGGCGGCTGCCTTGGCGTTGAAGTCCGCGACCTCCTTGCGGAAGTCGGTCTTCGCGCTCGCCGGCCTCCGCGACCGGAGTTGACGGCGGAGTTCCGCGGTGAGCTGACGGAGCACCAGCTTCGCGTCCCCCACGAGCCCGCAGGCGATCGGGTACTGCAACGACAGGTCGTCCGGGTCGTTGGTCGCCTGGACGATCGTCTTGCCGGCCGGCACACGGAACGAGCCGAGTGTGTGGAGCAGACTCGCGCCGACGCTGAAGACGAGGTCAGCGGCCGGCACGAACTCGGCGATGCCCGGGCTGATGCCCGTGCCGCCGCTGCCGATGGACAGGGGGTGGTCCTCGGGGAACGCGCTCTTGGCGATGTAGGTCGTCGCGACCGGGGCGTTGATCGCCTCGGCGAACTCGACGAGTTCGGCCGTCGCGTCGGCCCAGAGCACGCCCTGCCCGACACGGATCACCGGCCGCTCGGCGTCCAGCAACAGGGCGACCGCCCGTTCCACGTCCGCCGGATCGGCGGCGCTGAGGTGGCGGCGGGGCGGCTCGTATGCGAGGAGGTCGTCGTCGATCTCCTCCTCGGCGACATCAAGGGGCAGTTCGAGCAGCACCGGTCCGGGCCGGCCCGACCGCATGAGCTGGAATGCGCGCCGGAGCTGGGCCGGAATCGTCTTCGCGCTCTCGAACCGGGCCGACCACTTGGTGATCGAACGGAAGGAGTCGACGGCGTCGAACGTCGTACGCAGCCCGAGTTCGTCGAGCGGATTGCCGTTGGGCAGGTACAGCAGCGGCACGGAGTCGCTGTAGGCCTGGGCGATGCTCCCGAAGGAGTGCTCGGCGCCGGGGCCGTGCTGGGTCATGGCGACGCCGATGCGTCGACCGTTGCTGATCCGGCTGTAGGCATCGGCCATGTTGATGACGCTGCGCTCCTCGCGCCCGACGATCGGCCGGATCCCGACGGCCGCCGCGGTGTCGATCATCTTGTTGGCCGGGAAGCAGAACACGTTCTCCACGCCTTCTCGGCGCAACACCTCGGCAACTGCCTCGCTCCCGCGCATCTTGCTTCCTTCCCTGCGGTCCGGCACGGCTCCACTTGACTGCGACCTTCGGTGTGCAATTTTGCATACATTAGTGACTACCGCAAGACCCCCACCCGTTCTGATCCAGTCATCGACCGGGACGCGCGGGAACCGCGGCGCTCGCTCGGTCAGGAGCGCTTCCCGACTTCGTTCACCAGCTCGCGCCCGTCGCGCAGGCGCAGAATCTGTTCGCGCACGAGCCGGTAGGCACGCTCCTCCCAGCCGCGGATCGTGCCGACGTGCGGCGTGATGAGTACGTTCGGCGCGTCCCACAAGGGGTGGCCGACGGGAAGTGGCTCAGGGTCGGTGACATCCAGGAACGCCCGGATCCGCCGGCCGAGCACTTCGGCGACGAGCGCCTCGGTGTCCACCACCGCGCCGCGTGAGACATTCACCAGCAGCGCGTCGTCACGCAGTGCGGCGAGGAAACCGGCGTCGACCAGATGGTGCGTGTCGTCGGTGTGCGGCACCGCGAGTACCACCACGTCCTGCCCGGGCAGCAGCTGCCGCAGCTCGGCGACGGCACGGACGCCCGGCCGCGCGCGCCGGGCGACGACCGTGACCTCGGCGCCGAACAGGCGGACAGCGGTGGCGATGCGCGTCCCGATGTCGCCCGCGCCGATGACCATCACGCGCCGGCCGTCCAGTCCCTCGGTGAACCGCTGCTCCCAGCGGTGCTCCCGCTGCGCCATGGCGAACGGAACGATGTCCCGCAGCATCGCGATCATCCCGCCGACCGCGAGCTCCGCGGTCGATCGCCCGTGTACGCCACGCCCGTTGCACAGGAGGACGCCCTCGGGCACCAGGGAGAGCCACGAATCGAATCCCGCCGAAACCAGTTGCACGACCCGGAGCCGGGGAAGGGACTCCAGCGTTTCGCGGCTCGGTCGCGTGCTGAAGCGGCCGACGAAGAACTCGATCTCCTCACCCTGGGCCGGGATCTCACCGACGCCGTCCCACACGATCACCCGGACATCACCCGGCAGCGCACCGAGTGCGGCGCGTGCGGCTCCGTCGGGAACACTCACCGTCAGCATCGAATCGGGCATGGCAGCCCACCCCTTGAACAAGTCCCCCAAGCCGCGACCAACTCGCCGTCGGCCTCGGCGATCGCCGTGTTCCTGGGCCCGGGTGAGGGCATCACCGTCCCGGTCGGCGGGCGCGTACCGCGATGCGAGGACGGAGGGCGGCGGTGGAGCGGCCCCGGACGGCGGAGAGCCAGACTCCGGTGCCGTAGGCAAGGTCGTCGAGGCGGCGGGCGACGGCGTAGCGCAGGGGGCCGAGTCCACCGGTGCTGTGGCCCCGGTACTCCAGGGCCACGTCCGCGACGGCCGCCACCGCGGCGGCGCGGCGGACGCGACGGGAGACCAGGCATCCGGCCGCAGTCGCCGGCCACCAGTGCCGGGTGAGCAACGCGCCGCCCTGGGCGAGGGCGTTGACGGCTCCGCCGCCGGTCAGCCGGGCGGCCTCGCGCAGCGGGTGTGCGGTGCCGTCGAGGGTGCGCGCGACGCGCAGGGTCGCCGTCGTCCACAGGGCCGCGGCCACCGGCAGGGACCAGCGGCGCTGCGCCGCGACCGTGACCACCAGGGCCGCGCTCCACGGGGCGAGCACGGCCGTGGCGGTGTCGCGGGGGTGGCGCACGGCGAGCGGGTGCGCACCGGTGCCGTAGTCGGCCTTGCGCCGGAACCAGTCGACGACCTGCGCCCGATGCTCGTGGGCGGCATGCACGGCGGGCTCGTAGCGGATACGTCGCCCGCTCTCGATCAGCCGCCAGCACAGGTCGACGTCCTCGCCGACCCGCAGGGACTCGTCGAAGCCACCGATGTCCAGCAGTGTCCCGGCGTGTGCCACCAGACAGGCGCTGGGAACCCACGAGACGGGGCTGCCGGGGCGCACCGACGCGGGGTGCGTGCCCAGGTCGAGGGAGGAACGGGCGTGTTCGTAACGGCTGATCCAGCCGCCGGCGGAGTCAGTGGTCAGCGCCGTGATGCGGGGGACGACCATGGCGACGGACGGATCGGCGAAGTGCCGCATCAGTACGGGCACGGTCTCGGCGGGCAGCACGATGTCGGAGTCCACGAAGACGACGTGCGAGGTCGTCACCTGACGCAGTCCGGCATTGCGCGCACCGGCCGGCCCGACGTTGACGGGCAACGTCAGCAGGCGTGCGCCGTGTTCGGCGGCCACTTCGGCCACCCGTTCCGGGGCGAGGGAGGCGTCGTCGACGACGATGACCGGGCTGCCGGACGGTATGCAGGTGAGCAGCCGCCCCAGTTGCCCGGGCCGATCCCGTACCGGGATGACGTACGTGTACGAGGGCGCGCTCTCCCCCGCCAGGGCGGGGTCGGCCACTGCGGTGAGCTGGGGGTTGGCCATGCCGTTCGCCAGCAGCCGGTCCGCCAGGAACGCACTCGCCGCGTCCCGCACGCACAGGCTGCGGCCGGACAGCAGGGCCCGGGCCCGCGGGGTGAGCCGCAGCAGCCGGGTGGGCTGTCCGCCCAGCAGGGCCCCGCCGTCATCGAGGATCCGGGTGCCTCGGTCGAGGGTGACGGTGAAACCGTTGGGGAGGGTCATGGGGCCAGCCGTTCTGGGGCGGAGTCGTTCGTGGCGGCGCGGGTGCCGGGGGCCGCTGACGCCGGGCCGTGCGCGGCCGTCCGCCGGGCCGTGGCCGGCGTCCGCGCGGCCGCCGGGGGCTCGCCGAGTCGCCCGCGCGGGTCGGGCCGCCACGCCTGGATGCGCCGGACGGCGTTGTCCGCCAGGGTGCGCAGCAGGACACGGCCCTCCTGCGCGGTGGCGCCGGTGGGGTCGCCGAGGACGCCGTTCGGTGCGACGGCCCGGACACCGCGCGCCGTCAGCTCCGGCATGAGCTGGGCGATCGGTCGGGTGTCTCCGGGTACGGCGGCGTCGAGACGTACGTCGTCGGGGGCCAGGTGGAGCATGAGCGACGTCTCGGTGCGCCCGGCGTGCGCGTCTGCGCCGGGGACGCCGCAGCCGAGCCAGGCGCTGTCGTGTCCCTCGGCACGCAGCTGGGACACAGCCGCGTCGAGGGTGGCCACGTTGCCGCCGTGGCCGTTGACGAACACGCACCGTCCGGCCCACAGCGACAGCGACCGCACCATCTCGATCAGCACCGTCCGCAGTGCCTCGTGACCGATGGACACGGTGCCGGGAAAGTGGGCGTGCTCACCGCTCGCGCCGAAGGCGAGTGTGGGTGCCAGCAGCACCCGCGCACCGGAACGCTCCTCTGTTCGGTCCCCGTCCGCCAGCCGTTGGACGGCCGCCCGGGCCACCGCGGTGGCCACGACGGTGTCGGTGTCCAGCGGCAGGTGCGGCCCGTGCTGTTCGGTCGACCCCACGGCGACGACCACCAGCGGTGCTCCGGTGATCTCCGGCCACACTGCTCGCCCCAACTCGTTCCCTCCGCGGGCCGGCTGACCTGGCATGTCAACCGCTTGTGCCGAGAGTGCGGGTGAAGCCCTCGGGGATGACCAGGTCATCGGGGCACAGCTCGTGGACCGAGGCTCGGCCCAGCCCCAGGACGGCGGAGTCGAGCCCGCCGCGCAACAGGTCCAGTACGTTCTCCACACCGGCCTGGCCGTTGGCGCCGAGGCCCCACAGGTAGGCGCGGCCGATCAGGACGGCCCGGGCGCCGAGGGCCAGTGCCTTGGCCACGTCGCCGCCGCGGCGGACACCGCCGTCGAGGAGTACCTCTATGTCGGTGCCGACGGCTTCCACGACGGAGGGCAGGATCCGGATGGTCGCGGGAGTGGTGTCCAGGTTGTTGCCTCCGTGGTTGGAGACGGAGACGGCGGAGACGCCGGCGTCCACGGCGCGTTTGGCGTCGTCGACCCGGGTGACGCCCTTGAGGAGGAAGGGGCCGCCCCACTCCTCGCGCATCCACTTGACGTCGTCCCAGCTGGGCGGAGGGGTCTGCATCCATTCGTAGTAGGCGCCGAAGAAGGTGGGAGCGCTGCCGCCCGGCGGCTGGAGGTTCGGGGTGGTCAGGTCGGGTATCCGGCCGGTTCTGGCGAAGGACCACAGCCAGCGTGGCCGGGTGATCACGTCGGGCGCCAGCTTCATCGCCGTCTTGAAGTCGATCGACTCCGGTATCTGCGGGCTGCCCCAGTCACGGCCCATGGAGAAGGACCAGTCGAGGGTGGCGATCAGGGCCTTCGCACCGGCGGCGCGGGCCCGTTCCATGCGCAGGCTCATACTCTCGCGGGTGCCGGTCCAGTACATCTGGTAGAAGGTGTTCGCGTTGGCCGCGGTGACCTCCTCCACCGGTTTGGAGGCGAACGAGCTCAGCCCCATGATCACCCCGCGGTTCGCCGCCGCGCGGGCCACGGCGACCTCGCCGTCGGGGTGGACGGCCTGGACGCCGGTCGGTGAGATCACCACCGGCATGGACGTCTCCACGCCCAGCACGGTGGTGGTCAGGTCACGCTCGGCGTGGTGGCCCGCGACCCGGGGCGCGAAGCCCAGTTCGGCGAAGGCCCCCAGGTTGTCGTCGATGGTCCGGCCCCGTTCCGAGCCGGCCACGAGGGCGTCGTACACGGTGCTGGGGAGGTACTTCTTGGCGCGGCGCTGGGCTTCCGCGACCGTCTCGAACCAGGGATTCCTGCCCATACGGCGACTCTCCCTTGCGAAGGACTGTTATACGGACGGGATCTGCTGGACGTCGGACGCGGGTACCGCGAACACCCCGGGGCACGGCGTCATGTGAAGCTCAGTCCGGCCAGCGGGTCCTCGGCACAGGCGCTGACCGGCGGCCGGTCGGCATCCTGGCGGCGGGTCAGCACCAGGTCGACCGGGCCTCGGCGCCGCGCGGGTGCGGTGCGATGGGTGTGGTCGACGGCCGGCCTGGGAAGGTGACCGCGCCCTTCGGGGCGCTGCGCGAGCAGCTGCTCCCCGTAGCCACGGACGCACTCGGGATCGGGGCCGTCCAACGGCAGACCGGTGAAGAACTTGGCGGCCATGCAGCCGCCCTTGCAGGTGTCGTAGAAGGAACAGGAGGCGCACGCCCCGCCGCTCTGCGGCTCCCGCAGGTCGAGGAAGAGTTCGGACTCGCGCCACACGCGGGCGAAGCCGCCGTCCTCGCGCACGTTGCCGGCCAGGAACTCGTCATGGATCGCGAACGGGCAGGCGTAGACGTCGCCGACCGGGTCGATCAGGCAGACCACCCGGCCGGCGCCGCACAGGTTCAGTCCCGGCAGGGCCTGGCCGTAGGCGGACAGGTGGAAGAACGAGTCCCCGGTCAGGACCTGGTCGCCGTGGGCCACCAGCCAGTCGTACAGCTCGCGCTGCTGGGCCTGGGTGGGGTGCAGTTCGTCCCACACATCCGCACCGCGCCCGGAGGGGCGCAGCCGGGTGAGCCGCAGCTGTGCGCCGTAGCGGTCGGCGATGGCCTTGAACTGGTCCATCTGCGGGATGTTGTGGCGGGTGCAGACAACGGAGAGCTTGAAGTTCTTCATCCCGGCGTCGGCGAGGTTCCGCATGGCGCGCAGCGCGGTGTCGTACGAACCCGTTCCGCGCACCGCGTCGTTGACCTCGGGGGTTGCCCCGTCGAGGGAGATCTGGACGTCCACGTAGTCGTTGGCGGCCAGGCGGCGGGCCACCTCGGGAGTGATCCGTACGCCGTTGGTGGAGAACTTGACGCCGACGTGGTGGGCGGTGGCGTAGTCGAGGAGCTCGAAGAAGTCGGCGCGGACGGTGGGTTCGCCGCCGCCGATGTTGACGTAGAAGACCTGCATGGCCTCCAGCTCGTCGATGACGGCCTTGGCCTCGGCGGTGGTCAGCTCACGCGGGTCACGCCGCCCCGAGCTGGACAGACAGTGGGTGCAGGACAGATTGCAGGCGTAGGTAAGTTCCCAGGTCAGGCAGATGGGGGCGGCCAGGCCGTATTCGAAGAGATCGACCAGGCGGCTCCCGGCCGGCCGCGCCGCCTGCGCCGGCCGGGGCGCCGGTGCCACCGTCGACCGGGGTGTTCGGGCAGTCATGACGTACTCCTTTCGACGACCATCGAGGAGCGGGCCAGCGCGGCCAGCGCTCGCCCGAAGCCGGGCAGTTCGCTCTCCCTGACCGCGGCGGCCGAGCAGGCGGCCCGCGCGGTGGGCGCGGTGGCCAGTGCCTGGACGGTGGCGAGCAGACGGGGGTCCTTGAGGAAGGTGAGCTTGCGGGTGCCGAAGTGGTAGAGCAGTGCGCCGAAGGGTTCGGGCCGCACCGAGACCTGCGGGTGCAGGTCCCAGGCGCGATCCAGGTCGATCGGGGAGTCGATCGGGTTCATGGGTCGTCCCGGCGGTCTAGTAGACGCCGCACATGCCGTCGATCGAGACCTCCTCGATCAGCGTGTCCGTCTCGACCAGGGCCTCGGGCTCGACCTCGGTGGCCTGCTCGTCGGCGGGAACGGTGTCGAACTCGTTCATGCGGTCCTCCCAGGGCTTGGCTCCGGCAGACTCGTGCCGGAGCGTGTGGGGGCGGAGCGGAAGGGAAGGGCAACCGCCGTCGGAATCGGCGGGCGGCAACTGGCGCCTGTCACGGACCGTTCACGTGCCGGGCCGAAGGAGAACAGCGGGCGGCTCCCTGCTTGTAGCCAGGAGAGTAACGGCACATGGTGCCAAAAGGAAGCCATCGGCGTGCAACTGCACCTGAGGAGGCGGTCGGTGCACCGCCGATACGCCTCCGGCCTGCGTGAACTTCCCGCGAGCCGGGCCGGTGTCCGGCACTGCCGCAGGCGCCGGCGCATCGCGGTGGGCCGTCCAGGGGCTTGCGCTCGTGCCGGGACTCGGCTTTGATCCCTGAGCCATGACAGAGATCCGCCTGCTCGTCCACGCCGGGCCTCCCCTGTGAGCTCGGGACCCTTGTCCGGCGCATCTCACGATGTGCTCGTGGTCGGTGCGGGCGCCGCGGGTGCGGTGCTGGCCGCCCGCCTGAGCGAGGATCCCGACCGCACCGTCCTGCTGCTGGAGGCGGGCCCCGCCCCGGCGACCGAAGAGGAGTTCGGCCACCGACTGCTCGACGCACGGCTGGTCCCCGGTGCTCAGCCGGATCACCCCGGCACCTGCGTCTATCCCGTCCAGCTGACCCCCGGGCGCCCGTGGGCGGTGCCCCGCGGCCGCGTGCTCGGCGGCTCCACCACCGTCAACGGCGGGTACTTCGTGCGCGCCCGCCGCCAGGACTTCGACCGCTGGTCCGCCAGGGGCAACCCCGCCTGGGCCTACGACCGGGTCCTGCCCTTCCTGCGCGCGCTGGAGAACGACCTCGACCTCGGCTCCGGACCCATGCACGGCGGTCAGGGCCCCGTGCGGGTCCGGCGTGTGAGGACGGACCACCCCGCGGCCAGGGCCTTCCGCGACGCGGCGCGCACATGCGGATACGCCGTGGAGCCGGACAAGAACGACCTCGACGCGGCGCCCGGCTTCGGACCGGTACCCACCAACTCCGTGGACGGCGTACGCCGCAACAGCGCCCTGAACTACCTGCCGCCGAAGGTCCGTGCCCGGCCCAATCTCACCGTACGGGGCGGAAGTCCCGTCGTTCGGGTCGCGGTGGCACACGGCCGCGCCGTCGGCGTGGTGCTGGTCGACGGCACCCTGGTCCGCGCGGGCGAGGTCGTGCTGAGCGCCGGGGCCATCGGCTCCCCCCAGTTGCTGCTTCTGTCGGGCATCGGTCCGCGCGCCGACCTGGAGCGGCTCGGCATACCCGTGGTCCGCGACATGCCCGCCGTCGGTGCGCGTCTGAGCGACCACCCTCAGGTGGTCCTCGACTGGACGCTCCGCCACGACCCACCCGCACCGCAGGGATCCTGGTTCGGCGGGTGCCTTCATCTGGCCTCGGGCGTCGGCGAGTCCGGCGGCCGCGACGGCCCCGGTGACCTGGAGATACTCCAGTCCCTCGTGCCGATGAGGGGGTTGACCAGCGGCCGGACCAGTGTGTCGGGACAACCGCTGCCGTTCCTGGTCGCCGCGCAGGCGCCGCGGCGTACCGGTCGGCTGAGCCTGGTCGGCCCGGATCCCGCCACGCCGCCGCGCATCGACTACGGGTTCCTCAGCACACCGGACGACCGACGCCGGCTGCGCGAGGGAGTGCGCGCCACGGCCGCGCTGCTGGCGTCACCGCCCATGGCGGATCTCGCCGCCGACCGGGCCGGCCCGGCCCCTGACGTGCTGGCGGCGGACGGGGCGCTCGACCGGTGGGTCGCCGACAACCTCGGCACCGCGCAGCACACCTGTGGCACCGTGCCGATGGGTCCCGCCGACGACCCCGGCCGAGCCGCCGTCGACCAGTACGGACGACTTCACGGCATCCGCGCGCTCCGCGTCGCCGACACCTCGATCCTCCCGGACGCTCCCTTGCGCGGTCCCGCCGCGACGGCCGTCCTGGTGGGCGAGGTGGTCGCGGACGCCATCCGCCGCGAAATGCGCTGACGTTCCCGGCTGAACCGGCAGCCGCCACAGGCGTGCGCCGCGCACCGCACGCCGGGTGCCGGCGTGACACCGCGCCGCACCGCTACGGCCCGTGGCCGGCGGATCAGCCCTGAAGGTGGATCACCGAGTCCCACCCGCCAGCCAGTTGACGGAACGTCGCGTCGATCAGCGGCGCGAGAAGTTGCCGTTCGTCGGCGAGCCAGTGCTCGTAGGCGGCGATTGCGGCGGCCAGGGAGGCGTAGCCGACGAGCCGCGGCAGCAGATCGGACGTCGACAGACCGGTGCGTGTCGCCACGAACTCGGTCACGATGGCACGCCACGCGTTGTACCGCAGTGTGGCGTCAGCCTGGAGCGTCGGCACGGTGAGGATGAGCTGCATCCGTTGCCGGTGCCACGGCACTTCCTCGGGGTCGAACCGGTTGAACTCGACGACCGCCGCACGCAGCGCGTCCGCGAAGGGGACGTCCGGGTCGCCGGCGTCGAGCAGTCTGCGCAGTCCCGCCAGCTGGTTCTCGAAGTCACCCCAGACCAGGTCGTTCTTGGAGCCGAAATAGCGGAAGAAGGTACGGCGCCCGATACCGGCGGCGCCGGCGATGTCTTCCACCGTCGTGCTGTCGAACCCCTGGGAGGAGAACAGCTCGAAGCCGATGCGTTCCAGGTCGGTGCGAGAGGTGGCACGGGGCCTCCCGATCCTGCCAGGTGCGTCCGCTCGCGTGCTGGTGGCCTGCTCCACGGGCCCTCCCTCCCCCGGGCGGACCTCCGGCTCCGGCCCAGGGCACCACACGATACGCGCTCCGGGTCGGCGACGACCGCGGTGATCGTTCCAGAGCAGGCTGGGACGGGTTCAGCGGGAGCTCTTCACCAGACCGATGATCTCCTCGGTGGTCCCCGTCTCTCCCAGCTTCGGGAAGACGCGCTCGACAGCGTTGGTGTGCGTCTCGGGATCGAGGTCGGTCATCGCGTCGGTCGCCAGGGTCACGTGGTATCCGAGCGCGTACGCCGATCGCGCGGTGGACTCGACCCCGATGCTCGTCGCGATTCCGGCCAGAACGACCTGGGTCACGTTCTGCGACCTCAGGTAGGTGTCCAGGTCCGTGCCGGGGAAGGCGTCCCAGGTCTTCTTGGTGACGACGTGGTCGCCGGCCTCGGCCTTCATCTGCGGAACGAGATCCGTCCAGTTCGGCGCGGGAGCCGACCTGGACTTGGGCAGCTCATTGCGGCCCGGGGCGCCGCCCGCGACGTTGATCAGCACAACCGGCAGCCCGTACGAGCGGAAGACGGCGGCCAGCTCGGCCGCGCGACCCACCACCTCCGAGGCCGGATGCACGGTCGGCAGCCCCACTGTGCCTTCCTGAAGATCGACGACGAGAAGCGCGGAACGCGCGTCCACGGTGGTCACAGACATGCCACAGCCCTCCATCTGGATAGACATTTTTGCATTCAAAACTGTATCAGTTCTGGGATCCAAGCGTCCGGGATCTCCCGGCCGTTCACCGTGCGGATGCGACGGAGAGCATCCTGCCGCGCTCGTGCAGCTTGACCCGCCCTCGGCCCAGTGGCCGCCCCGCGATCTCCTCCGCGGCGTCAATGCGCTGCCACGCGGACCACTCCACGACATCGATGCCGCGTTCTCGAAGCAGGCCGACAGGATCCTGGAACGCCTGCCGAGGCGGCTTCGCGGCCCGCGCCCGATCCTCCGTGATCGCGGCGACGGTCGCGACGGCGTCCTGCTTGTTCGTGCCGATGACGCCGCTCGGCCCCCGCTTGATCCAGCCTGCGACATACACGCCGGCGAGTTGTTCGGTGCCGTCCATGACCCGGCCCTCGGTGTGCGGGACGGTCCCGGTGTCCGGCTGGAACGGCAGGCCGGGCAGGGCCAGGCCCCGATAGCCCACCGAGCGGACGAAGAACTGCGCGGGAAGCACCTCGTCGGCCTCCGCCCGCCCCGGACCACGGCGGATCACCCGCAGACCGCGGGCGCAGTCCTCGCCCACGAACGCGACCGGGGTGCGGAAAAAGGCGAAGCGCACGGTTCGGCGGGGCGTTCCCGCCGGTGTGCCGGCGGCGTATCCACGCAGCGTCGCCAGCATCCGACGAGTGGACGGACTCTCCTGCGCGGGTCCACCGGCGGCCCGGTCGTCCGCCAGGTCGTCCGGGTCGACCAGGACCTCTGTATCGGACAACTCCCGGAGTTCACCGAGTTCCTTGTTGCTGAACTTGGCGTGCGCCGGGCCGCGGCGCCCCACCACGAGGATCTCGCGGACCGTGCTGGCCGCCAGCACGTCCACCACATGCTGGGGCACATCGGTGCGGCGCAGTTCGTCAGAGGTGCGGCAGAGCATCCGGGCCACGTCCAGGGCCACGTTGCCCACCCCGATGATCACGGCGGACTCGGCCGTCAGCGCGAAGCGGTCCACCGCGGCGTCGGGATGTCCGCTGTACCAGGCGACGAAGTCGGTCGCCGAAGCCACCCCCGGCAGGTCCTCGCCCGGGATCGACAGGCGGCGGTCCGCGCTCGCCCCGCAGGCGACCACGACGGCGTCGTAGCGCCGGCGCAGCTCGTCGAACGTGATGTCCGTGCCCACCCGTACGTTTCCGAGGAAACGCACGCGCGGGTGGGCGAATATCTCCGCGAGCGAGCCGACGATCGACTTGATCCGCTGGTGATCCGGGGCGACGCCGTAGCGCACCAGCCCGAACGGCACGGGCAGTCGCTCGTAGACGTCGACGACGGCGTTCAGGCCGGCCTGTTCGGACAGCTCCTGGGCGACATACGCGCCCGAGGGCCCGGAACCCACGACGGCCACGTGAAAGGCGGCACCGCTCATCGGTCCTCGCCCTGGGCCTCGGTCCCGGCGACGATGTCCGCGTCATGGGTGGACGGGCCGAACTTCTTGGCGCCCCTGGGTGATCCGATGTCGTCGAAGAACGACGCGTTCGCGGTCAGGAACGCGCGGTTGTCGTCGCTCAGGTCCTCCGAGTACAGGATCGCGGACATCGGGCACGCCTCCTCGCAGGCGCCGCACTCGATGCATTCGTCGGGATGGATGTACATCATCCGTCCGCCCTCGTATATGCAGTCGACCGGACACACCGCGATGCAGCTTCTGTCCTTCACATCGACACACGCCGACGTCACCACGTAGGTCATCGGACCTCCTTCCGTTGGAACTGGTCAGGCCTGAACCTTCTGGGTCACGCGTCCGCCGCTCCCCTCGCGGTGCTCACCGCAGGACCAACGGCAGCTCGTACCAGCCGTTGCGCAGCAGCTGACGGATCTCACGAGGCTCGCCCGCCTTCTCGATCACCGAGAAGCGGGAGAGCAGTGCCTCGTAGAACAGGCGCGTCTCGAGGCGGGCCAGATGGGCGGCGATGCAGAGGTGCGGGCCATAGCCGAACGACAGATGGGCGGCGGCATTCGGCCGCCGGATGTCGTAGGTCCAGGGGTCCTCGAACACCTCGGGGTCGCGGTTCCCGGCGTCGAACAGCAGATAGACCCGCTGCCCCTCCTTGATGGTGACGCCGCGCACCTCGGTGTCCTGCGTCACCGTACGCAGGAAGCCGCGCGCGGGTGTCGTCCAGCGCAACGACTCCTCGATCGCACCGCCCAGAAGCTGCGGTTCGGCTCGCAGCAGCTCCGTCTGCCCGGGGTGCTCGGCGAGCGCCAGGGCCATGCCGGCCAGGAGCGAGCGGGTCGTGTCGCTGCCACCGGCGAGGAAGAGACCGCAGTAGATGAGCAGGGTGCTCTCCGTCAGCGGCAGGCCGTCCAACTCCGCCGCCAGCAGGGTCGAGATCAGGTCCTCGCCGGGCTGGGCACGCTTGACCTCGAACTGAGCGCGGAAGAACTCGTTCATTTCCTGGAACTGCCGTACGGCCTCGCGGATGTTCTCCGCTCCGTGAATGAGCTTCAGGGACTCCAGCGCGTCGCTCCACCCCCGGATCTTCTTGTCGTGACCGGACGGCAGCCCGATGAAGTCCTCGGCGACCTTGATGGGCAGGGTCGCCGCGATGGTCTCGACGAAGTCGAACGGCTCGCCCGGTACGACGCCGCCGACCAGCGTGTCGACCTGCCGCTGCACGTGGTCACGCAGGTGCGCGAGTGCCCGTGGCGCGAAACTGCGGGAGGCGACGCCGCGCAGTTGACCGTGGCGTGGCGGATCGGCGTAGGCGAACTGCTCTCCGGGGCCGTACAGGGTGGCGTACGCCTCGGCCTCTTCCGGTTCCAGGCGGAGTTGGTGCAGGTGCAGCCCACGGCCGGAGCTGAAGATCTCCGGGGTACGGGCGGCCTCCCGGATGTCCTCGTGCTTCGAGAGGACGAACAGGTCGAGCGGCTCGTAGTAGAAGACCGGGTGCTCGGCATGCAGCCGCGAGTAGACCTCCTGCCGGTCCTCGAAGTAGAAGTCCGGGTCCTCGATCTTGACGTCGTCGCTGGTCAGTGTCGTCATCTGGTCATCGCCGATCTCTCGATGTGCTGGCTGTTCGGGGCGTCCCGCAGGGGCCAGGGCGCGTCAGGACTTCCAGGCGCTTCTGGGCCCCAGCAGCTGGCCGCCGTCGACGACGAGCTGCGTGCCGGTGATGAAGCTGGAGTCGTCGGACGCCAGGAACAGTGCAGCCGCGGCGATCTCGTCCGGCCGGCCGATCCGCGGGATCGTCATCCGGCCGAACCAGGCGTCCTTGTCCAGTGCGGCGAAGTCGGGCCCGGAGTTCATCGGCGTCTCGACTCCACCCGGGTGCAGCGAGTTGACCCGGATGCCGTACTCCCCCAGTTCCCGGGCCGCCGCCCGCGCGTACGCGGCGTTGCCGGCCTTGCTGACCGCGTAGGGGATGAATCCCGGTCCCACGGACATCGAGGCGATGGACGACACCACCACCACCGAGCCGCCGCCGGCTTCGATCATCCCGGGCAGACAGGCCTGGGTGCCGATGATCGGTCCGAGTACGTTGACGCCGACGGCCAGGCACAGCGACTCCGCGTCGGCGGAGGCCACCGTCCCCTGTGTCATCACGCCCGCGTTGTGGACCAGCACCGTCGGCCGGAGCCCGAACGCCTCCTGGCAGAGCGAGACGGCACTGTCCCAGTGGCTCCGCTCGCGGACGTCCACCTGAAGGTAGCGGGCCGGCTCCCCCAGTTCGCGGGCCAGTGCGGCTCCTTCGGAGTCCAGGACGTCGGCGATCAGGACCCGCGCGCCGGCGCCCACGAAGCACCTCGCCATGGCCGCGCCGATACCCCGTGCGCCACCCGTGACGATCGCAGCTCGGCCGAGGAGTCGGTCCGAGTCACTTGCTCTGCTCATCGAAGTCCACTCGCCTCCGTATGGGAAACGTGCTGATCAACGCTCCACGGAGGGGAGTTCACCCTCCATGCAGTGTTCATTTTTGCATACATTTACAGTATGGTGGCCAGAGATCAGCGTCAAGTGGTACCTGCAACACCCAGCACTATGCATACAGAAGTACGTTCATAGAGAGGTGCCTCGTGCGGGACAACCGAACCAAGATGCGAATGTCGTCGAGCCGGCCGGCCCTGGGCGTGTCGCTCACCATCCCCGACGCCTTCGTCACGGAAGCCATCGGCGCGGGCGACTTCGACTTCGTTCTGATCGACATGGAGCACGCCCCGATATCGATCGACGTGCTCCAGACCATGCTCGTCGCACTGCGCGCTTCCGCGTCGACGGTGTTCGTCCGCCCCAGCGCGAACGACGCCGTACTGATCGGCCAGATACTCGATCTGGGCGCCGAGGGCGTGATCGTTCCCGGCGTGCACGACGCCGCGCAGTGTGCCGGGGCGGTGAGCGCGACACGCTATCCTCCGGCCGGAGTACGCGGGTTCGGGCCACGCCGGGCGGCCCGCCTCGACGGCGGCCGCGCGGAGTACCTCGCACGGGCCGACAAGGAGATCGCCGCGTTCGTGATGATCGAGCACGTGGACGCGGTCTCCGCCATCGACGCCATCCTGGAGACGCCCGGACTCGACGGGATCATGGTCGGACCGGCCGATCTCGCGGCATCGATGGGGCACCTGCACGATCTCGGCCACCCGGCGGTCAAGGCCGCCGTCGACACGGTGGCGTCGGCGTGTGAGCGGCACTCGTTCCCGTTCGGCATCTTCGCGCCGGCCGAGGCGTCGGCCCGCCTGTGGGTGCGAAGGGGCGCCCGGTTCGTCGCGGTCGGCGCCGACACCCAGTTCCTCGACCAGGGCATCGCACGCGCCAAGTCGCTGATCGCGGAGGTTACTTCGGTCGACTGAGCGCGCACGGCGGCCGTCGTGGCAGCCGGGGTCGGCCTCAGCGGGAAGGACACGGCCCGCAGCCCACCGGAGTCCGGGGCTGCGGGCCGCCGTCGTGGCATGACCGACCGGCCCTCAGGCGACCGCGGCCGGCTCGGGCAGAGGCAGGCCGAAGACCACCGCGCGCGCGTCCGCGGTGCCGGCGAGCGCTGTCTTCTCCCCGAACTCGGAGAAGATGACGGTCCCCGGCTCGTAGACCACATCGTCCACGGTCAACCGGCCGTCGATGATCCAGAGCAGTTGCGTGCGCTCCGCGGTGAGGTCCAGGACCCCGTCGGCCTTGTCCCACGCGTAGTTGGCGACGTAGACATCGTCCTCGGTGAAGCGGCCGAGGGTCTTGGCCGAAACGCCCCCGCCGGTCGAGCGCCAGGCGAAACCCTCCGGTTCCATGATCACTGGCTGCGGGTAGCGGGGCGTGGGATAGACGAGTTCGCGCTGGTTGAAGGTCTCCCACACCGCGTTGCGGCCGTCGGCTCGGTGCTCCTCGCCGTCCGCGTCGACGGTGATGTAGTAACCCTCCCGGAACTCGCCCTTCTTCTGCATCTGCGCGTAGGTCTCGTCGTGCTGGGCCCGGGAGACCCAGTGCTCGCCCCACTGGATCAGCAGGATCTCCGCTTCCTCGATCGTCTCCGGACCGTATGCGGCACCGGCCGGGAAGAACACCGACTGCCCTGGTGCGGACACCTGGTAGTGACCGAAGTCGGGCTGGCCGCTGACGGTGTACCGGATCTGGTCGAAGTTGTGCTTGTGCCGCGGGGCGGTGAACGTGCCGTGCCCGCCCTCGTAGCGCACGAGGTCCGCGGTGTACCCGACGCCCGGCGACACCTCTCCCTCGTGCACGAGCTTGCGGTGCACCCGGCCGGGCCGGTTGGCCTTGCTGACGAGGCTCCACGGGATCTTCGCGGTTTCGATCACATGCATGTCGACTCCTATCGGTACCGGCAGCGAGGTCGTGGGTGCGCCGGTCGGACACGGACAGGTGGGCGCGGGCGTTCGCACGCCGGATGAAAGCGACCGGGAGAGCCGCCCCGGGGTCGGCGGCCCCCTGGGCAGGACGAGGCGGTCAGGGGGCGTCCGAGGGCTCGCGGTCCAGGATGATCGCCTTGGGCTCCAAATACGGCATGAGGCCTTCGCGGCCGCCCTCACGGCCGATTCCCGACTGCTTGAAGCCGCCGAACGCGAAGGCATGCGAGTTGCGATGGGCGTTGTGGCCCACCGTCCCCGAGCGGATGCGCCGGGCGAACTGCCAGGCGCGGCTGTCGTCGTCGGTGAACACCGCGCTGTTCAGACCGTAGGGGCTGTCGTTGGCGACGCGGATCTGGTCGTCCTCGTTCTCGGCCGGGATGACGCTCAGAACGGGGCCGAAGACCTCGTTGCGGGCGATCGTCGAGTGGTTGTCCACATTGCCGAGCACTGTCGGCTCGATGAACCAGCCCTTGTCGAGCCCGGCCGGCCGGTGGCCTCCCACGGCCAGCCGCGCGCCCTCCTCGAGTCCCTTGCCGATCAGTCGCTCGATGGTGTCCCGCTGCCGTTGCGCGGCGACAGGTCCCATGTCGCTCTCGGAATCGAAGGGATCGCCGACCTTGACCTTGGCGAACTCGGCGCTGAGCGCCTCGACGAGCTCGTCGTGCCGGTGCTTGCTGACGATGACACGGGTCAGGGCGGAGCACACCTGACCGGTCAGTTCCATGGTCGAGTCCGCGAGCGAGGCGGCCGCCTTCTCGAGGTCGTAGTCGTCGAGGACCAGCGCGGCCGACTTGCCACCGAGTTCCAGGTTCACCCGAGCGACGCGGTCGGCGCACAGGGCGGCGATGCGCTTGCCTGCCGCCGTCGAGCCGGTGAAACTCACCTTGTCGACACCCGGGTCGGTCACCAGTGTCTCGGACGCGGCCCGATGCGCGGTGACGACGTTGACGACTCCGGCGGGCAGGCCCACCTCCTCGGCGATCTCGGCGAGGAGGTAGCCGGCCGATGGCGACTCCGGCGAGGACTTCAGGACGATCGAGCAGCCCGCGATGAGCGCCGGGGCGAGCTTGAACGACAGGGCGACGATCGCGGCGTTCCACGGCACGATCGCGCCGACGACACCGACCGGTTCGCGTGCGAGCCAGCCGTAGCCACCACCTGCCGGGGTGTGCCGCTCCACCCATTCGAAGTCGTCGGCGAGGTTTGCGTAGAAGTCGTAGATCCCCGCGATCCTGGCCCCGCGGACCACGGCGTCACCGTGCAGGATGCCCATTTCGGACGCCCAGGTGTACGCGATCTCGGACTGCCGCTTGCGCAGCCCTTCGGCGATGGCGCGGATGTACTCGGCCCGCTCGGCGGGGCGCATGTACGGCCACGGGCCCTCGTCGAACGCGCGGCGCGCCGCGTCCACGGCGCGGCCGACGTCCTCCGGCTTGGCCTCGGCGACCTGGAGGTAGACCTCCTCGGTGGCCGGCTGAACGACGTCGATGAGGTCACTGGTCGACGGCTTCACCCACGCGCCGCCGATGTAGAAACGGCCAGGGTGCTTAAGGGGAGCGGCGGCAATCTTTGGTGCGGTCACTGCGTTCGTCTCCAGAGTGTTGAAGCTGGAAGCAGAGGTAACCCGCCGTCATGGCAGGGGTCAGAGGTCAGGGGTCGTCGGGCCCCGCGTCGACGTCAGTGCCGTGCGGCGAGCGTGTCTTCGCCCTCACCCAGCTGCCGGTACGGACACATGGCGTCGGCAAATATGTATGCATTCTAGCCGACACTTTGGCAGGCAGGAAGACCTGGGTGGCGGCGCGACGGGGGCACTCCGGCATGGGAGCGGGCGGGCCGCGACGCGTGGCAGCCCCCTCACAAGGCGCTTCGCGGCAGGCCGGGCCTGATGGAGGGGCGCTGGGAATCGAGCGAGCGGCGGCCCAGCCGCCGGCACCGGCCGCGGCTTCATCGCGGTCGTCGGGAGGGGTGTCGCCCCGTGAAGCACGGCAGCGGCAGTTGCGGCGCCCCCTCACATCCGTTCGCCGCGGTGCACGTGGGGCGCTGCCGCGCTCACGTCGGCAGGCATGCGCGAGCCCGGGCGCACATGCGCCCGGGCTCCGGCGTACAGGTCAGGCGCGACCCAGCAGGGGCGAACTCTCGTGGCCGCCGACACGGTGCGCGTCGAACAGCTCGACGAGGGCCTCGCGGTCGTACTTGCGCAACGCCTTGATGATCTGCTTGTGCTCCTGGCTGATCCGGGTGGTCACGTGCGGCAGTCGCCACCACCACGCGAGATAGCCCTCGGACAGCTGCCACAGCCGCTGGATCTCGCGCTTGAACTGGTTCAACGGCGACAGTTCGAAGATCGTGAAGTGGAAGTCGCGGTTGGCCCGGAGAACCGCCGCGATGTCGCCCTGACCGACCGCCGCGATCATCTCGTCGTTGTACCGCGCGAGTGCGTCCAGCGTCGCCTTGTCGGGCTTGGCGATCGAGCGGAGCAGTTCCCCCTCGAGCAGCTCGCGCATCCGGTAGATCTCGGCGAGGTCCGACCGCTCGAGACGGGCCACGACATAGCCCCGGTTGGTCTCGTAGGTGACGACACCCTCGGACTCGAGCGTGCGCAGCGCCTCGCGGAGCGGGCTGCGGGACACCCCGATCTGCTCGGCCAGGTCGACCTGACGGATCTTCTGCCCCGGCAGCAGGGCCCCCTCGATGATCAGGCCCCTGATCTGGGCGGCCGCCTGCAGAGTCAGCTGCATCGGCTCGGAGACGGAGCGCGCGCGCCCGGCAGCCGCCGACTCCTCCGACTCGGAACCGGGCTTCCCGACCACAGCGTCACCGCCAGCCTTCACCGCACTGCCCATCCGTTCGTTTCGCCGTCATTAGTGAGGCCAAAGATACACGCAGACGGTCCTCATGGAGGCGAAAGTTGCAGGCAGAGAGCTTGACTTGGAGCGGCAGGCCACGGCTACGCTCATGACACCTACCCCCGTAGTGACTGCGAGGTGGAACTGCTGTGTCCGGCGAACGGATGGACTCCTCCCCCGACCTGGCAAGCGAGCCGCCCCTGGCCGGCCTGCGTGTCGTCGACATGACGATCTGGATGGCCGGGCCCGTGACCGGCATGCTCCTCGCCGACCTCGGGGCCGACGTCGTGAAGGTGGAGAGCGTCAACGGCGACCCCACGCGCTCGCACACGGCCCCCACCGCCGGCAGCGGGACCACCGGGACGAGCATCTCCTACTCCACCTTCAACAGGAACAAGCGCTCCATGGCCCTGGACCTCGGTTCTTCGGCCGACCGGGGAACCTTCGACCGGATGATCGAGCGGGCCGACGTCTTCATCACCAACATGAGCCCCACGACCGTCGCCAAGCTGGGCATCGACGCGGACTCCCTGCATGCCGCGAACCCACGGCTGGTGTACGCCCGCGGCTCGGGGCTCGGCCCCAGCGGACCACGGGCCAACGACCTCACGCAGGACATGACCGGCATGGCGTACGCCGGAATGCTGTTCGCCCTGTCTCCCGACCCGGAGCAGCCGTTCGCACCGCCCGGCGCGCTGAACGACGTGATCACCGGTACCTACCTGTTCAGCGGCGTCCTGGCCGCGCTGCTGCGCCGCGCCCGGACCGGCCGCGGCGAGACCGTGACCGGGTCCCTCCTGCAGAGCGCGCTGTGGACGCAGATGGGTCTGGTCGGTTCGGTGGCCAACACCGCGGGCGCCTCGACCACGGGCAGGCCGCGCACCGACCCGCGCAACGCGCTCCTGAACCAGTACCGGGCCGGGGACGGCAGGTGGATCGCCGTGGCCGCGGTCAACGCCCGGGCATGGGACGCGTTCGTGGCCGGTGCGGGGATCGAGCACCTGGTCGCCGACCCGCGCTTCGCCACGTACGCCGACATGCTGGCCCACACGCACGAGATGCGCGTCGAACTGGACCGGCACTTCGCCACCCGCCCGGCCGGGCACTGGCTCGAACGGCTGCGCGAACACGGTGTGTGGTGTGCCCCCGTGAACCGTCTCGGGGACGTCCTGGACGACGAACAGGTCG
Organism: Streptomyces sp. NPDC048417; assembly: GCF_040651615.1. Lineage (NCBI taxonomy): Bacteria > Bacillati > Actinomycetota > Actinomycetes > Kitasatosporales > Streptomycetaceae > Streptomyces > Streptomyces sp. NPDC048417. Next base: position 153,441 of record NZ_JBEZKI010000012.1, on the reverse strand, counting down.
CGGCGAACAACTATCTGACCACACTGAGCGACGGGCTGCGGACGGTGTCGATGCCGTTCACGCTCGACGGTTTCACACCCGACGCGGCGGCCGGGCCCGGCCTCGACGCCGACCGCGACGCGGTCCTGCGGGACTGGGGCGTGGAGCCCTCCCCTCGCCCCTGACCTCGACCCCCGGCCGAAGGCGGCTGTGTCACTCACTACTAAAGTAGGCACTGTGACCGTCGTTGCTATGCTGGGGGCCCAGCAGGCCGACGCACGCGGCAACCCCACGTCCACAGTGTGAAGGGACCCCACCCATGGCCCGGCAGGTCTCCGCCCCCGTCAACGCGTCCCGGCTCGACACCCGGGTGATCAACGCCCTGGTGGAACTCGGGTTCTCCCAGTACGAGGCGCGCACCTACGCCGGCCTCATCGGGCGGGAGCCGATGACCGGCTACGCCGTCGCCAAGGAGACGAACGTCCCGCAGCCCAAGGTCTACGAGACCCTGGTGCGCCTCGTGGAGCGCGGTGCGGTGGTGCAGACCAGCAGCACGCCCGCGAAGTTCATCGCCGTGTCGCCGACCCGTGTGCTCAACGAGCTGGAGTCCGCCTTCCGTCAGCGGCTGGCCACGGTCGAGCTGGAGATCTCGCGGATGCGTCCGGCCGGTGCCGGAACGCAGGATCTGCGGCCTTACCAGGAGGCGACCTCCTGGGTCGAGATCGCCGCCGCGGCCCGGCAGCTCATCACGGGCGCCAGAGAACGGGTGTACGTCTCCGGTCACAGCTCGTACCTGGACGCCCTCGGGGACGCCCTCGACGAGGCCGACCGGCGCGGCGTCCGTATCGACGTCCTGTGCTTCGGCGAGCCGCCCTTCTCTCTCGAGCATGGCACCGTCATCCGGCACAGCAGTACCGACGGCACCGTCTACCGGCACCACCAGGCACGGCACCTGGCCCTCACCTGCGACTCGGCCGGTTCCCTGTGGGCCCTCGCTCCCGAGGGCGACGTCTGGGAGGCCGTCTTCGCCACCGACGACACCCTGCTCGCGGCGCTGGTGAAGGGCTTCGTCCGGCACGACATCTTCATGCAGCGCACGTACCACGACTTCGCCGACGACATGCGCGCCCGCTACGGCGCGGGGCTCGAGGGGCTGTTCGACCGGAACGCCACGGCGTCCGGCCGGCGCGGACAACGTCACACCGACCCGCCGGAGACGGACCAGGGCGGGCTGCGCTCACTGGGCTGATCAGCGGCGTCCGGCCGCCGGGCTGCGTCGCCGGCCTGATCAGCGGCGTCCGGCCGCGCGGCACACCGGACCCGCCCGGCCCCCCGCACACCCGTACGGCGGGGCGTGCTCAGCGGGCAAGCAGTACCGCGTCCAGGGTCACGCAGTCGGTGCCGGACTCGCCGACGACCATCCGCAGGGGGTTGACCTCGATCTCGGCGACGCGCTCGGACTCTGCGAGGAACATCGTCGCGAACGCCTGTGCCACGCGGATAAGTCGAGCCGCGTCGGCCGCCCGTCCGCCGCGTACCCCCTGCATCCGCCGCCACAGCCGCAGCGGGCTCAGCGCCCGGGTGAACTGCTCGTCGGTGAACGGGATCGCGAGGTGCAGGACGTCCTTCTCGATCTCGGTCTCGACGCCGCCGGTACCGACGGTCAGCACCGGGCCGAACACCTCGTCGTGGTGGGCGCCCACCAGCACGTCGAGACCCTCGCCCACCATCTCCTGGAGGTAGACCCCGTCGGCCGTGAAGCCGAGGGGGGCCAGCCGGCCGGGATCGGTCATCGTCGTCCAGACGCGGGCCGCCTCCTCGGGTGAGGTGACGTGCAGGGCGACACCGCCGACCTCGGTCTTGTGCACCAGGCCCTTGGCGGACAGCTTCATCGCCACCGGCCGGCCGATGCGGCGCTGCGCCTCGGCGGCCTCCTGCGCGGAGGCGGCGAACTCCTCGGCGGGGAAGCGCAGGCCGTGGCGTTCGAGGAGTGCACGGGCCTCGTCGTAGCCGAGAGCGGTACGGGTGGCGTGGGACTCCTCGGGCGGCTCGGCGGCCGCCTGCGCGGGGGGCGTGGGCGCGGCCGGCAGGGACACCTTCGCCCATTCCACGACCCGGGTCAGGGCGGTCACCGCGCGGTTCAGGCCGTCGTACGGTGCGAATCCGGCGTCGGAGAGCACGTCGTACCCGCCGCCGTGCTTCGGCGACATCCACACCGGGATGAGCAGGGTGTCGTGCCCGGCGGCTATCTCCAGCGCGTCGGTGGTCACCGAGACGGTGCTGTCGCCGTAGTCGGCGGGCATCGCGAACAGGATCGAGCCGACGTTCGGGTCGTCGCAGATCAGCTGGAACACCGCACGGTTGAGCTCGGAGTCCGTGAACACCTTCGTGGTCAGGTCGACCGGGTTGTCGACGAAGCCGAAGCTCGGCGCCCGCTCGACGAGGGCCTGGGCGGTCTCCGCGGTGAACTCGGCCAGGTGCAGGCCGGCGGCGCCGATCATGTCGGCGCCGAGCGACGCCGTGCCACCGGAGAAGGAGTACACGCAGACCTGCCCGGCACGGGTGATGTCCGCGTCGAGGGCCTTGCGGAACAGCAGCAGGGTCTCGGCGAGTTCGTCGACGTCGTCGACGCGGATCACGCCGTGCTGCCGGAACACCGCGTCGGCGACGACGTCGTTCCCCGCTATGGACGCGGTGTGCGACGCGGCGGTCTTCTGCCCGTACTCGGAGCGGCCGATCTTGAGGACCACCAGCGGCTTGCCGGCCTGCTGGGCGCGGCGGGCCGCGGCGATGAACTTCGCGCCGTCGCTGAACCCCTCGACCACCGCGCCGATCACGCGCAGCCGGTCGTCGTCGACCATGTGGTTGACGAAGTCGCCGACGTCCAGGTCGGCCTCGTTGCCGGGCGAGGCCCACAGCCCGATGCCCAGGCCCCGCTCGCGCCACTGCATGACCGCGCGGCCCAGTCCGCCGCCCTGGGTGACCAGGCCGACCGGTCCGTGGCTCACGTCGTCGCCGGCGACCGGGGACATGGTCAGCAGCACCCCGTCGGCGTTGTTGGACAGTCCCGGGGAGTTGGGGCCGTACACCCGCATGCCGGCCGCGTGCGCGGTCTCGACGATCCCCCGCTGGAGGTCGGCTCCCGAGTCGTCGCTCTCGGAGAAGCCGGAGCTGAGTACCATGACGTGCCGGGTCCCGGCCGCCGCGCAGTCCTTGACGACGTCGAGCACCGCCCCGGCGGCCACGAGGACGATCGCCACGTCGACGGGCTCGCCCGGGATCGCCGACACGGACGGGTACGCCCGGTCGCCCAGGACGGTGTCGTAGGCCGGGTTGACCGGGAAGGTGCCGCCGGGGATCGAGGAGTTGTTGCGGACGTTGTGGTACGTCGAGCGTCCGAAGGAGCCGGGCCGGTCGGAGGCGCCGACCACCGCCACTCTGTTCGGACGGACCAGCCGGGAGATGTCCGCGAAGGACGACATCGAGATCACCTGTTCCGTGGGATGTGGACGGACTGTCCCGTTACGCGTCGGCTCGGCCGAGCCTGGTGCCGACCACGCAGATGAAGCAGACGCAGTCGCCGGGGGCGCCGCCGAGGTTCTGGGTGAGGGCAAGACCGCGGTCCGCGGTGGCCACCTGCCGTTCGCCGGCCTCACCGCGCAGTTGCAGCCAGCACTCGTAGATCATCCGCAGGCCGCTGGCGCCGACCGGGTGCCCGAAGCTCTTCAGGCCGCCGTCGGGGTTGACCGGCAGGTCCCCGTCACGGTCGAAGCGGCCGTCGAGGACGCTCTGCCATGCCGTGCCGCGCTCGGCGAACCCGAGGTCCTCCATGAGCACGATCTCGGTCGGCGTGAAGCAGTCGTGGACCTCGGCCAGGGCCAGCTCACGCCGCGGGTCGGTGATCCCGGCCTGCTCGTAGGCGCCCTGGGCGCAGCTCACGACCTCGGGGAAGCTCGTGTAGTCGTACTCCTCGTCCGCGGCGCCGGAGCCCGAGCCGGTCACCAGTGACAGCGCCTTGATGTACAGGGGGCGGTCGGTGTAGAGGTGGGCGTCCTCGGCGCGGACGACGAGGGCCGCGGCGGCGCCGTCGGCCACGCCGGAGCAGTCAAGTACGCCCAGGACTCCGGCGACCGCGGGCGAGCGGGCGATCGCCTCCTTCGAGATCTCCTTGCGGAACTGGGCCCGCGGGTTCAGGGCGCCGTTGGCGTGGTTCTTCCACGCGACGTGGGTCATCGCCTCGCGGAAGTCCTCGGCGGTGACGCCGTGGCGCTTCTGGTAGGCCGGCGCCAGCAGGCTGAAGTTGGCCGGGGCGGAGGTGTTCACCCGCGTCCCGTCGTCCTGGACGCGCGGGGAGACGAGCCCGGAGTAGCCGGTGTCCTTGAGTTTCTCCACGCCCACCGCCATCGCCACGTCGACCGCGCCGGAGGCGACCGCGTACACGGCGGCGCGCAGCGCCTCGGAGCCGGTGGCGCACATGTTCTCGACCCGGGTGACGGGCTTGCCCGTCAGACGCAGCGGGCGGCTGAGCGCCATGCCGCTGATCCCGGAGAGGTAGGTGCCCAGCCAGTACGCGTCGACGTCGTCGGCCGACAGGTTCGCGCCCTTGAGGACCTCGGTGACCGCCTCGACGGCGAGTTCGTCGGCGCTGCGGTCGAAGTGCTCGCCGAAGCGGGTGCAGCTCATCGAGACGATGGCGACCCGGTCACTGAGACTGTGCTGTGCCACGGCGGTCTCCTAGCTCTCGTCGTCCGTGGACGGGTCGCGGTGCGGGCGTGACTTCCAGACGTAGTTGTGGATGCCGTCGACGGTTGCGCCGCGCCGGAAGGTGGGGACGACCTCATCGCCGACCTCGATCGGGTCGCGTACGTCGGTCAGTTCGCACTGGAGCCGTCCGCCGCTCTCGAAGGCCACGATCGCGCTGACGAGCGGGGGGCTCGGGGAGAACGCGAGACGGTCGACGGTGTAGGTGACGATGTGGGCACTCTCGTCGCCCGCCTTCACCGGATCGAACCCGCGGGTGTGCCGGCACCGGTAGCAGACCGTGGGCATCGGGTACTGCACGGTGCCGCACGCGTGGCAGCGTCCGCCGGTCATGGAGAGCTTGTAGCGGCGGTTGCGCCAGGCGTAGGGCGCCGAGGGGCGGTCCGGTTCGGGGCGCCGGGGGCGCTCGCCCTCGACGCGCCGGCGCCACAGCAGGTACTGGGGGTAGCCGATCGTCACGCCGTCGCCCATCTGGTCGCGCACCGGGCGTCCGCGCAGCTCCGTGATGGTGTCGGCGGCTCGCAGCACGATCGCGTCGGCGCCGTCGGCGAGGGAGACCAGCAGCAGGTGTTCGCCCGGTTCGGCCGCGTCGAGGAGGTCGGCGAGCAGCAGGCCGGCGTGGGCCGTTCCGGTGTTGCCGACGGCGTCGGCGAGGTCGGCTCCCTGCTGCTGGGCGCCGGTGGTGCGGCGGACGGCGGCGCCGACGGTGCGTACGGCCCGCGGGTTGAGGCCGGCGACGGCGAAGCGGTCGATGCCGTCCAGGTCGAGGCCCTGTTTGGCCAGGGTGGTCAGCAGCTGGTCGGCGAGTTCGGCGTACCGCTGCTCGCCGAAGCGTTCCTCCCAGGTGTGGGCGTCGCTGGAACCGGGGGCACGCCACCGGTCGATGAACTCGGCGGTCGCGGACGCGGTGTGGGTGAGGTCGGCGAGTGTGCCGTCGTCGCCGAACAGGTAGGCCGCCGAGGCGTCGCCTCCGGTGCGTTCGTCGGCGCCGCCGAGCGGCCCGCCGCGGCGGTCGGCGAGGACCGCCAGACCCCCGTCGCGGGCGGCCGCGAGGAGTGCCGTGATGCCGGAGCGCAGGTTCGCGCCGAGGTCGACGGCGGTGATGTCGGGGGGAAGGTCGAGGGCGGCGTGCACGGTGGTCGCGTTGGTCTTGTCCGCGTAGACCGGGTCGGAGGTGGCGAACCAGAGGCTGCCCACGGACTCCGCACGGCCCTGCACCACGGGAAGCGCGGCCGCGACACCGAGCGTGGTGGTGTCCTCGTCGTATCCGGCGACGCTGCGTTCGCCGGAGGCGTCCGCGCCCAGGGCCGCCGCGATCTCCGATCGCCGCAGCCGGTACTGCGGGATGTAGCAGTGGTAGTTGACGATGCCGCTCACGCGCCTGCCTTTCCTCGTTGTCGACGCGCTGGGAACCCCCCTAGCGCAGGGCGGAGACGCCCAGTAGTTCCTTGCCGATCCCCAGGACTTGGATCTGCGAGGTGCCCTCCGGGATGGTCGCTTCGCGGGCGTCGCGGAACAGCCTCTCGGGAACGCTGCCTTCCATCAGTCCCGCGGCGCCGAAGACCTGGACCGCGCTGGTGGCGGCGGCGTTGGCGGCCTCCGAGCAGTAGTACTTGGCCATGGCGCACTCGGTGCGGGCCTGGTGGCCGGCGTCCAGCAGCCGTGCGGCCGACTGGTACATCTGGCGGGCCGCCCGGGTGCGTACGGCGATGTCGACGACGAGTTGCTGCACCAGCTGGAACCCGGCCAGGGGCCGCCCGAACTGGTGGCGGTGCTGTGCGTGGTCGGTCGCCGCTTCCAGGGCGGCCTGGGCCAGTCCGGTGCAGCCGGCGCTCACGTTGAGGCGGCCGGCGTTGACAGCGCGCATCGCGAGGGACAGGCCGCGTCCGATCTCGCCGAGTACGTTCGCGGCCGGGACCACGACTCCGTCCAGTTCGACGTCGCAGCAGGTCACGGAGCGCACCGGCAGGTGCGGGCGGTCGACGGCGCGATATCCGTCGGCGCGTTCGACCAGGAACGCGGTGACGCCACGGGACCCGAGGTCGGGGTCGACGGTCGCGAGCACGATGCCGAAGTCGCCGTGGTCAGCGTTGGTGATGTACGCCTTGCGGCCGGTGAGCCGCCAGGAGCCGTCCGGCAGGCGTTCCGCCCTGGTGGACAGGGCGGTGGCGTCCGAACCGGCGTCGGGCTCGGTGATCGCGAACCAGCCCAGTCGCCGGCCCGCCAGCAGGGGGTGGAGGAACCGCTCCTTCTGCTCGTCGGTGCCCGCCATGGAGAGGAGTTCGGCCACCAGCGTGAGGATGTTGGCGGTGGTGCGGATACTCCCCCAGCAGCGTCCGGCCTCCTCCATCAGCAGGGCGCTCGCCAGATGCGACAGGCCCAGTCCGCCGTCGGCGACCGGGATCGCGCCGCGGACGAAGCCGACGTCGAGCAGGCCGGGCACGATCTCCGTCGGGAAGGTGCGGTCCCGGTCGGCGGCCGGGATCAGCGGCGCGACGCCGTCCAGGTGGGCGCGGGCGCGCCGCAGCAGGGTGCGGGTCTCCTCGTCGAGGAGGGCCCAGTGGCCGGGCAGGTCCTTGTCCCCGGCCCCGGTGGCGGTGGTGGTCAGCTGAATCGCCCCCCGGAGACGTGCACGACCTCGCCGGTGAGGAACCCGGCCTCGGGTGAGGTGAGGTAGAGGACGGCGGCGGCGATGTCGCTCGGCTCGCCCAGGCGCTTGATGCTGTTCGCCTTCACCGCCCGCTCGGCGATCGCCTCGAAGGTCTCCAGGTTGCGCAGCGACGCCGTCTCGATCAGGCCCGGTGCGATGGCGTTCGCGGTGACGCCCTTGCGGCCCAGCTCCTTGGCGACCGACTTGGTCAGGCCGACCACTCCGGCCTTGGCCGCCGAGTAGTTGGCCTGGCCGGGGTTGCCCTGCCAGGCGCGGGAGGCGAGCGTGACGATACGGCCGTAGCCCTGGGCGGTCATCAGTCGTGCCGCTTCGCGGACGCAGAAGAAGGTTCCGGTCAGGCAGACGTCGATGACGTCGGACCATTCCTCGTCGGTCAGCTCGGTCAGGCGGCGGTCGCGCGGGAATCCGTGGCTGGTCACCAGGATGTCCAGGCGGCCGTGGCGTTGTTCGATACCGGTGACGGCCGCACGGACGGCCGCGGAGTCCGTCACGTCCAGGAGCAGCGACTCCACCGGCTTGGCCGCCGGCACCGCCTCGGCGCAGCCGGCCACTGCTCGTTCGAGCGCTTCGGCACTGACGTCGGCGACGACGACCTGTGCTCCGGCCGCCGCGAGCCAGTGGGCGGTCTCGCTGCCGAGGCCGCCGGCGCCGCCGGTGATCAGTGCGACCTGGTCCCGCAGGTCGCTGAGGCGACGTGACATCGCGCTTCCCCTCACTCTGCTGAGAACTTCTCTGCCGAGAACTTCGTGGATGACGTTCGTGCCGGCGGGGTGTCCGTCGCCGCGGAGGCGACGGGGCGGGCGGCTAGAGGGTGCGCGCGATGATCTCCTTCATGATCTCGTTCGCACCGCCGTAGACCTTCTGGACGCGGGCGTCGGCGTACATCCGCGCGATCGGGTACTCCTCCATGTAGCCGTAGCCGCCGAAGAGTTGCACGCACTCGTCGAGGACCTCGCACTGCACGTCCGACAGCCACCACTTGGCCATCGCGGCGGTCTCGTTGTCGAGGCGGCCCTCGCCGATCGCGACGATGCAGTGGTCGAGGAAGAGCCGGGCGGCCCTGGCGAGCGTGGCGCACTCGGCGAGCACGAACCGGGTGTTCTGCTGCTGGTACAGCGGCTTGCCGAACACCTTGCGGTCCTTGGTGTACTCAAGGGTCAGCCGGACGGCCTTCTCGGTCTGCACGACGGCGTTGACGGCGAGGATGAGCCGTTCCTGCGGCATCTGCGTCATCAGCGCGGGGAAGCCGGCCCCTTCGGCGCCGATGCGGTTGGCCACCGGCACGCGGCAGTCGGTGAAGAACAGTTCGCAGGTGTCGGCGGCGTGCTGGCCGATCTTGCGCAGCGGCGCGCCCCGGGAGAAGCCGGGCCGGTCGGCCTCGACCGCGATGAGCGTGATCGCCTTGGGGTCGGCGGCGTCGGCGTCCTCGGGGTTCTCGGGGTTCTCCAGCTTGACGGCGACGATGACCAGGTCGGCGGTCCGGCCGTTGGTGATGAAGGTCTTCGCCGCGTTGAGGACGTACTCGTCGCCCTCGCGGCGCGCCTTGCCGGTCATGGCGCGCACGTCGCTGCCGGCGCCCGGCTCGGTCATCGCGATCGCCCCGATGGTCCTGCCCTCGACCATCTGCGGGAGCCACTTCAGACGCTGTTCCTCGGTGCCGTACCTGAGGATGTAGTCGGTGACGACGCCGCTGTGGACGTTGTTGCCCCAGCCCTTCTCGACCGCCCGCGACTGTTCCTGGGTGATCACGACCTGGTGCAGGATGTTCCCGCCGGGGCCGCCGTACTCCTCGGGCACGGTGGGGCACAGCAGGCCGAGTTCGCCGGCCTTCAGCCAGAAGTCGCGGTCGACGTAGCGCTGTTCGGACCACTCGGCCATCCGCGGCGCGGCCTCACGCTCGAAGAACTGGCGTGCCACGTCGCGCAGCGCCTTCAGCTCGTCGGTCATCCAGGGAGATACGTAGTCGGTCATGTCCCGGCCTCGGTCGTGGGATCGGTGCGGAAGGTGGCGGAGCCGCGCAGTGTCGTGGTGCCGTCCGCGAGAGCGGCGGTGATGTCCAGGACGACCGTGCGCCGGCCGTCCTCCTCGTGGCTCTCGCGGACGGTGCCCCGGCAGGTGACCTGCGCGTGGACCGGGGTCTTGGCGACGAACCGCACCGTCCAGGTGTGCAGTTGGCTCTGCGCGAGGTGCGAGGTGAGCAGGGTGCCCAGGTAGGCCATCGACAGCATGCCGTGCGCGAACACGTCGGACTCGCCGGCCGCGCGGGCGGCGTCGATGTCGATGTGGAGGGGGTTGTGGTCGCCCGAGGCACCGGCGAACAGGGCGAGCGTGGTCCGGCTGATCGGGGGCAGCACCAGCGGGGGCAGCTCATCGCCCACCGCGAGTCTCTCCAGGTCCGTCATGCGACGGCCTCCCATCTGATGGCGAGGACGTTGACCAGCTCCGCGACCGGCTCGCCGTCCCGTGTCACGGACGCCGTGCGCTCCAGGAGCCCGAGCCGGCCTTCGCGTTTCTCGGTGTAGCCGGTGATGCGGAGTTCGAAGTCGAGCCGGTTCCCGGCGAAGCACGGCCGGTGGTAGGTGAACGTCTCACCGGCGTGCAGCGCGGCCGGCAGACCGGCGCCGAGCAGGCCGAGCGCGTGGTACGGATCGGGCCGGCCCATCTCCAGGCTGAACAGGTAAGTGGGCGGCACGAGCAGATCCGGGTAGCCGGCTCCCCGGGCGGCGGCGACGTCGTGGCACACCGGGCGCAGGTCGCCGATCGTGCGCGCGAAGAACCGCAGCGGGCCGCGCTCGACGACGACACCGAATCCGGGAAGCCGCTCCCCCACGATCGACTGACGTGGCACCGGCCCGTCCCCTTCCCTTAGGAATTACATCCACTAATGCATACACTGTCTCCTGTCGACAGAACAAGAGGAGGAAGTCCCGTGCTACTTACTTCCAGCGTAGTAATGACAGATGGATCAGCTATGGACAGAGGGGGTTGACCTGATTCCTGGGAGAGATCATTGCTACCTACCAGGTTAGTGAGTACGATCCCTCCTGCGATCAACGCTCTGCACACGCCCCCCCTCGCGCCGCGGGCCGCGCCGTCGCCGCACCAGAACACCGCGGCTGCCGTGCCCTTGACGGGCGCCGGGCATCACCGGAACTCATCGAGTCCCTGGAGGCATCCATTGGCACAGGCGGTACTGGCCGGCATCCGCGTCGTCGATCTGTCCGAACAGGTGCCGGGCCCCTACGCCACCCGTCTGCTCGCCGGTCTGGGAGCCGACGTCATCAAGGTGGAGCGTCCCGACTCCGGCGACCGGCTGCGGCACCGCCCGGTGATGTTCGCCGCGGAGAACCGCGGCAAGCGCGACCTGTCGATCGACCTGAAGGCGCCCGAGGGGCGGGAAGCCCTCCTGCGGCTGGTCGCCTCGGCCGACGTCCTCGTGGAGGGCTACCGGCCCGGCGTGATGGAGCGGCTCGGCCTGGGCTTCGAGAAACTCACCGAGACGAACCCGCGCCTCGTCTACGTCTCCATATCGGGGTACGGCGCCACCGGGCCGTACCGTGACCTGCCCGGCCACGACTTCCAGTACCTCGCCCATACCGGCGCCATCCCGGCTCCGCAGGCGTACTACGCGGCCGACTACGTACCCACCACCCTGCCGGTGGCCGACATGGGCACCTCTGTGTACTCGGTGCTCGCGATCGTCCTCGCCCTGCTCGAAAAGCAGCGCGACCCCGGCGCGTTCACCGCGTGCCACCTGGACATCGGCATGGCGGACTGCACTCTGGCGCTCATGGAACCGCGTATCGCCGAAGCGCTCAGCGAGCCGTCCACGTCCGCGGCGCTGGTGCGTCCCGGCTACGGCGTCTACCTCACCGCCGACGGCCGCTGTGTCAGCATCGGCGCGCTGGAGGACCACTTCTGGCAGCGTCTCGTCCGCGCGCTCGGCCTCGACCGGTTCGCGGGCGAGGAGTTCGCCGGCTACCAGGACCGGCGCCGGCTCATCGCCCTGATCGACAAGCCGCTGCGGGAGCGGGTGTCCGAGTTCACCCGGGACGCGCTCATGGAGCTGCTCATGCTCCACGACGTGCCCGTGGCACCGGTCAACGACCTGCACGAGGCGGCCCGGGACCCGCATTTCCGCGCGCGCGGCATGGTCTACGACACGCCGGACGACGAGCACCCGCGCATCGCCGAATGGCCGGCCGCACTCGACCGCTTCGCCGACCGCGGCCGCCTCACACCGACTCCGGCGCTCGGCGGGCACAGCCGTGAGGTGCTGTCCGAGCACGGGCTCGGCGACGCGGAGATCGATGCCCTGATCGCCTCCGGCGTCGTCCGCCAGGCGGACACCACGCCCGACCACTGACCCGCGGCCCCGGCTCGCCACCGCCCGCGATACGCACCCACGTCTCAAGGAGTGCTCATGGACTGGTCCTCGTACCGTCACCTCACCTTCGACTACCCGGACGACGGTGTCCTGCTGATCAAGATCAACCGTCCGGACCGGCTGAACGCGATGAACGCGCCGCTGCACACGGAGCTCAGCCAGGTGTGGCTGGACGTGGACAAGGACGACGACTGCCGCGCCGTCGTCATCACCGGCGAGGGCAAGGCCTTCTCGGCGGGCGGTGACTTCGAGATGGTCGAGGCGACGCTGGGCAGCTACCAGGTCGTCTCCCGGCTGTTCAAGGAAGCCGCCGACCTCGTCCACAACATCACCGACATCAGCAAGCCGGTGATCTCCGCGATCAACGGCACCGCCGTGGGCGCGGGTCTCGCCGTCGCGCTCACCGCGGACATCAGCATCATGTCGGAGACCGCCCGGTTCACCGACGGCCACCACAAGATCGGGGTGGCCGCCGGCGACCACGCGGCCTTCATCTGGCCGCTGCTGTGCGGCATGGCCAAGGCCCGTTACTACCTGCTGACCAACGACTTCATCGACGGCCGCGAGGCCGAACGCATCGGCCTGGTCAGCAAGTGCGCCCCGGCCGACGAGGTACTGCCCGAGGCGCTGCGGGTCGCAGCCAGGTTGGCCGCCGGCCCCCGGCACGCCACCGCCGCCACCAAGCGCACCCTCAACCACTGGATCCGGCACGCCACGCCGATCTTCGAGAACGCCCTGGCAGTGGAGATGCTGCAGTTCTTCAGCGACGACGCCCGCGAGGGCTACCAGGCGATGCGGGAGAAGCGCGCGCCGAAGTTCCCGTCGAACCGCGGGACGCAGGTATGAGCCCGGCCGAGCACGCCGGTCTCGTCGGCGACGACCGTCTCTACTTCGAGGACGTGCCGCTCGACCGGACGTTCGTCACGTCCGGCCGGACCGTCACCGAGGCCGACGTCGTCGGCTTCGCCGGCCTGTCGGGCGACTGGAACGCGCTGCACGTCGACGCCCACGCGGCGGCCGCGACGTCGTTCGGCGGGCGCATCGCGCACGGGCTGCTCGTGCTGTCGATGGCGTCCGGCATGACGACCCGGCTGCCGGTCCTGCAGGGCCTGCAGCCCTCCCTGCTCGGCATGACCGGCATGTCGTGCCGCTGGCCCGCGCCGACCCGGATCGGTGACACGCTCCGCATCGAGCTGACCTTCGTCAAGACCGAGTACACGGCGAGCCGCACCCGCGGCCTGGTCACCGAGCGGCGGCGCGCGGTCAACCAGGACGGCGTCGTCGTCCTGGACAGCGAGTGGGCGCTGCTCGTCGCGGCCCGGCCCAAGGACGCCTCATGAGCGATGTCCGTGTCGACACCGAGGACCACGTCGCGGTGATGACCCTGGACCGCGCCCCGGTCAACGCCCTGTCGTCCGCCTTCTACGAGGAGATCGCCGCGGCGCTGGAGCAGGTGGCCGGCGACGACACGGTGAACGTGCTCGTCCTGCGGTCCGCGAGCGACAGGGCGTTCTGTGCCGGCGCGGACGTCACCGAACTGGCCGGCCTCACCGGTCCGGCCGCGGAGGAGGCCGACGTACGGCGTCAGGAGCTGGCCCGCCGCGTCTTCGGGCAGCTGCTGGCGCTGCCGCAGCCGAGCATCGCCGTGGTGGACGGCCCGGCGATCGGCGCCGGAGCGGTCATCGCGTCCTGCTGCGACATGCGGATGGGATCGCCGCGGGCCGCCTTCGTCCTGCCCGAGGTGGACGTCGGGCGGTGCGGCGGCGGCCGGCACCTGATGCGGCATCTGCCGCAGGGCGTCGTCCGCCGGATGTACTTCACCACCGCACCGCTGACCAGCGAGGAAGCCCTGCGCTACGGCTTCCTCGACTCCGTGTACGACACCGGTGCGGAGCTGGCTCAGGCCGCGCTGGAGCGCGCGCGGGACATCGCGGCCAAGAGTCCCGTGGCGCTGCGCCTGGGCAAGGCCGCACTCGACGCCGCCGAGCCGCTACCGGTGCGGGAGGGATACGCGGTCGAGCAGCAGTACACGCTGCGCCTGGCACGTACCGACGACGCCCGTGAGGCACTGGCGGCGCGCCGGGAGAAGCGCCCGCCGGTGTTCACCGGCAGGTGAGCGGCCTGTGCGGGCGGCGGCCAGGTGCTCTGGTCAGCGCCCGCTGTTCCTGTCCCGCAGCCAGCTGTCGAACTCGACGGCGACGATGCGCTCGTCGTGCACGTCGGCCGCGTCGCCGGACGCCAGCCAGACGATGGGCGGGCCCATCACCGAGGACTCCAGGAGCGCGTGTCCCCCGGGCACCGCGTCGGAAGGGATCATCCCCGTGTGGGTCCCCCCGCCGGGCAGCAGCAGGTTGACCCGGATGTCCGTGTCCCGCAGGTCGGCGGCCATGATCCGGGACAGCGCCTCGCTGCCGGCGCGCGACGGCCCGTACGGGACGAACCCGGGCAGTCGCATGGTCGTGTGGTTCATAGAGATGTTGACGATGTGGCCGTGACCGCCGGCGGCCAGCATCCGCTTCGTGACCGACTTCGCGACCAGGAAGTAGCCGGTCAGATTGGTCTCGATCACCGCACGGAAGCCGTCGGCCGGCACCTCCCAGAAGCCCTGGGGGTCCGTCATGAAGCGCGGGTTGACCGTGCGCATGCCGATCCCGGCGTTGTTCACCAGCATGTCGACGCCGCCGAGCCGCTCCCAGGCCTCGTCGACGGCCTTCTCCACCGACGCTTCGTCCCGCACGTCCAGTCCGATGCCGATCGCGCCGGGGAGGCCGGCGGCGACCTCGCTCGCACGCTCACCGGAACGGCCGGTCAGCGCGACCGTCGCTCCCGACGTCGCCAGGGCGGCGGCCATGGCGAACCCCAGCCCGCTCGTCCCACCGGTCACCAGCGCCTTCATCGGATACCTCCCTCGTGCGACCCACCCGCTCGCGCTCGCGGGCCATGGTCCCCGGCAGCGCCGCGGACCGCATGAGCACCACCCTAGGCCTCGCAAGCCCGGCGAAACCGACCCGGGTCCGCCCCGCGGTCCGCTCCCCCGCCCCTGCGGCCCGGCTCGGGCCGGACTGCCACGAGCCGTCGGCGGGTCAGGTGACGGCGCCCGCCTCGCGCAGTGCGCGGATCGCCTCGGCGTCATAGCCGAGTTCGGTGAGTACTTCGTCGCTGTGCTCCCCGACGGCGGGCGGATAGCCCCACGGCCGGGCCGGTGTGCGGGAGAGGTGAACGGGGTTGTTCACGGTGACGATCTTGCCGTGGACCGGGTGGTCGAGGACCAGCCGCATGTCGTTGTTCACCACCTGGGGATCCTCGAACACCTCCTCCAGCCGGTTCACCGGGCTGCACGGCACGTCCCCGGCGTCCAGCAGCGGGACCCAGTGCGCGGTCGGCCGCGCGGCGAAGGTCCGTTCGAGTTCGGGGACCAGGTCGTTCCGGTTGCGCACGCGGTCGGCGTTGGTCGCGTAGCGCGGGTCGGCCGGCAGGTCCTCGCGCGCGAGCGCGTGGCAGAGGTTGAGCCAGAACTTCTCGGTCAGGCACGCCACGACCATCCAGCCGTCGGCCGTCGCGAACACCTGGTAGGGCACGATGTTGGTCTGGGCGCCGCCCATCGGCCGGAACGGCACCCCGGTGCGGTGGTAGGCCACGGACAGGTTCGCCAGCAGGGACACCTGCCCGTCGAGGAGGTTGACGCTCACCTGCTGGCCGGTTCCGTCCCGGTCGCGGACCCTGAGGCCCAGCAGGATCGCGTTCATCGCGAGGTAGGAGCACAGGAAGTCGCCGACCGCCGGGCCCACTTTCACCGGGGTGCGCCCCGGTTCGCCGGAGGTGCCCATGACTCCGCCGCGGGCCTGGGCGATCAGGTCCATGCCGGGCCGGCCGGCCAGCGGGCCGCTCTCGCCGTAACCGGTGATCGAGCAGTAGACCAGCCTCGGGTGGAGTTCGGCCAACGACGCGTAGTCGACACCGAGTTTGGCCGCCGCCGAGGGGCGCATCGACACCGCGAGCACGTCCGCGTCCGCCAGCATCCGTTCCAGGACGCCGAAGCCGGCGGCGGTCTTGAGGTCGAGGGCCATCGCGCGTTTGCTGCGGTTGACGCTGTACGCGTAGGCGCTCTCCCCCGGCCCGAACGTGTTGTCGATGCGGCGCAGCGGGTCGCCCGACGGGGGTTCGATCTTGATGACGTCCGCGCCGAAGTCGCCGAGCATCGAGGTCGCGTAGGGGCCGGAGGCGATCTGTGTCAGGTCGACGACCTTGATGCCGTCCAAGGGCTGTGTCATGGGGAGCTGCCTCAGTGCTGTCGGCGGTTCGAAAGGGCCGGGGCGGGAGCCGGAGCGCCTCTGCGCGGTCGGTCAGGTGTGCAGGTGGTAGCCGCCCGAGACGCACAGGACCTCACCGGTGATGAAGCCGGCCTTCTCGCCCGCGAGGAACGCGACGGCGTTGGCGATGTCCTGGGGCTGTCCGACGCGGCCCAGCGGGGTCTGGCGTGCCATCTCGTCCACGTACTCGTCGCCGTAGATCTTGCCGAGGAACGGGTTCCAGGCCAGTCCGGGGGCGACCGCGTTGACGCGGATCCCGTGCGGCGCGGCCTCCATCGCCGCGGCACGGGTGAAGCCCATGATGCCCGCCTTCGCCGACGCGTAGTGCGCCTCGCCCTCCGCGGTACGCATCCAGCCTGCGATCGAGGACATGTTGACGATGGCGCCGCCGGTGCCCTGGGCGCGCATGATGTTCAGGGCGCGCCGGGTCACGAGGAACGGCCCGGTGAGGGTCACGTCCAGCACGGTCTGCCAGGTCTCGGTGGGCATCTCGTGCAGCGGCGCCAGCATGTTGATGCCGCTGTTGTTCACGACGATGTCGAGCCTGCCGTGCTGCTCCACGACGCCGTTCATGACCTCGTCGATCCGGCTCTCGTCCCGTACGTCGAGCGGGACGCCCGTGACGTCGGCCCCGGTGTCCTTGGCGATGTCGGCGGCGACCGACTCGGTGCGGCCGGCGTGCTGGTCGCTGATCACGACCTTCGCGCCCTCGCGGGCGAACGTCCGGGCGACGGCCTGGCCGATTCCGGCGCCGGCGGCGGCCGTGACGAAGACGACCTTGTCGGAGAACTCCATGGGGTGTGCGCTCCCTGTCTGGTGGGGTGTGCGGGTGGTGGGGACGGTCAGATCCCGGTGATCAGCTGCCATGCGGCGAGGTCGCCGGAGACCGCCTGGGCGCCGAGACGGCCGGCCCAGTGGGCCGGGGTGCCATCGGCGGCCGACCATTCCCACAGGCGGCGGGTGTAGCGCTGCAGCGCGTATTCCATCGTCACGCCGATCGCGCCGTGCACCTGGTGCGCGGTGCGGCCGGCCGTCATGGCCGCGGTGCCACTGAGGGTGCGGGCGGCCGCGACGAGGGCCAGGTCGAGCGCCGGGTCGCTGTCCTCGCCGAGGGCTGCGTGGGCGGCGTCCACGAGGACGGCGACGCGCTGCGCCTCCGACGCCAGTCGGGTCAGGTGGGCCTGCACCGCCTGGAACCGGTTGATGGGCCGGCCGAACTGGCTGCGCTGGGCGGCGTATTCGATCGCTATCTCGGTGGTGCGCTGCAGGGCACGGGAGAGTGCGACCGCCCGGGCGAGTGCGGCGCGGCGGACCAGGGTCTCCATGCCCGCCGCGTGGTCGACGCCGGTGGGCACCAACTGCCGTACCGGGACGGCGTCGAGGTGCACGGCGCGCACCAGCGGTTCGCCCGCGGTGTCGGCTCCGGTGGCGGGCCGGGCGAGGCCGGCCAGCGCCACCGTGGCGACGTGCAGCTTCCCGTCCTGCTCGACGGGCACGACGAGGGTGGTGGCCTGGTCGGGCCAGCGGATCTCGTCGACCGTGCCGGTGAGCGTCGTCCCGTCGTCGGTGACGCGTACGGTTCCCGTGCCCACGACGGCCAGTTCGTCCGCCCAGGGGAAGGTGATGCCTGCCCGGGCCAGCAGCCATCCCGCCTGGATCGGGCCCTCGACGACGGGTGTGCTCGTCCCCGCGTAGGCGGTTCCCCGTACGATCTCCAGCGCGTCGGAGAGGGATCCGCCGCTGCCTCCGAGGTCCTCCGGCACCGAGACGCCGAGGTAGCCCGTCGTCCGCAACTCGTCGGACAGCCGCAGCGAGACGGGGTCGGCCTGGTCGCGCGGCACCGACCGGACGGCCGGATCGGGGTCGGCCGCGATGCGGGACGCCTGCTCGTACACGGTCTCGGCGAGCGGGGAGCCCAGCGCCCGGGTCCGGCCCGAGCGGGCCCAGGAGCCGAGTTGCCTGCTCACCAGGAGGCGCAGCACCTCGTTGGTACCGCCGGCCGTGGTGAACACCGCCGAGCGCAGCCGGTTGATGTCGAGGAACTCGTGGAAGCGGTCGGCGGCGGGTCCCGGCTCGATCCGCTCGTACCGGTGGACCCACAGCTGGTCGACCAGCAGCTGCTCCAGCTCCGTCCCGAGGTCCTTGGCCATCGCCGCCTCCGCGACCGGGGAACGGCCGTCGTCGACCATGCGCGCGATCGACAGCGACATGAGCCGCAGGCCCATCTGCTGGGCGATCACACTGCCGATGAGTTCGTGGCTGTGCTCCGGTGCGGCGACGTGCCGGCGCGACCGCACGAAGGCCTCGAACAACGGGAAGGTCGACAGGTAGCGCTCCGGGCCGGCGCGCTCCAGGGCGAGTTCGGCGGTCAGCTGCTCCCAGCCGGAGCCCTCCTTGCCGATCAGCCGGTCGTCGGCGGCGAAGACGTTGTCGATGACGACCTCGTTGAAGTGCCGTTCGCCGTCCATGCCCTCGATCGGGTGGACGGTCAGGCCCTCGGCGTCCATCGGTACGACGATCAGACTGAGGCCGTTGTGCTTGACGTCCGAGTCGCTCGTGCGGCACAGGATCTCGATGTAGTCGGCCTTGTCGGCGTCCGTGGTCCAGATCTTGCGTCCGGTGATCCGCCAGCCGCCGTCGACCTTCTGGGCACGGGTACGGACCGAGGCGAGGTCGGAGCCCGACTCCGGCTCGCTGAACCCTCCCGCGATCAGGCATCGTCCCGAGGCGATGCGCGGCAGGAGTTCACGGCGCAGCGTCTCCGGGCCGTTGGCCAGGAGGCTGGGGGCGGTCTGCCGGTCGGCGGTCCAGTGGGCGCCGAGCGGGGCGCCCGCGGCCAGCAGTTCGGAGATGACCAGGCAGCGCTCCACACCCGAGCGGGCCACTCCCCCGTACTCGGCCGGGATGGTCATCCCCACCCAGCCGCGGCGGGCGAGCTCCGCGCTGAAGTCGCGCGAGAATCCGCCGCGTGTCGGGCTCTCGGCGGACGGCGGGAAGGGCGCGGCCCGGGCGAACGCGCGTACCTCGGTGACGAGGGCGCGTTCGGTGCCCGTGAGTGCGATCGGTTCGAAGCCGAGGGGCTTGCCGTGATCACTCATGTCTCTCGGATGCTCCCTGCCGTGGGTGAGGTGTCGTCGGTGTGCCGGGGACCGGTTGCCGCTCCGTCCGGTCGTGTCAGTGGTCCGCGGACAGCAGCCCGCCGGGGTCGACCGAGCCGCGCAGCAGCGCGATCTCCTCGGTGGTCGGGGTGAAGGCCGCGGGCGGGGTGTCGGGCAGCCGCCATCCGGTGCGCTGCCCGACGTCGTGCCAGTCGACCGGGTGCAGCGCCAGGTCGGGGGTGAGCGTCCCGTCGTCGCCGGGCCTGAACAGGAGGTCGGGGGTGAGCAGGACCGTCGGTCCCGCGTTGGGCAACCCGAGTTCCGTCCTGTCGCGGCCGCGGTAGGAGTGGCCGATGACGGAGGCGTAGTCGACCCGGTCGACCAAGGTGCGCCGATCGTGGCGCTCGGTGTAGAGGATCGTGCTGCGGGCGGTGTGTCCCAGGCCGGTGTTGGCGAGCCCCGGTCCGCGCAGGCGCCCCGACGGGGTGTTCACCCAGTGCAGGTTCACACAGCCGTACCGGTCGATCTGCATGCCCCCGTAGAACATGACGTCGATGCCGAGTTCGGTGAGGGCGAAGACGTCGCTCATGTCGCCGATCGCGACCGGCTTGCAGTCCCAGCCGGCGGTGAACTCCGGGACCAAGCGGCGCGGATTGACATAGACGCCGGCTCCCAGCACGGTCAGCCGCGGCGCGTGCGTGGCCTGGGCCAGCAGGCAGGCCGCGAGCGGTACGGCAGAGGCGGCGCCGGTCAGGACGGTCGTGTCGTCCTCGAGTTCGCGTGAGATCGCGATGCTGATGCGCTCCCGCGGTGACAGTTCGGTGGTGTCCGTCATCTCAGCACGCCGCCCGTTCGAGTTCCCGCAGCCTGGCTGCGGTCAGCCCGGCCACATAGGTGTGGTGGTCGACGTCGCAGTGCTGTGCGACATAGTCGGAGAAGCCGCCCGACCTGACCCGTTCCTGGTAGCTGCGCAGGTGTTCGAGGTCGGCGGTGTAGGAGCCGACGCTGCCCAGCGGATGCGCCCCGAACGGCGTCTGCACGACGTCGTCGACGAGGTACCCGGGGACGGAGACTCCGAGCCGTGCGGCTTCCGCGGTGCCGATCACCCTGTCGACCTGGGCGACGACATACCGGGCCGCGCGGGCGATGAGCACATCGGCCCAGCGGCTGCCGAAGTGGACCAGGTTGCCGTTCTCGTCCCCGAGCGGGGCGTGCAGCAGTGCCACGTCGACCCGCAGCGGTGCGACGCCGGTGAGGCCGCCGGATGTCACGGTCAGCGGGTTGTCGTCGACGAGGTCGTTGGTGCCCATGTTGCCGAGAACCTGGAGCGCGGCGTTGTGGTCGGCCGCGAGGTATCCGCCGAGGAGCAGTGCCTCGTCACAGTCCTCGAACGTGACGGAGCCGTCCTCGGCGGCCCGCCGCGTGCACGGTGCCAGGCCCAGGCTCGCCAGGGAGATGTGCGGGATACGTACCGTGCTCACGCGGCCCGCCCCGATCAGGACGTCGGCGTCCCAGGAGGCGGCGGGCGCGGAGCACAGGAACAGGTCGGTGGTGCCGGCCCGGAGCAGGGCGCGCACCAGCGCGGCGGGGCGGTTCTCCAGCAGCATCCCGCCGAGCGCGACGCTGCTGACGTCGCGCAGGCGGTACTCCACATCGGGGAGGCTGATGATCGACATTGGATGCGGTGCAGCCCTTCGGTCTGGGCCGGGTCACTGCCGGCCTTCGTCTCACCCGTCGGCCGAAACGGCGGGATACAGAGCGCCCGTGCCCCCAGCGGCATGCCGGAGGCTTGCAACCTTCGGCAAATCTGCATTCATTTTAGGCGACATTCCAGATGACGGGAAGGGCCGCGGCCGACCGATCGACGCGACGCGAGTGACGCGGCGAGGTACAGAGAGGCACGAGCAAGAGCCGAGTCTTCGCTGGCCAGAGAGGGATTTCCCCATCGAGCACCCCAGGCGCAGCCCGTACGACGTGCAGCCGGGGCCTGCTACGCGAGAGCGCACTGGACTCGTTTCTGTATGCAAGAAGGGCGATCCAGGACACTGACCGCGTCGCACGGACACAGGTCCCGCGCCCCGGGGCCGGAAGTGCCTCAGGTCCGGGGCGGCACCGCCAGCCGCTCCCGCGCCTGGTCCAGGCTCGCGCCCTCGGCGATCATTCGGCGACACTGGAGCAGCGCCTTCGGCCAGTTGACCACCGCCGCGGCGCACAGCCTCCCCGCGGCGTCGGCATGCAGGAGGGCGGCCTGGGGCCGCTGCCCCTCCAGGTCTCCGACCAGGGCCTCCCGGCCGCCGTCCAGAGGCCGTCCGATGAGCTGCAGCTTCCAGTCGTACTGGTCGGACCAGACGTAGTCGCTGGGCTGGTACGGCACCCGGGCACCGGGATGAGTGATGTTGCGCGCGGCGCAGCGGGCCTGGTCGGTGGCGTTCGTCCAGTGCTCGGAGCGCACCAGGGTGCCGAGCGCCGGATGCGGCCAACGGGCCACGTCTCCGACCGCGTACACGCCGGGTGCGCCGACCGCCGCCAGGTACTCGTCACAGACCACACCGTTGTCGATGGTCAGGCCGCTGTCCGCGAGCCATCCGACGTTGGGTGTCGCGCCGATGCCGACGACCACCGTCGCGGCCCGCAGCCGCGTACCGTCGTCCAGGGTCACGGTGAGATCGCCGGCCACGCCTGTCACCGAGCGGACCCCGACCCCGAAGCGGGTGTCCACCCCATGTCGCGCGTGCACCTGCGACAGGAGTTCGCCGAGCACGGGTCCGGCGACCCTGGCCATCGGGACCGCCACGGGGTCCACCACGGTCACCTCGCATCCGGCGGTCCGTGCGGCCGCGGCCGCCTCCGCCCCGATGAACCCGCCGCCGATCACGACGACGGAGGAGCCCGGCACGAGGCGCTGCTTCAGGTTCGCGCTGTCCGCGAGCGTGCGCAGCAGATGCACGCCCGACTCCGGCCGCCAGGGCGAAGGGCGGGCGGCGAGGCCGGTCGCGATCACGAGCGTGTCGTAGCCGACGACGTTGCCGTCGGCCAGCTTCACCCTGCGCGCGGTCCTGTCCAGGGCCGCCGCCGCCACGCCGAGCCGCAGCTCGATCCCGGCCGCCGTCGCGTCCGACTCGCCGAGCAGGGCGATGCGTTCACGGTCCCATGCCCCGGCGAGTACCTGCTTGGACAGCGGCGGGCGGTCGTACGGCCACTCCGCCTCCTCGCCGATGACGGTGACGGCGACATCGGCGTCCCCCTCGGCCGACAGGGCCTGCGCCGTGCGGATACCCGCCACTGACGAGCCCACGACAACCACCTGGTGCGCCACGACGACCTCCCTCACCTCGACCGACGGCTGGGTTGTTGACGTGTCCCGGCCTGCCGCCTACCGTAACGCGTGAAAACATTTTTGCATACATTAGGGAGGATGCTGTGCCCTTCACCGCACGAATCGACCGTGGTGCCTGCGAGGGCCATGGGCTGTGCGTCCTCGACAACCCGGCTGTCTTCGCGATGGACGACGACGGCTGCGCGACCGTCGCCGTTCACGAGGTGCCCGACGAGCGCCGCGCGAGGGTCGAAGGGTCCGTCCGCGGCTGTCCGGCGGGGGCCATCAGCATCGTGGACTGACCGCCGATCCGCGGACGGGCGGTCGGCGCCGCCCTATCCGGTGACAGACCGCCATTGGGTGCGGTGCGGGCTCCCGTGCCGTGCCTCCTGCGCCGATGCCCTCGACCGCCTGGCGGTCGAGGGCATCGGTTTGCTGTGCGCCGCGAGCTGCGAGCTGCGAGCTGCGAGCTGCGAGCTGCGCAGGGGAGGCTGCCGGCGGGAGACGTCGCTCCCCGTCTGCCGGTCGGGCCGGAGGCGCCGGCATCATCTCCACTTCGGCCGGACCGGCCAGCGCGCCACCGTCGGCCGGACCGGCCAGGGCGCCACCGTCGGCCGGACCGGTCAAGGCGGTCCCGTCGGCCGGACCGGCGGCTGGGTTGGCACCCTGGTCGCCGCGGCCCATGACGACGGTGGGCGGTCGCTGCCGTGTGCCCTCCGTCGTCCCGCCGTCGTCCCGGCTTCCGGCCTTCTGTTGTTCCCGGCCTCCTGACCGCCGGCGAGGATGTCCTTGTCAGGCGGTCTCCGCCACCGGCTCCCTGTCCTGGCCGGTGTTGCCGAGATAGTGGTCGAAGACGTCTCCGCGCGCGTCGGCCGCGGCGCCGCTCCACACGAGTCGGCCCCTGCGGAGGATGTGGCACTCGTCGGCGATCTGTAGCGCGCGGTGGACGAACTGCTCGATGACGATGAGCGAGACACCCATGTCGATGGCCCGCTGCAGGCCCTCGAACACCTCGTCCACGACGAGGGGGGCGAGTCCCAGCGAGATCTCGTCGGCGATGACCAGGCGCGGCAGATGGGCGAGGATACGGGCCAGCGACAGCATCTGCTGCTGACCGCCCGACAAGGTACCGGCGAGCTGGGTGCGCCGATCGGCGAGGATCGGGAACAGTTCCATCGCCCGGTCCGTCGCCTGCGCCCGTTCAACCTTGGGCGCCGTCTGCACGGCGATGCGCAGGTTCTCCGCCACCGTCAGCGCGGGGAACACCCCTCGTCCCTCGGGCAGATGGGCCAGGCCGAGCCGCCGGACGCGGTGGGCGGGCAGGCCCGTGATGTCGATGCCGTCGAAGATGATCCGGCCGGATCGCGCGGGCACCAGTCCGCACACCGCGCGGGCGAGCGTGCTCTTGCCGGCGCCGTTGGCCCCGAGCAGGGCCGTCACCGCGTTTCCCGGCACCGACAGGGACACTCCGCGGACGGCTGTGGCGTTGCCGTAGTCGACGGCGAGGTCCTCGATCCGCAGGATGGGCTCGCTGCTCGACGTCGTCCGGGCCCGTGCGACGCCCGCCACGGGCTTCCCGCCGGTCGCCTCCGCCCGCGGGCCGGGTTCCGGCGCGGCTTCAACCTCGCCGAGGTAGGCCGAGCGGACGGTCTCGTCCGCACGGATCTCGGCGGGCGTGCCCTGGGCGATCAGCTGCCCGAAGTCGAGGACGTAGACCCGGCTGGAGAGGCCGAACACGATCTCCACGTCGTGCTCGACGAGCAGCATCGATATGCCGCGCGTGGCGACGATCCGGGCGAGGGCCTCGGCCAGGACCCGCGACTCGCCCGCGTTGAGCCCCGAGAAGGGCTCGTCGAGCAGGACGGCCTGGGGGCCGGTGGCCAGGGCCCGGCCGATCTCCACGAGGCGGCACATGCCCAGCGGCAGTCCGGCCACCGGAAGGTCCGCCGCGTCGGCGAGGCCGAGCAGGCCGAGGATCTGTTCGACGGCGGTCAGCTCGCCGGGTTCGGTGCGCAGGTGGCGGCCGGTGAACGGATCGCTCCAGGACCGCGAGGGCTTCTCGTCCAGGCGGTGGGCGAGCAGGAGGTGGTCGCGCACGGTGAGGTCACCGGAGAGTTCGGGGTGCTGGAAGGTGCGGGCCAGGCCGTGGCGGACCCGGCCCTGCGGAGTCATGCCGGACACCTCTTCCCCGGCGAGCAGGACGGTGCCCTCCTGTGCGTGGACGTTGCCCGACAACACGCCGAGCAGGGTCGACTTGCCCGCGCCGTTGGGGCCCAGCAGGCCCACGACCGTGCCGGCGGGCACGTCGATGTCCACGTTCTGAAGGGCTTTGAGGCCACCGAAGCGGACCGACACGCCCCGCGCCGAGAGCACGGTCCGTGTCGGGTCCGCCACGGCGATGGGCACGGGTGCGGGGGCCGGCTCCGCGGTGGGGTGGGCGGGCCGGGCCGCCGGGGTGGCCGGCCGCGCCGTGTCGTCCTGCCGTGTCTGCGGGCGCAGCCTGCGCAGCAGTGCGCGGCCGGCGCTTCGCAGCTGGCGGCCGTTGAGCGTGATGACGCCCTCGGGGTTGCGGGCCAGCAGCACGGCGCCGACGCCGAACAGCAGGTCGGGCACCGGGCCGAGACGGACCGGCAGATAGGAGTTGAAGATGTCCGGCAGGAAGACGAAGAACAGGCCGGAGGCGAGCGCGGCGTTGTTCGTGCGGGTGCCGTTGGTGACCAGGACCGCGAACCACACGAGGCCGGCGATGGTGCTGTAGGAGCTCGGCAGCGCCGACCCGTTGTAGATGGCGAGGAAGCCGCCGCCGAAGCCTGCCAGCATGGCGGCCACCATGAAGACGGCGGTCTTCATCCGCAGGACGCTCACGCCCGTGGCGCGTGCGCCCGTCTCCGAGGAGCGCAGTGCGCCGAGCGCCAGACCGGTCGTCGAGCGGCGGACAGCGGCGATGATCAGAGCGGCCACGACGAACATGGCGAGCATGAAGTAGGAGAAGGCCCGGTCGTCCGAGGCGAACCCCGGCCGGTCGACCGTGACGCCGACGCCGAACTGGACGAACCGGTCGGCGGTGAAGACCACGGACGACAGGAACAGGCCCACAGTGAGGGTGACCAGGGCGACGTAGAGGTTGCCCATACGGACCGTCAGGGCGCCCACGACGAGGCCGCCCACGCCGGCCAGCAGACCGCCGATCAGCACACCCAGCAGGACGGGGAGGTGGAAGACGGTCGCCGCCTGGCCGGTGGCCAGCGCGCCGACTCCGGCGAAGCTGATCTGGCAGAGCGAGATCAGGCCGGCCTCGCCGGTGAGCAGTGTGTAGGAGAGGAAGACGATGCCCATGGCGAGGGCCTCGGCGACCAGTCCGACGCGGTAGCCGGTCAGGAGCAGGGGCAGGACGGCCGCGACGGCCAGGAACAGGTTCCGCGGGATGAGCCCGGCCAGGCCGGTGGCCGCGCGCACGGCGAGCGGGCCGCCGCGGCGGGTCGTCCCGGCTGCTCCCGGGGCGGCGGCGGTCCCCGGTGCCGTGGCGGTGGCGCGGTCCAGGCTGCCGCCCGTGCGTTCCCGGCCGACCGAGCCCCGCCAGGAGTAGACCAGCAGAAAGACGAGCACCATGGCGAAGGGGATGCTGGAGATGATGTCGGCGGTCCACTTGCTGGAGGCGGGCAGCAGCCACTGGAGCAGGGAGCCGACGATCCCCATGAGGACGCCGACGCCGACGGCGAGCGGCAGGCTGCGCAGTCTCGCGGCGACGACCGCGGCGAAGGCCGAGGCGGTGAGCAGCGTGTAGTTGTCGACGGAGCTGACGTTGAGGATCGGTGCGGCCAGCACGCCGGCCAGCCCCGCGAGGAACGTGCTCGCCGTCCACACGCCGACGGCCACCCGTGCCGGGCTGATGCCGGACAGTGAGGTCAGGGCCTCGGAGTCGACGGTCGACCGCACCATCAGGCCCACCCCGGTGCGGCGCAGCACGTAGGTGCCGACGGCGAGCACGACGACGATGCAGGCGTACGCGATGATCTGGTCGAGGGTGACCGTGGCGCCGGCGAAGTGGTAGACCTGCACCGGCTTCGGGGCGAGGCCGGGCGAGGTGAGGATCGCCTTGTTCCCGAAGACGAGTTCGGAGGCGGCCGTGATGGCCACCGACAGGCCGATGGTCGAGGCGACCTTGGTCAGCGAGCCGGCCTGGGTGAGGAACCGGAACAGCAGGAAGTGGAACGCCACGCCGAGCAGCGGACCGACCACGCAGATGGCCACGACGGCGGCCGGTGCGACCGGCCAGCCCTGCTGGACGTTGAGGAAGTAGTAGAACCGGGCGATGAAGAAGGCGATCGAGCCGAAGGCGAAGTTCAGCACGCCCGCGGAGACGTAGGTGACGACGATGCTGGCAGCCGAGATCGCGTAGATCCCTCCGAGCACCAGACCGGCGAATACGTAGCCCAACATTGATTGCTCCTGTGCCGAATGCTGCGGCGGCTGCCGACGGATACCGTCAGTGGTGAAGCGAGACCGGCAAGGTGGCCGGGCCGTTCAGTTGCACGTGCGGGTAGCGGGTGGCCGGGCCGGTGCGGCGCACCTCGCCGAACCGGTCGAGGAGGTGGCGGAAGAACGCCCGTACCTCCATCCGGGCCAGGCCCGAGCCGAGGCAGAAGTGGGTGCCGAACCCGAAGGAGGCGTGGTTGGCGCGCTCGCGGGCGGGGTCGAACCGGTCGGGCTCGGTGAAGTGGGCGGGGTCCCGGTTGGCCGCCGGATAGAGCATGTACACGCGGTCGCCGGCCTTCAGTTCCTTGTCGGCGACGGTGGTGTCGGCGGTCAGGGTACGGACGAACCCGCGGGCGGGCGGGGACAGCCGCAGGACCTCCTCCATCGCGGCGTCCAGCAGGGCGGGGTCCGCCCGCATCGCCTTGGTCTCCTCCGGGTGGTCGGCGAGGTGCCCGGCCATGGAGGAGAGCAGCAGGCGGGTGGTGCCGCCGTTCGACATGAGGGTGGAGACGTGCGCGAGGACCACCGCGTCCGGCACATCGCCGCCGTCCAGCCGCGACCTGAAGAACATCGAGATCATGTCGGTGCCGGGGTTCTCGCGCTTGGCGGCGATCCGGGCCCGCAGGAAGTCCTTGAGCTCGTCGAAGCGTTGGCCCGGTCCCTCCAGGTCGGCGACGCTCTCGACCCTGGTCAGGTCCTCCAGCGCCGCCACCCACGTCACCATGCGCGGGATGTCGACGTCGGTGACGCCGAGGATCGCCGCGGCCACGTACAGGGGCAGCCGGGCCGCGATCCGCTCGACGAAGTCGAACGACGCTCCGGGCACGACCTCGTCCACCAGTTGTCGGCAGAACGTGTCGAGCGCCTCCTGGAAACCGTCGAGGTAGCGCGGCGCGAGCGTCGGCGCCATCAGCCCGCGCAGCTGCTTCTGCCGGGGCGGGTCCTTGGTGATCACCAGTTCGCCGTCCGGCTCGTTGAACCGCTCGAACGCGGCCAGCGCGCCGTCCCGGGCCATGCGCAGCTGGTTGAGCGTCAGGCCCCCGGTGTTGGAGAACAGTTCCGGGTGGGTGGAGACGTGCCGTACGTCGTCCATCCGGGTCAGCAGGTGCACGTCGAGGGGTTCGTAGTGGAACGCCGGCGCCTCCTCGCGCATCCGGGCGTACACCTCGAACTGGCGGTCGGTGTAGAAGTCGACGTCCTCGACCTGGACGAGGTCCTTGAGTGGTGTGGTCATCCCAGTGCTCCGCCTGCGTCGAGCGTGAAGGTGCTGCCGGTGATGTAGCGCCCGCTGTCGGCGGCGAGGTAGAGCACGGCCGCCGAGACGTCCTGGGGACTCAGCGCGAAGATCCCCATGGCGTTGTGGGTGCGCGCGGACGCCTCGAAGTCCTCGCGGGTCGGGTCGGTCAGATCGGGCCGGAAGAGCCGGTACATCGGCTCGTTGAGGATCATCGGTGTCTCCACCCCGGTCGGGTGGATGGTGTTGACGCGGATGGCCTGCGGGGCGAGTTCCTTGGCCAGGACCTTCATCAGCCCGACCAGTCCGTACTTGGACGCGGTGTAGTGGGCGATGTTGCCCGAGATGATCTCGGTGGCCGCGGAGCTGGTGATGATCACCGACCCGCCCCGGCCCCCGGCGCTGATGTGCGGGATCGTCGCGCGGCAGGTCTTCCAGACACCGGTGAGGTTGATGTCGATGGTGTCCTGCCAGGTCTGCTCGTCCATCGTGAGCGTCGGCGACGGCGTGCTGATGCCGGCGTTGGCGCAGACGATGTCGAGCCTGCCGAACCGGGCGACCGCGCCGTCGACCGCGCGGCGCAGCGCGGCCTCGTCGCGTACGTCGGCGACTGCGGTGACGACGGTTCCGCCGACGGCCTCGACCTCCTCGGCGGTCTGCCGCAGGTCGTCCTTGGTGGGCAGCGGATACGGCACGCTGCCGATCGTGGTGCACGCGTCCAGGGCGATGATGTGCGCGCCCTCGCGTGCGAGAGCGACCGCGTGGCTCCTGCCCTGGCCGCGGGCCGCCCCGGTGATGCAGGCGACCTTGCCTTCCAACACGCCCATTGTCTCCGCCCTTCGGGATGTCTCGGGGACGCGATCCGCTCACCGGGGCCCGATGAGCGGTCGCTCGTCAGCCGTTCTTGGTGCCGGGAATCGCCTTGATCCGGATCTCGTCCCTGCCCGTGAGGGACACGAACTCCTTGCCCTTGACCTTGACCATGTAGGTGCAGTTGCCGGGGAACTGCTGCTGCGTGTCGGCGAAGGTGGAGTAGTTGACCGGGCAGGTCAGGCCGCCGTGGTCGTCGCTGGTCACCTTCCGCAGGGCGGTGATGAACCCCTTGGCCGAGGTGTCCTTCGCCGCGGCGGCGGCCTTGAGGCCCGTGACCGCGGTATCCGCGGTGAACCAGCCCCACTCGTGGCTGGCCGACGGGTAGGGCTTGGTCCACTTCGCGTATGTCTTCAGCGCGTTCATCATGCGGGTGACGCCGGGGGTCTTCAGCGAGGCGGGGGTGTAGCCGGCGGCCATGTCGATGCCCTGTGCCGCGGTGACGGACTCGGCGGAGTCGAACAGTTCCTGGCCGTAGCCGCCCTGCACGAATGAGGCCTTCAGCGTGACGCCGGCGTTCTTCAGCGCGGTGAACAGCGACAGGCTGTCCCCGACCTGCATCTGGGTGCCGACCACGTCACAGCCCGCGTTCTTGATCGACAAGGCGATCGAGCTGAAGTTGGCCTGGCCGGGGTCGAAGGAGAAGTTGGTGTAGGGCACCGGCATGCCGGAGGCCTTCACCGATCCGGCCATCGCCTTGCCGTTGGACACCGTGGAGGGGGAGTTGTAGCCGATTCCGCAGTACTTCGTGCCGCCCTGCTGCTTGAAGAACTCGGGGATTCCCGTGTAGTTGGGGAAGTTGTTGTCCGAACTGCCGAACGCGGCGAAGATGTTCGTGTTCCTGGGGTCGCCGCACTCCGGGCCGTCGATGCAGTCCCCGACCACCGGGATGTTCTTCTGCACCGCGTAGCGGTACGAACCGAAGAAGAAGGCGCCCGCCGCGAGCACGACATCCGCGTGGTCCTGCTCCGACAGGCGCTGCAGCGCCGCCAGTGACGTCTGCGGGCTGACGCCTTCGTCCTCGCTCACGACCTTGAGCGTGACGCCGGGGATCTCGTGCGTGGCGTTGGCGAGTTCGATCCGCGCCTTGGCCGCGTCCACGGTCTTCTGGCCGAACGAGGAGGCGGCCGGGCCGTTCAGTGGGGTCAGTACCCCGATCGTGACGGTGTCGGACCCGGACTTGCCGGCTGCCGTGTCTGCGCCGGAACCACAGGCCGAGAGTGAGGCCGCGAGCGTGGCCGCGACGGCCAGGCCTGCGAAGGAGTTGCGGTAAAGGCTCATCGTTGAGCACCTTTCGCTGACGTCCAGAGGGAGAACTGCGCGGAATGGTTTCTCCACTGCGACGGCGCGGGTCCACCCCGGAGGAAGGGCTGTCGGTCCGTGCGTGGCACTTCCGGTCCGCACGGGCAGCGTCTGCCTGTGCTTCACCAGGAGGCGTCTGCGGCGTGGCTGCGCAGACGGGAATCAGCTTCGATCAGCCGATAATCACTACTGGAGTAGGTAGGTGGAGGGGAAGCTAGCACCGGGCCTCAGGAGTGTCAACGACTCGGAAAAGCGCGGCAACAGCAGGGCGCCGCCGCCGTCCGCGCGCCGCACCGACGCACCGACGCACCGACGCACCGACGCACCGACGGCAGCACGGTGAGCGGAAGGCGTCCAGCCGGCGGCGCGGACCGACCGACTGCGCGACAGGGCGGGCGCCGGCGCGGCGCGCGGAGAGCGACCGCGCCGCGCCGGGCGAGGACCGTGACGTGAGGGGGCGGACGTACGAGGGCCGGGGAACCGGAGGGTCGCAGGGTAGGGGCGGTGCGGCCCTGGAGACGTGAAAGGGCCCGCACGGCACAGGCCTTCCCGCCTGGCCGTGCGGGCCGCACCCAGCGGCGGGCCGGCCCTCCCCCGCGCGCCCGCGTGCGGAGATCCTGGGCGCCGCCGGGCCGCCCCGTGGGCGTTCCCGGCAGCGCGGCCGGTCTACTCGGCCGGGTCGAACTCGATCGGCAGGTACTCGTGGGTCAGCACGATGCCGGTGGCCGACTTGACCTGCTCGCCGGCGGGCACGCGGATACTGGTGACGCGCTTGAACAACTCCTGGAAGCCGATCTCGATCTGCAGACGGGCGAAGTGCAGTCCGATACAGCGGTGCGGCCCGAGACCGAACGCGGCGTGCGGATTGCGCCCCCGGTCGAAGCGCAGCTCGGCCGGGTCCTCGAAGCGGGTCTCGTCGCGGTTCGCCGAGGCGTAGTGGATGGCCACCCGGTCGCCGGCGTGCAGGGGACAGCCCCCGACCTCGGTGTCCCGGGTCACGGTCCTGGCCATGAAGGTGATGGGCGACTCGAGGCGCAGGAACTCGTCGAGGTCGCCCTTGACCCAGTCGGGATTCCTCAGGCGGCTCTCCAGTGCCGGGTCGTCGGCGAGATGCTTGACGATGTTCCCGAGGGCGGCCTTGGTGGTGTCGAGGCCACCGGTGAACAGGATCGTGGTGGCACCGACCCGTTCCTCCATGGTGAGCGGCCGGCCCTGGACCGTGGCGCGGATGATCGCGGACAGCACGTCGTCGCGCTCGCTGCCGGACTCGGCCCGCTCGTGCAGCAGTTCCTCGGCCAGCGCGGCGAGTTCGAAGAAGGCCTCGTGCCTGCCCTCGCTGCTGATCTCCGTGGCCAGGCGGATGGCCCTGGCGAGGCGCTCCTTGTTGTCGTCGTCGAGGATGACCTTCGCCAGGTTGCCCGAGGTGAACGGGACCGCGAACTCGGTCATGAACTCGAAGCGCCCTTTGGGAACGAGTTCGTCGAGCAGTTCACGGGCGTGCTGGCGGATGTCGTCCTCGTAGCGGGCGAGGAACGACCGGGACAGATACGGGTTGAGCGCCCTGCGGTACTCGAGATGGTTCGGCGGGTCCTCCGTCAGCGGCGGCTGCGGGATCGGCACACCGCGCAGCCCGGCCTGCACCGAGCTGTAGGTGGCCGCGTCCTCGAGTACGGCCCGCACGTCGTCGTACCGCGTGACGATGTGGTAGCCGTCGTCGGCATCCGTCTTGACCACAGGGCAGGACGAGCGCGCGTAGGACAGGACCTCCCACAGGCGCTCGCTGTGCACCGGATCGAAAAGGTCGAAGTGCGCGGCGAGTTCATCGACCGGAATCTTCTCATTGTCCAGGCTGGTCATGTCGACCTCCGTCGAGGCGGCCCAGGGCGCCGTCCAGGCGCGGACGGCGGAAGGGAAGGAAACCCTCGGCGCGCGGCCGGGGCGACGCGCCAATCATCCGGAAACTACACACGGGGTAGTACCTCCGCAAGTAGTGAGGCAAAAGACGTCAGTCGGCCGGGCCGGCCGCCGCACGGATCGCCATCTCGGGGCAGTTGTCGACCGCCGCGGCGACGTCGGCGGCGTGTTCGGGGCCGGGCTCGGGCAGCAGGACGACACCCAGCCCCTCGTCACTGACGTCGAACAGGGCGGAACTGATCAGAGCGCAGCGACCGTGCCCCTGGCACCGCTGCGGGTCTATCGACAAGGTCATCACGAGCTCCGAAAGGTAGGCGGCACCGGCACGCCGGGCGCGACTGGCGCATGCGGCGGACCAGCGGCCCGCCTGGCGGCCCCGCCCGTGCCGCGCGGCCGCTCCCGCACCCGCCGACAGAGCCGAACGACCATCGGCAGGGGCAGTTATGCATGCAGAATGACGTGACCACACCATCCGGGGGAAGTCCTCACGCGATCGTGCGGCTCACCCCCACGCTACGCAGATCTCAAGGTCGGCGCCACGTTCCGGCAAGGATGATCTCCGGGGAGAACAGAACTCCCGCGCGATCCTTGACGGATCGGCGAAGAGCGATCTAGCGTTTCGGGCGTGTAAAACTGCACACATTTTTCTCTTTCTGTACGTGGTCCCGTGCCTCAGCCGACGCCTGCTCGACACGTAAGGAGTCAACCCGTGACCATGCGCATCGACATCGCCGCCGCACCGGTTCCCGAATTCATCGCCGGACCCGGCGCCAGGCCGATGCTGATCGACGGTGACTGGACCGGCGCACAGTCGGGTGAGACGTTCGAGACGATCAATCCGGCGACCGGAACGGCCCTGGTCTCCGTGGCCTCGGGCGGAGCGTCCGACGTCGACCGGGCCGTCACCGCCGCCCGCCGGGCCTTCGAGGACCGCTCCTGGCCGGACATGAACCCGCACGACCGGACCATGGTCCTGCTGCGCGTCGCCGACGCGATCGACGCCCATGCCGAAGAGCTGGCCACCCTTGAGTCGCTCGACGGCGGAATCCCGATCACGTTGACCCGCGGCATGGTCGCCGACGCGGCGAAGACCTTCCGCTACTACGCCGGCTGGCCGACGAAGATGACCGGCACGGTCAACCCGGTCGACGCCTCCGTGCACTGCTACACCGTGCGGGAACCCGTCGGCGTCTGCGCGGGAATCATCCCGTGGAACGGTCCGATCACGATGGCGGCCTGGAAGATAGCCCCCGCGCTCGCGTGCGGCAACACGGTCGTCCTCAAGCCGGCCGAGCAGACGCCGCTCACCGCACTGCGGCTCGCGGAGATCATCACGGAGACGGGTCTGCCCCGCGGGGTCCTCAACGTCGTCACCGGCTTCGGTCACACCGCCGGCGCCGCGATCGCCGCCCACCCGGGCGTCGACAAGGTGTCGTTCACCGGCTCGACGGCCACCGGAAAGGCGATCCTGCAGGCCTCGCAGGGCAACCTCAAGCGAGTCACGCTGGAGCTGGGCGGCAAGTCGCCGCACATCATCATGCCCGACGCGGACATCCCGGCGGCGGCCCGCGCCGCCGCCGGCGGATTCGCCATGCTCACCGGGCAGGTCTGCGTCGCGGGCACCCGCATCCTCGTCCACGAGGCCGTGCACGACGAATTCTCCGAGGAACTGGCCAAGGCCCTCGCGCAGTTCCGGGTCGGCGATCCGCTCGCGGAGGACACGGTGCTGGGCCCCGTCGTCTCCGCCCAGCAGTTCGACCGGGTCAACTCCTATGTCGCCATCGGCCGCGAGCAGGGCGCCGAGGTCGCGATCGGCGGCGGGGAGTACGACGCTCCCGGCTACTTCGTGCAGCCGACGGTCTTCACCGGTGTCGACAACAGCATGCGCCTGGCCCGGGAGGAGATCTTCGGCCCGGTCGCCGCACTCCTGACCTTCCGGGACGTGGACGAGGCCGTGCGCATCGCGAACGACACCGACTACGGGCTGGCCGCCGCGGTCGCCACGTCCAGCGTGTCCACCGCGCACAGCGTGGCCCGCAGGCTGCGGGCCGGCGTGGTCTGGGTGAACACCTACTCGGAACTGGATCTCACCTTCCCCTTCGGCGGCTTCAAGCAGTCCGGCATCGGCCGCGAGCTGGGCGAGAAGTCACTCGACAACTTCACCGAGCTGAAGTCGGTCTTCATCCGGCTCTAGCCGGGGCGACACGCCCCCGCGGCCGTCCTCGCTTCACCCACGTCACCTCGAAGGAGAGGCCAAAGTGTCTACGCGTACCCGAGCCGCCGTGTGCTGGGAAGTCGGCCGCCCCTGGGAGATAGTCGACTGCACCCTCCCCGATCCCCGAGCGGGCGAGGTCCTCGTGAAACTGGAGTACGCCGGGCTGTGCCACAGCGACGATCACAACGTGACCGGCGACTTCCCCGCCAATCTGCCGGTGGTCGGGGGGCATGAGGGCGCGGGCGTCGTCGTCGCCGTCGGCGCGGGCGTCGACCGGGTCGCCGTCGGCGACCCGGTGATGCTGCTGCCACTGCCGACGTGCGGCGCGTGCCGCTACTGCGCGGACGGACGCACGCACCTGTGCGACAGGAACCTCGACGTCATGACCGGCGCCCGCGCGGACGGCACGTTCGCGTTCACCACCTCCGACGGCCGTGAGATCGGGGCGTACGGCCAGCTCGGCACCTTCTCCGAATACACCCTGGTGCAGGAGATCCGCGTCCAGCGCTACGAGCGCGACATCCCCGCGCAGGTCGCGGCGGTGACCAGCTGCGGGGTCATCACCGGATACGGCTCGGCGGTCCGCGCCGCCGGCATCCGGGACGGCGACACCGTGGTCGTCGTCGGCACCGGTGGGGTCGGGATGAGCGCGGTGATGGGCGCCGCTGTCTCGGGCGCCGCACACATCGTGGCGGTGGACCCGGTCGCGTTCAAGCGGGAGCAGGCACTGAAGTTCGGTGCCACCCACACCGCGGAGAGCGTCGAGGAGGCTCAGGGCATCGTCTCGGAACTGACTCGCAACCGGATGGCCGATGCCGCGATCATCACGGTGGGTGTGCTGTACGGCTCCATGATCGGGCCCGTGAGCCGCCTGGTGAGCAAGGGCGGCAACGTCGTCGTCACGTCCGTCGCCCCGGTCACCGAGGACACGGTGAGTCTGCCGCTGGTCGAGTTCGCCATGTCGGCGAAGAACCTGGTCGGCGTGGTGATGGGGCTGACGCGCCCGCTCGCCGACATCGAGCGGATCTACGCTCTCTACCGGGCCGGACGACTGCCGCTCGACGGCCTGGTCACCCGCACCTACACACTCGATGACATCAATCGCGGTTACGAGGACATGCACAAGGGCCTGAACCTGCGAGGCGTCCTCGCCTTCTGAGTCCCGGCCGGCACGGCCGTCGACGGCCGTGCCGACTCCGGGCGTCGGCTGCGGCATCGCGGAGACCGCGAGGTCCTGGTGCCACAGCTTATCGTCGGCACGGTCAGGGCTTTTCGGCGGTCTCGCCGGCCGTGTCCAGTCCGTCGGCCGGGGCCGGCGCCGCCTGGACCGTGGTCTTTGCGGTCGGCGTCTCCCGCCGGATCGTCACCAGCGCGACCACCGCGCAGACGGCCGCGGCGATCGCTGCGATGCGCAGGATGTCGTCGAGGCCGGAGGCGGTGGCCGCCCGGGCCGCCTCGACGACGGTTCGCCGCAGCGGGCGGGGGACGCCGGCCGCGGCCTGGGCGCCCGCGCCGGAACCGACCGCCGCGGAGAGCGCGGCGATCGTGTCGTGCGGCAGGGGCACCGAGGCCAGTTGACCGCTGGTCGCGTCGGTGACCCGCCGTTGGAAGACCGAACCGAGCACGGCCACGCCGGTGGCCAGGCCGATCTGGCGCATGGTGTTCACCATGCCGGTCGCCATGCCGGCGCGGGAGGGCTCGGCCAGGGAGAGGGCCGCGTTGGAGGTCGCGGCGCTCCCCGCGCCCAGCCCGATTCCGGCGACGACGAACCCGGCGACCAGCGCGGTCCCTCGTGAGTCGGCGTCGAGGCGGGCGGTCAGTTCCAGGCCGGCCGCCGTCAGCAGGAGACTCCCGCCGACGGTCAGGCGCGGCGGGACGCGGTCGGCCAGTGCCGCCGTGACCGGCGCCGCCACGAAGGAGGCGATCGTGAGCGGCAGGAAGCGCAGGCCCGTGGCCGACGGCCCGTAGCCCAAGGTGTTCGCGACGTACAGGGCCGCGTAGTTCATGGCCGCGACGAGCGTGGCCATCATCGCGAACACGGCCACCGCGACACCCAGGAACGACGGCTGGGCGAACAGGCCCAGGTCGAGCATGGGCTCGCCCGCACGCGACTCCCGCACGAACAGGGCCGCCAGCAGGATCGCCGCCGCCGCGAACAGCGTGAGGATCGGCGCGGACGCCCAGCCCTCGTCATTGCCGCGGATGACCGCCAGCATCAGCGCGAACAGGCCCGCGGTGAGAAGCACGGCCCCCGGGACGTCGGTGGCGCGGGTGGCGGCACCGCGGGACTCCCGTAGCCGCATCCGGCCCGCGGCCAGGGTCGCCAGCCCGATCGGCACGTTGATCAGGAAGATCCAGCGCCAGCCCGGGCCCTGGACGAGGTAACCGCCGACGAGGGGGCCCACCGCGGTGGCGGCGGCCATCGTGGCGCCGAACGCGCCGATCGCACCGGCCCGCTCCCGTGCCTGCGGGAACGCCTCGCCGAGCAGCGGCAGCGCCACCCCGAAGAGCAGGGCGCCACCGGCCCCTTGCCCGGCGCGCGTGAGGTCGAGCGAGAGGGACGACCAGGCCAGCGCGCAGCCGAGCGAGCCCGCGGTGAACAGTGTCATCCCGGCCAGGAAGACCCGGCGCCGGCCTATGCGGTCGCCCAGGGTGCCAAGCGGTGAGCAGGAGTCCGGCGAGCGGAACCGTGTAGGCGTCGACGACCCACTGCAGGGAGCCCAGGTCGGAGTGGAAGTCCGCCTGGATGCTGCTGAAAGCCACGAAGACCACGGTGAGGTCGAGGAGGAGCATGAACGTCGCCGTGCAGACCACGGCGAGGGTCCAGCGTTTGACGTTCCAGGTGGGGGGACGGTCGGACATGGCGGTCTGGTGTCTTCCTTTTCCACAAACGCGCGCGATCGCTCCGCGGGGAGCCGGGACGGACAGGGTTTCGCCGGGCCGGAAAGCCGGGCGGCCGGGTCAGCGGCTCTGGTCGACCCAGCTCATCAGCTTGCGCAGCTCGCGGCCCGTGGTCTCCAGCAGATGTTCGCCGTCGGCCTTCTTGTACTCGTGGTAGCGGGGCAGTCCGGCCCGGTACTCGGTCATCCACGCGGCCGCGAAGGACCCGTCCTGGATCTCGGCGAGGATCTCCCGCATCTCGGCCTTGACCTCGTCGGTGACGATGCGCGGTCCGGTGGTGTAGTCGCCCCACTCCGCGGTCTAGCTGACGTTGAACCCGTGGGCGAAGAACAGGGCGTCGCCGGGCCGGAGCCGGGGTTCCACCGCCGTGGCGTAGACCTCGGACTGGACCGGGTCGGATACGAGCATCATCACGACGTCGGCCTCGGCGGCGGCCCGCTCCGGAGTGAGCACCCGCAGGCCCCGCTCCTCGGCCCGCGCACGTGAGGAGGAGCCCTCCCGCAGCCCGACACGGACGTCCGCACCAAAGTCGCGCAGCGACAGGGCGTGCGCGTGCCCCTGGCTGCCGTACCCGATCACCGCGACCTTCCGGCCCTGGATGACGGACAGATCCGCATCGTCGTCGTAGAACATCTCTGCCATGACGGACATGCCTTTCCTGGGTGTTTCGCGGGATGTGAATGCCCTGCCCAGCGCCCGCGTCCGCGCGGGCCGCGGTGGCTAGG
Organism: Streptomyces sp. NPDC048417; assembly: GCF_040651615.1. Lineage (NCBI taxonomy): Bacteria > Bacillati > Actinomycetota > Actinomycetes > Kitasatosporales > Streptomycetaceae > Streptomyces > Streptomyces sp. NPDC048417. The sequence goes on along the minus strand of NZ_JBEZKI010000012.1, from coordinate 115,282 downwards.
GGGTCTTTGTCGCCTGTCGCGGGTTCTGCCGGAGCGCGTAGAGGGCGATGCACAGCTCCGTGATCCCGTGCGGTTCGGAGGTCGAACGGCCGGTGTACTCGGTGATCCGGCGGAAGCGCTGGCGCACGGTGTTCGGATGGCAGTACATGCGCCTGGCCGTCTCCTCGGTCGAGCCCCCGCAGGCCAGCCAGGTCTCCAAGGTGTCGAGCAGCACGTCCCGTTCGGCCGGCGGGAGCGTGTCGAGCGGGCCGAAGACGTTGCGCGCCAGCCGCTGGGTGATCTCGGGCGCGGCCGCCGCGGCGACCGCCACCAGACTGTCGTCGAACACGGTGACCGCGCAGCCGCCCGCGCGCCCGCCCTGCATGGCGATCTTCGCGTACCACAGGCTCGTCCCGGTGTCGTACAGGTCCTCGTAGGCGGGACTGACGCCGGTCCTGCTGACCGCCTCGCCCTCCAGTACCTCGACGAGTTGGCCGTACTGCCGGGCCGTGGCGAGCTGGACGATGCCGACTTGGGTGTCCGGGCGCAGATGCCACACCGAGTGGATGCCGCTTGCGCGCAGGGCCTGCTCCGTCCGCACGAGGGGGTGGCGCCCGAACGACGGCACCTCCGCCGCCACGACCGCGAACCTCCCGTACCGCGGCATGCGCAGGACGCCGATAGCCGCCAGGAGCGTGCCGGCGTCGAGGCTCCGATTGGTCAACAGGGCTTCGAGCAGCGCGGAACGCTCCTGCTCCGCGTTGCGGAGCAGTTCGGTGGTGGCCTCGCGGTGACCGGCGATCGTCGACTCGATCAGCGCGTCCTAGACGGCCCAGATCGAGGACACCGCCGTGACGAGACCTTCGTGGTCGACCAGGCCGGTGGCGGTCGCCTCCGCGATGAGCAGCTCCCAGACGAACCTGATACCCGACCGGTAGCTGGCTATCAGGGTGGTTTCCGGCACGTTCTGCCGGGCGCGCCTGCGCCCGGTGTCGGTGCCGAGCGAGGGGTCGAGCGGCGCCTGGCCGGCGAGCGCGCGCAGCACGTTGCGCAACTCGACCCGGCAGGACTCGCGCAGTTCCTCCAGCGGGACGCAGTTGCCACCGTGGTCGCTGGCCTCGGACCGGATGCGCTCGGCCATGGCGTCACCGAGTTCACCGACTCGCTCCAGGAGACCCGCCACGAGCTTGGCGAGACCCTCGGCGGGTTCGTCCGTCACCTTCGCACCTCAGTCCTGCCTGCCGTCCCGGCTCCGGCCGGTCGCCGATCGCCGTGTCCAGGATGATCGCCCGCACGGCCGGCTGTCGATGTGCCCGGCAACAGGCTCCTCGCGCCCACGCAGTGGATTCCCACTGCGGTCCGTGTTCCGTCGGCGCGGACTTCCACCCTGCCGTGCGATCGCCCACCAGAGTTGCTTTACAAAGCAAATATGCGCCTTCTAGTCTCTCGCCTGAGCGTCGCACGACCCGGTGCGGCGCCCGTTGCCATGGAGGTATCGAGGCGATGTACGACAACGACGAGACCGCCCGGCACTGGATCGGCGGGCAGTGGCGGGGCTCGGCCACCGTCTCCACGTCGCACAACCCGGCGAACGGCGCGGTCGTGGGAGAGTACGCGGACGGCGGACGCGCGGAGGCGGAGGCGGCGGTGGCTGCGGCCCGCCGCGCCTTCGCCTCGACCACCTGGCCGACGGACCGGAACCTGCGCCGCAGGGCCCTGACCGAGATGGTGGCCGCTTTCGAGGCGCACGCCGGGGAACTGGCCCAGCTCCTCACCGCGGAGAACGGCAAGCTGCTGCGCGAGGCCCGCCTGGAGGCCGGGTCCGCCACCGGCGCGCTGACCTACACGATCGCCAACCTGACCACCGACACCGGGACGTTCGCACAGACCGACTCGCACACCTGGTTCAGCAGCCTGCCCGAGCCGCTCGGGGTCGTGGCGATCATCGTGCCGTGGAACTCGCCGGTCGCCCTGTTCCTGCGTGCGCTGGGCCCGGCCCTGGCCGCGGGCAACACCGTCGCGGTGAAGCTGCCGGGCCAGACGGCCCTGACCAACGCACTGATGGCACGAATCATCTCCCAAGTGCCCTCGCTTCCGGCCGGGGTGGTCAACATGTTCACCGAGTCGGGCAACAGCGGCACTCCGCACCTGGCCGCCTCACCCGACGTGGACGCGGTCAGCTACGCCGGCAGCACCGCGATCGGCCGGCTGGTCGTCGCCACCGGCGCGGCCACCCTGAAACGGATGACCATGGAGCTGAGCGGCAGGACCCCGATGGTCCTCTTCGAGGACGCCGACCTCGACCACGCACTGCCCCTGCTCACCCTGGCCCTCACACTGGGGGCCGGGCAGCTCTGCACGTCCGGCAGCCGCGTCCTCGCCCACCGCACCCTCGCCGACCAGGTCCGCGAACGCCTGGGCGCCGCCCTCGAATCGGTCGTCGTCGGCCCCGGAGACGACGAACGGTCCCGGATGGGCCCGCTCATCGACCAGAACGCGGTACAGCGGGTCGACCACCTCGTCGAGGAGTCCCTGGCGCAGGGCGCCAAGGCGATCGTGCGGGGCGGCCCGGTCACCGACGGTCCGCTCGCCGCGGGCGCGTTCTACCGTCCCAGCCTGATCGAGGTCACCGACCCCGACGCCGCCCTGATCCACGCGGAGATCTTCGCCCCGGTCGCCACCTTCGAGGTCTTCGACGACGAGGCCGAGGCCGTGGAGCGGGCGAACGCGACCGAGTACGGCCTGGCGGCCGCCGTCTTCACCCGCGACGGCGACCGCGCCCGACGGGTCAGCCGCGCGATACGGGCGGGCACCGTCTGGACCAACTCCTGGCTCCTGCACGACGAGGGCTTCCCCGAGGGCGGCTTCAAGCACAGCGGCATCGGCCGGCTGCGCGGACCGCTCTCCCTCGCCGAGTTCCAGGAGACCAAGACGTACGTCCATGTCACCCTGCCCGCAGCGTTCTGAGCACGGACCCGCGCGACGACCGACCGAGGGCATTCATATACGCGAACATCATGCACATGGGTGTACATGGTCCGAGCGGACATGCCACACTCCTTCAACTTCTGTGCACCACAGTCCAGTTGGAGAGGCAGGCAGTCATGTCCATCTCCCGGCGGGCCGTGCTGGCCACGGCAGGCGGCGCCGCGGCCGCCTACGCCAGCGCACCTCTGCCCGCGCACGCCGAGGCCGGGCACGTGCCGGCCGCCACCGCCCACGCCCTCAGAGCCGCCGCCGACTACGCGGTCGAGAAGGTCCGCACCATCGCACCCGGCGTCAACGGCTTCCCCGTCGTGACCAAGTTCGAGAAGTGGACCTACTCCCAGAACGGCGACTGGGTCGGCGGATTCTGGCCCGGCACCCTGTGGATGTGCTGGCTGCACACCGACGACGACCGGTTCCGCACCCTCGCCCTCGACTCCGCCCGCAAGCTCGCCCCCCGCCGCAACGACACCACCACTCACGACCTCGGCTTCCTCTTCACCCCCTCCTGGGTCACCGCCTGGCGCCTGACCGGAGACGACCAGTGGCGCACCGGCGCCATCCAGGCGGCCGACTCCCTCATCCGGCGCTACAACCCCCGCGGCCGGTTCCTGCGGGCCTGGGGCGCGCTGGACGACCCCGCCAACGCGGGGCGCATCATCATGGACACGATGATGAACCTCGACCTGCTCGCCTTCGCCACGCAGCAGACCGGCGACACCGCCTATCTCGACATCGCCGTCGCCCACGCCGAGACCACCCAGCGCCTCTTCCCGCGGGCCGACGGTTCCACCCCGCACGTCTGGGACCTCGACCCGGCCACCGGCGCCCCCATCGGGCCCAACACCGTCCAGGGCTACAGCCCCACCTCCTGCTGGTCCCGTGGACAGGCCTGGGGGATCTACGGATTCACCACCCTCTACCGCCGCACCGCCGACGCCCGGTTCCTCGCCACGGCGACGCGCCTGGCCGACTACGCCATCGGCGTGCTCACCCCCGACCACGTCCCCGTCTGGGACTACCTGGCCCCCCAGCACCCCCACGACATCAAGGACGCGTCCGCCGGAGCCGTCATGGCCTGCGGGCTCCTCGACCTGGCCGCCGCGACCGGCCGCGAGAAGTACCGCGACGTCGCCCTGCGACTGCTGACCGCGCTCGCAGGGACCTGTCTGACCAGGGCCTCCGCTCGAGCGGACGCAGTCGTCGCCCGCTGCACACGCAACCGCCCGGCCGAGGACGGCATCGAGGTCTCCCTCCCCTACGCCGACTACTACCTCCTCGAAGGCATCCACCGGGTCCTCCACCCCCAGGCCCTCGACCGTGCCATCGACCTCACGATGCCCTGACCGACGGCGGAGGTGCGAAGGCGAGCAGCCTCCAAGGCGCGCGGCCGCGACGACGGCAGGCCATGGCGTTCGGCGGGCCGCCCGGCACCGGTCGGCTTCCCGCAGTTCAGTGGCTGTTACATGGACCGCTGTCCGCCACGCCGGCGAGTGGTGAGATGATCACACCATGGGGACGGAAGAACTCGCTCGGCGCCGGACGCGCCGAGCCGTCACGCCGGCACCCGGCGTCCCAGACCACCGAGTCGACCTTCCGCACCCCGAAAGGGGAAGTACCGTGTCCGTGTTCCAGCGCATCCTCGTCGCCGTCGATCCCAGCCCCGCCCGCCGCTCCGCCGTACGGCTGGCCGGCGAGCTGGCGCAGCTCGCGAACGCCGAGGTCCGCGTCGTACACGTCATCGCTTCCGCCGCCTCCGTCGCGGCGATCGTCCCGCTGGAGGAGGACACCGAGGCCAAGGCCGTTCTGGACGAGGCGCTCGCCGCCCTCCGGGACAAGGGCGTCAAGGCCGAGGGAACCCTTCTGAGGGGGCTCACCACCCAGGTCGCCGCCGCCATCTCGGAGACCGCCGAGGAGTTCGACGCCGATCTCATCGTGCTGAGCCCGCACCACCGCAGTGCCGCGCAGGCGCTGTTCGACCCGCGGGTCAGCGATGCCGTCGCGCACCGCACCCACACCGCGATCCTGCTCGCCCCGGAGGGCCAGGACCAGGGCTGACCGGACATGAGCCCCGGGGCCGCCGCGGATGTCCGTGTCCGCGGCGGCCCCGGGGCTCACATCTGCGGACCCCGTGGCGCGGTGGACGCCGTCTCCTAGCGTCGGCGCCAGGGCAGTGCCTCCCGCTCGTCGCCGTCGGCGTCCATGCGCTGGAGCGCGGTGTTGATCGATTCGCCGATCGCGGCGAACTGGGTCACCTGCTCGGGGGTGAGGGCGTCGAAGACGGCTCGGCGGACGGCCTCCACATGGCCGGGGGCCGCGCGCTCCAGGAGGCGCATGCCCTCCTCGGTGAGGACGGCGAACTGATTACGGCGGTTGCCGGGGTCCTCGCGGCGGTCGACGTAGCCGGCCTCCTGAAGGCGGGTCACGGCGTGGGTGAGCCGGCTTCGGGTGATCTTCAGGCGTTCGGCCAGCTCGGACATGGTCAGGCTGTGGTCCTTGACCGAGGACAGGTGGACGAGCAGGGTGTAGTCGGCGTGGGTCATGCCCGCATCGCGCCGGAGCTGGCGGTTCAGGTGGTCGGACAGATGCGTGGAGAACTGGACGTAGGCGACCCACGCCCGTCGTTCCTCGGGATTCAGCCAGCGTGGCGTCGTGGTCATGCGCGCACTGTAACCATTTACGTTTGAATGTTCAAACCTCTTGCGGGTGTGTGTTCCGGCACCTCGGCCGAGCGTTCTCCGGTGTCCCGGAGCGGTGCGCGGGAACCGCTGCTGGAGGGTTCCCGCGCACCGCGGCGGGCTGGGGGTGCGTCAGGCTCCGACGTACTCCGCGAGGTGCTCGGCGGTGAGCGTCTTGCGGGCGGCGACGAGGTCGGCGGGGGTGCCCTCGAAGACGATCCGGCCGCCGTCATGGCCGGCGCCGGGGCCGAGGTCGATGATCCAGTCGGCGTGGGCCATGACCGCCTGGTGGTGCTCGACGACGATGACGGACTTGCCGGCGTCGACCAGCCGGTCGAGCAGACCGAGGAGTTGCTCGACGTCGGCGAGGTGCAGGCCCGCGGTCGGCTCGTCGAGGACGTAGACGCCCCCCTTGTCGGCCATGTGCGTGGCCAGCTTGAGGCGCTGGCGTTCGCCGCCGGACAGGGTGGTGAGCGGCTGGCCGACGGTGAGGTAGCCGAGGCCGACGTCCTGGAGCCGCTGGGCGATCCGCTGGGCGGCCGGGACGTTCGCCTCGTCCGCCGCGAAGAACAGCACGGCCTCGTTCACCGACAGGGTCAGCACCTCGCTGATGTCGCGGCCGTGGAGTTCGTAGTCGAGCACCGATCGCTCGAACCGCTTCCCGTCGCAGTCCTCGCAGGTGGTGGCGACGCCGGCCATCATCGCCAGGTCGGTGTAGATGACGCCGGCGCCGTTGCAGGTGGGGCAGGCGCCCTCGGAGTTGGGGCTGAACAGGGCCGGCTTGACGCCGTTCTCCTTGGCGAAGGCCTTGCGGATCGGTTCGAGAAGCCCGGTGTACGTCGCCGGGTTGCTGCGCCGGGAGCCGCGGATGGCGCCCTGGTCGACGGAGATCACCCCGGCGCCGGCCGGGATCGAGCCGTGCACGAGGGAGCTCTTGCCGGAGCCGGCGACGCCGGTGACGACGGTCAGGACCCCGAGCGGGACGTCGACGTCGACGCCCTGGAGGTTGTGGGTGCTCGCGCCGCGGATCTCCAGCGCCCCGGTGGGCTTGCGGACGCTCTCCTTCAGGGTGGCCCGGTCGTCGATGTGGCGGCCGGTGATGGTGCCGGCCTTGCGCAGGCCTTCGACGGTGCCCTCGAAGCAGACGGTGCCGCCGCCCGCGCCGGCGCCGGGGCCGAGGTCGACGACGTGGTCGGCGATCGCGATGACCTCGGGCTTGTGCTCGACGACGAGGACGGTGTTGCCCTTGTCGCGCAGTTGCAGCAGCAGGCCGTTCATGCGCTGGATGTCGTGCGGGTGCAGGCCGGTGGTGGGCTCGTCGAAGACGTAGGTGGCGTCGGTGAGCGAGGAGCCGAGGTGGCGGATCATCTTGGTGCGCTGCGCCTCGCCACCGGACAGGGTGCCCGCCGGCCGGTCCAGCGAGAGATAGCCGAGGCCGATCTCCACGAACGACTCCAGGGTGTCGCGGAGCGTCGTGAGGAGCGGCGCCACCGACGGCTCGTCGAGGTCCTTGACCCATGCGGCCAGGTCGCTGATCTGCATCGCGCAGGCGTCGGCGATGCTGATCCCGGCGATCTTAGAGGAGCGGGCGCCCTCGCTCAGGCGGGTGCCGTCGCAGTCGGGACAGGTGGCGAAGGTGACCGCCTGCTCCACGAACTCGCGGATGTGCGGCTGCATCGACTCCTTGTCCTTGGAGAGCATCGACTTCTGGATGCGCGGGATCAGACCTTCGTAGGTCATGTTGATACCGGCGATCTTCATCCGGGTCGGCTCGCGGTGCAGGAAGTCGTGCAGTTCCTTCTTGGTGAACTTCCGGATCGGCTTGTCAGGGTCGAAGAAACCGGACTCGGCGTAGAGGCGGGAGTTCCAGCCGCCGCCCTTGTAGCCGGGGACGGTGATCGCGCCCTCGTTGAGGGACTTGGTGTCGTCGTAGAGCTGGCCGAGGTCGAGGTCGGTGACGGCGCCGCGGCCCTCGCAGCGCGGGCACATGCCGCCGGTGATGCTGAAGCTGCGGCGCTCCTTGACCTGCTGTCCGCCGCGTTCGACGGTGACGGCGCCGGCCCCGCTGATGGAGGCGATGTTGAAGGAGAACGCCTTGGGCGAGCCGATGTGCGGCTTGCCCAGACGGCTGAAGAGGATGCGCAGCAGCGCGTTGGCGTCGGTGGCGGTGCCGACGGTGGAGCGGGGGTCGCCGCCCATCCGCTGCTGGTCGACGATGATCGCGGTGGTCAGTCCGTCGAGGACGTCGACCTCGGGGCGGGCCAGGTTGGGCATGAAGCCCTGGACGAAGGCGGGATAGGTCTCGTTGATCAGCCGCTGCGACTCGGCGGCGATGGTGTCGAACACCAACGAGCTCTTGCCCGAGCCGGAGACTCCGGTGAAGACCGTCAGCCGTCGCTTCGGGATCTCGATGCTGACGTCCTTGAGGTTGTTCTCTCGCGCGCCGTGCACACGGATCAGGTCGTGGCTGTCCGCCACGTGCGGCGCCGCCTGCGTCTCGGTCTCTCTGGCCATGCTCAAAACCCGTCTCCATCCGCTGCGCGGGGCCTCCGTTGACGGCCGCCACGCTAGCCGGGGTGGAACACTAGCGCTTCTCCATTACTGACCGGTCCTGCCGCCCGCCCGGCCACGGCGGCCGCAGGTCGGGTGTCGGCGCGGTGAGCTGCCTGGTCAGGGGCGCCGTGACCGCGTCGACGGCGGCGGGGCGGGGGCGGGGGCGCCGCACGCTCACCGCACTCCGCACGGCTGCACTCGGCTCGACCACGTTCGACTCGGCCTGGGCTCGACTCGGCTGCACTCGGCTCGGCCAGGCTCGGCTCGGCCGCACCCGACTCGGCCGCACTCCGCTCGACTGCACTCAGCCCGGCCGGGCTCGGCTACGAAGATTTTGCGTTCTCGCGGGATGCCCATGAACCGGCGCCGACCTGCCAGGAGTCCGCTTTGTCCGTCCCTACGGCGCACAGGTAACGGCGAGTTCACCAAGCTTCTCTTCCTCGGCAGTCTACGCGCGTGGTGTCATGCCCACGCTCACCCACCCCCCACGTGAGTGTCAACTCGACTAGGAGTCACGCATGCTGTCGAAGCTTCTCGGTCGCGCGGGTGTCGCCCTGGCGGCCGGCGCGGTCGTGGTCGCCGCCGCGGTCCCCGCGAACGCCGCGAGCTACACCGCGTTCGCCTTCTCGCTCAGCAGCAGCGAGCCCACGATCTACGACTTCATCAACTCGGCCACCAGCTCGCTCGACATGACGATGTACGAGCTGGAGGACACCACGGCGGTCAACGACCTCATAGCCCTCGAGAACAAGGGCGTCACCGTGCGGGTGGTGCTGGACCGGGCGCACCAGAGTGCCAACAGTTCCGCGTACAGCGCCCTGACCAAGGCGGGCGTGGGTGTGGTGTGGTCACCGTCCAGCTTCGTCTACACGCACCAGAAGACCATCACGGTGGACGCCGCCAAGTCGCTGGTCCTGACCGGCAACCTGACCTCGCAGTACTACTCGACCGGCCGGGACTACGGGGTGTTCACCGACGACACCCGCGATGTCGCCGCGATCGAGAAGGTGTTCGCCGCCGACTACGCCGGCACCTCGGTCACCCCCACCGACGGCGACCACCTGCTCTGGTCCCCCACCGACTCCCGCAGCCGGCTGCTGTCCGTGATCAACGCCGCCACCAAGACGCTCGACGTCGAGGAACTGGAGTTCAGCGACAGCACGGTGGTCAACGCGATCGTCGCCCGTGCCGAGGCGGGCGTGAAGGTGCGGGTGGTCCTGGAGACACCCGACGACTACTCCAGCGAGGTCTCCGACATCGAGGACGCCGGCGGCACGGTCGTCGGCTACTCCGACCCCGACGGCTTCTACATCCACGCCAAGGCCATGGTCGCCGACTACGGCCTGTCCACCCAGGAGGTCGAGGCCGGCTCCATGAACATCAGCAGCAACTCCCTGTCCAACAACCGGGAGCTGGGCATCATCCTCACAGGCACGGGGGTGGCGCAGTCGGTGGCCACGACCATCGAGACCACGTTCACCAGCGACTACAACGGCGGCAGCGTCGCGTAGCGGACCGGGTCTCCGCCCCGGCGGCGCGTGCGCGCGGCCGGGGCGGAGACCTGCCCACGCGGGGAGACCGCCAGGGGTGTTGACGCGGGGGACACGGCCGCGTCGGCTTCGCCACCCGGTACCGAACCGGTCACGCACCTCCTGGCGAGCTTCGCCGACCGCGGCAGGCAACTCACCGGGCCCGGCTGCGACGGCAACCCGCTCGACCCGCTCCCCCGAGACGGCCCCCTCCCACTGGACCGGAGTCTGCGCGCCCTCGCCGAGATCGATCCCGGCGTGGCCGTCACCGCCGCCGCTGCACAGCGGGCTGTGGAGCGCGCCCGGCCGGGTGGACGTCTCCGCCGTCGTCGCCGGACCGGGACTCTCCGCACACGTCAAGATCTTCCACGCGCCGGCCGCCGAGGCGACGGACATCGACCTCGTGATCCGCGACACCCAGGACCTGGGGTCGAGCGCCGCCCGTCACGACGGCTTCCGCACTCGCTGGGAGGCGTGGCGCGCCCCGGACCCGGTGACGACCCGGTCGTCACCCCGGCTGCGCCCGGTCAGCGAGTGGCTGGGCGTCATCCGCACCGGCCCCCGGCTGCCCGTCCGGTACCTGCCGCCCGACTCACCGGCCCAGGCGGCGGAGACCACGTTCCACCCGGTCGCCGCCGGGACCGAGGCCCCGGCCCGCCGGATGGCCGCCGATCTTCTGGACACCATGCCCCTGTGACCGCTGCCGCCCGTTCGACGGCCCCGCGGCTCGCCCGGAATCCCCTGGTCAGCACGGATCACCGCCGATCTATGCTTCTTGGAGCAGGAGGTTCGCCGGATCGTCGAAGGAGAGGGTGCCCGTCTACGGCGACGTTCTCCGTCCGGTATCCGCACAGTGTCCGTCTCTCCCGAGGAAGCCCCGTTGAACTTCTGGTCGATCTATGAGCATGGCTTCGCGCGGGTCGCCGCGTGCACCGGCCACACCGTCATCGCCGACCCGCGTGCCAACGCCGAGGCGGTCCTGCGCCAGGCGCGCCGCTGCGCGCAGGACGGGGTCGCCGTGGCCGTCTTCCCGGAGCTGGGCCTGACCGGTTACTCGATCGAGGACCTGCTCCTCCAGGACGTGGTGCTCGACCAGGTCGAGGAGGCCCTCGCGACGGTGGCGGCCGGTTCGGCCGGGCTGCTGCCGGTCCTCGTCGTCGGCGCCCCGCTGCGCCATCGCAACCGGATCTACAACTGCGCGGTGTTCGTGCACCGGGGCCGGATCCTCGGTGTCGCACCGAAGTCGTACCCGCCGAACTACCGGGAGTTCTACGAGCGCCGGCAGATCGCCTCGGGCGACGACGAGCGGGGCGGCACCATCCGGATCGGCGGCGAGCCCGTGCCGTTCGGGGTGGACCTGCTGTTCGACGCGGAGGACGTCCCCGGTCTGGTGCTGCACGCCGAGATCTGCGAGGACATGTGGGTGCCGGTGCCGCCGAGCGCGGAGGCCGCGCTGGCCGGCGCGACCGTGCTGGTGAACCTCTCGGGCAGCCCGATCACGGTCGGCCGCGCGGAGGACCGCAAGCTGCTGTGCCGCTCGGCGTCGCAGCGCTGCCTGGCCGCGTACGTCTACGCGGCGGCCGGACTGGGCGAGTCGTCGACGGACCTGTCCTGGGACGGCCAGACCATGATCTACGAGAACGGCGCGCTGCTCGCCGAGACGGACCGGTTCCCGCTGGACGACCAGTACGCGGTGGCCGACGTGGACCTGGACCTGCTGCGCCAGGAGCGGGCCCGGATGGGCTCGTTCGACGACAACCGGCGTACGCACGCGGCACGCACCGGCGGCTTCCGGACCGTCCCCTTCCGGCTCGACCCGCCGGCCGCCGACCTGGGCCTGCGCCGCCGGGTCGAACGCTTCCCCTTCGTGCCCGCCGACCCCGAGCGGCTCGCCCTGGACTGCTACGAGGCGTACAACATCCAGGTCGCGGCGCTCCAGCAGCGGCTGGCTGCGATCGGCGGCCCGAAGGTGGTCATCGGGGTGTCCGGCGGCCTCGACTCCACGCACGCGCTGATCGTCGCGGCCCGGGCGATGGACCGCGCGGGCCGCCCACGCAGCGACATCCTGGCCTTCACCCTGCCGGGCTTCGCCACCGGCGAGCACACCAAGGGCAACGCCCACAGGCTGATGAACTCGCTCGGCGTGACCGCGGCCGAGCTGGACATCACGCCCACCGCGCGGCTCATGCTCAAGGAGATGGACCACCCGTTCGCGGCCGACGAGCCGGTGTACGACATCACCTTCGAGAACGTGCAGGCAGGGCTGCGCACCGACTACCTCTTCCGGCTCGCCAACCAGCGCGGCGGCATCGTGCTGGGCACAGGGGACCTCTCCGAGCTGGCGCTCGGCTGGTGCACCTACGGCGTCGGCGACCAGATGAGCCACTACAACGTCAACTCCGGTGTGCCGAAGACGCTGATCCAGCATCTGATCCGCTGGGTCATCAGCAGCGAGCAGTTCGACCCGGAGACCGGTAAGACCCTCGCGGCGATCCTCGACACCGAGATCAGCCCCGAACTGGTGCCGGGCGAGGAGCTGCAGTCCACCGAGTCCAAGATCGGCCCGTACGCGCTGCACGACTTCACCCTCTACCAGGTACTGCGGCACGGGTTCCGGCCGTCGAAGATCGCCTTCCTGGCCTGGCACGCGTGGCACGACCGGGAGGCGGGCGCCTGGCCGCCCGGCTTCCCCGAGTCCGACCGCAAGGCGTACGACCTGGCCGCGATCCGGCACTGGCTCGACTACTTCTGCCGCCGCTTCTTCGCCTTCGCCCAGTTCAAGCGCTCGGCCATGCCGAACGGCCCGAAAGTCTCGGCGGGCGGCTCCCTGTCCCCCCGCGGCGACTGGCGCGCCCCGTCGGACAGTTCGGCGAAGGCCTGGCTGCACGACCTGGCACGCGTCCCGGAGGCGTAGCGCCCCTGCCCGCGATTTGGAGTCCGCCCTGTGACCACGCTATGGTCGATCTTGCGCGCGGCGCTCCGACTCCGGTTAACGCGCGATGCGTTGGTGGTCCAAGGAAAGACGCCCCGCTTCCTGTGGGGAGATGCAGGTGCAAGGCCTGCCCGGCGCTCCGTCCGAAGAGCCCCGCCCCCGATCCGTCGGGGGCGGGGCTCTTCGCATGTGCGGCTCTCGGCGACGGCCGTACGCACTCGGACGGGCGAACCTTCCACCGACACCCGGAAGGAGCCTCGGAGCAGGGCAAAGCACCTGGTCAGGGAGGACTCGGCGGTTCGGCGGGCAGGTCGTGGGCCGCGGCACCGGTTGCGGTGCCCCGCACGGTTTTCCACGGTGGGCGCAAGGACAGCAGCCTCGAAAGGAACCCCATGCGCGCCCTAGTCTCCCGCGGCCTCCTCGTCTCCCCCCTGGTCTGTGCCGCCCTGGTCTTCGGCCCGGCCGCCGCCACCGCTGCCGCCGCCGACGCCGGCCGAGAAGCCTCGGGCACCGGTGTCGCGCAGACGGCTCTGCCGCCCGGTACCGATGTCGCCGCGCTGCTGGCGCGCATCGAAGCGATGGACACGACCCGGTACCACCACGCCCTGGCCCCTCTCCTGGACACGCTGCCCAACCTCACCACGGCGGACGGCACCGCGCTCGACCCTGCTCGGGCCGCCGCCTACGCCAAGGAAGTACGGGAGTGGAGCGACGCCCTCCAGAAGCGGCTGAGGCAACTGGACGCCGGCGGCACCGACCGCTCGGCCCGGGCGGCCGACCCCGTCTCGGACCTGCTGAGCGCCATCCAGGCCGCCGTCAACAGCCTGCTCAGCTCGCTGACCTCGCTCGACCTCGGCGGGGTGCTGGGCGCCGTCACCGGGCTGCTCGGGTCCATTCTCGACGCGGTCACGGGCCTCCTCGGCGCCGTGCCCGCGCTGCCGTCGCTGCCCGCCGCGGGCGCTTCCGTGTCGACGACGACCGTCGCACCGTGAGGAACTGACCCACAGCGACCGTGGTTCGCCGCCGCGGCGCCCCGAAACGCGGGCGCCGCGGCGGCGAACCCGTTCGGGTACCGGGACGGTCGGATCAGTTCCCGTTCCAGCCCGGGACCGTCTGCAGCACCTGCTCCGCGACCCGTTCGAGAGCCGTGTCGTCGGGCATCACGTCGTCCTGTCGCCAGATCGCGACCTCGAACGTGCCCCCGCCGTCGTCCTTCGCGTGCTTCGAGACCAGGAGGCAGCGCGCCGTGCCGCCGGGCCCCGTGCTCGCCTTCCCGCCGCCGAGGTTGAAGCCGATGGAGATGGTCGGGCTGGAGTAGAGGACGGCCGGGTGACCGAGGACGGTCGTCCGGCGTGCGTCGCCCATCAGGCCGCCCACCTCGGCGACGGACAGGTCGTCGTAGGACGCCGACAGCTTCACCGAGTACGTCTTCAGGGTCACCGTGGCGTCGGGCGAGGGGATCTTCGTGCCTCCGGCGAGTGTGATCCAGTCCCCGCTGCCGCTGGCGGTCTCGGCCTGTTCCCGCGGTGTCCCCAACAGGGCCGGAAGGTCCGGGCGGTTCAGCGCCTTGCACAGCCGTGCGCCCGAGACGTAGCGGGCCGGCAGCCGGTCGGTCGACTTCGAGCACGCCGCCGGTTCACTGCTCGCGTCCTGCGGGTGGACGAACGCCTTCTGAGCCCACAGGGCCCCCACCACCCCCAGGAACACGGCCACCGCCGCGATCGCCTGAACGACCGGTCTGCCTTCCTTTTCAGGCTCGCTGACAACCTCGGTCATGCCCCCCACCCCCGCTGTGCGTCCCCTGTGCGCCCGTGGAGCCTAACTGATGTGCGCGGGACTGATGTTCACGGAGATGGCACGGACCGCTCAGCCCCCTCGGTGGCTGCGGCCTCCCCCGGCGGTGTTTGATGGCGGCAGCATGCTCCAGGCCGGAGGAAGCAGAGGGGGACGCTGTGGTGGCCGACGGGCGGGTCGTCGAGGCGGGCGGGAGTGCCCTGGTGGTGCGGCGCGCACCGCGGGACCGGACGCGGGCGGCGGTGCTGGTCCTGCACGGCGGGCAGGAGAACGGGCGCCGGCCGGCGCGCCCCTGGCAGCCGGCGGCCCTGCGCATGCGTCCCTTCCTGAGCCACGCCGCGTCGGTCTCCTCGCCCCGCGACGTCCTGGTCGGCCAGGTGCGCTACCGGTACCGCGGCTGGAACGACGACGCCGACCCGCTCCAGGACACCCTGCGCGCCCTCGACGAGCTGCGCGGCGGGGCCGGGGACGTGTCCGTGGTGCTGGTCGGCCACTCGATGGGCGGCCGGGCGGCGCTGCGCGCGGCGGCCGACCCCGCGGTACGCGGTGTGCTCGCGCTGGCGCCCTGGTGCCCGCCCGGCGACCCCGTGGACGATCTCACCGGGACGCGGATCGTCGTCCTGCACGGCGACCGTGACCGGGTCACCGAGCCCGTCGAGTCGGCCGCGTACGTACGGCGGGCCCGTGAGGCCGGTGCGCAGGCCGGCATGGTGCTGCTCAGGGGCGGAGATCACGCGATGCTCCGCCGCAGCCACGACTGGCACCGGGCCTCGGCCGCCGCCATCCGCCGACTCCTGCGCCCCGAACGTGATCTGGAGGGCTGGACGGCCGAGGCCTGTGGGACCGAGGAGCCGCTTCTCCGTTGACGCGCGCCCTGATAAGTTGCGGCGCCCCCACGCGGCATCCACTCCGAGGACGGCTGATGTCGATCACGAAGTTCGTCAAGCTTGTCACGTACCTGACAGCATCGCTCATGGTTCTCGCCCTGTCCGGCACCGCCCCGGCGACCGCCGCACCACGGTCCGCCGCCGCGGCACCGGCCGTGTCCGCCACCGGCGCCTGGCAGCCGCCCCTGTCCACCCGGGGCCGCTACATCGTCGACGCCGCCGGGAACCGCTTCCGTCTGAAGGCCGCCAACTGGGACGGCGCCCAGGGGTCCTGGACCGGAAGCGGCGACCCCGCGGACCCCGCCGACCACCACGCCGGCCAGGACTCCCACGGCATCCCCCTGGGCCTGGACCGCGCCTCCCTCTCCCAGCTCCTGTCGGACTTCCAGGCGCTCGGCATCAACAGCGTCCGGCTGCCGTTCTCGAACGAGATGATCCACACGACGGCCCCGGTACCGGACGCCGCGGTCGCCGCGAATCCGCAGCTGCGCGGTGAGACTCCTCTGGAGGTCTACGACGCCGTGGTGGCCGCCCTGACCGGCGCGGGCTTCGCCGTCATCCTCAACAACCACACCGACACCTCCCGTTGGTGCTGCGGCATCGACGGCAACGAGCGGTGGAACAGCAGCCAGTCGACCGGGCAGTGGGCCGACGACTGGGTCTTCATGGCCCGCCGTTACGCGGCCAACTCCCGTGTCGTGGGCGCCGACCTCTACAACGAGGTACGCCGTGACGTCCTCAACGACCCCAACTGGGGCCTGGGCGACGGCCACGACTGGTACGCGGCCGCCCAGCTCGCCGCGGACCGCATCCTCACCGAGGCCGACCCGAACCTCCTCATCGTCATCGAGGGAATCAACTGGACCGGGCTGCCGGTGGACGGCCTCCCGCACGACCGACCCACCCTCGCCCCCGTCCGTACCCTCTCCCACACCCTGGTGGACGCCCACAAGCTGGTGTACTCCGCCCACTTCTACGGCTACACCGGCCCCCGGCACAGCGGCGCCACCGGCATCGGCGAGACCAGTGACCCCCGCTACCAGGACCTGACCCGTGACGAGCTGTACCAGGTCCTCGCCGACCAGGCCTTCTTCGTCACCACCGAGGGCAAGCACTACACGGCGCCCGTGTGGACCAGCGAGTTCGGCGTCGGCGCCGGCGAGACGGGTACGGCCGCCCGCACCTGGTTCGGCAACATCACCGACTACTTCGCCGACCACGACACCGACTTCGCCTACTGGCCGCTGGTCGGCTGGGAGGGCCACGACGACTGGGCGCTGCTGCGCTACGACACCGCCGGGCACCGGTACGGCCTTCTCGACAGCGGCGACTGGCGGGCCACGGCCTGGGATCACCTCATGAACTCGCCCAGCCGCACCGGCTACATCGAGCCGGGGACGACCTGGCGGATGCTGGCCACGGATCACGGCGACGCCGTGCAGTCCCTGCGGGTGCGGGCGGGCGGCGACTGGGACTCGGGCGCCTACAAGGCGGTCTGCCCCGACGGGCTGCGGCTGATCGGCCTCGCGCACTCCGGCGGGCGCGGCCTGTGCACCGACGCGACCACCGGCGACCTGCGGGCCGCGGGCACCGCCCAGACGGTCGTCACGGACGAGCGGTATGTTCCGGCGGGCGGCGACTGGGCCTCCGGGTACACCAAACTCCAGTGCCCGGCAGGTCAGTTCGTGATCGGTTACAGCCGTCGCGGGGAGCGGGTGTCGGCGGTCCTGTGCGTGCCCGCACGTGCCACGTCGAGCGCGAGCGGCCGGACGGTCTGGTTCGACCGGTCCGACAACCGCCCCGCCGACGGGGCGGGCGACGACTTCGCCTCCGGCGCCTACAAGGGCCAGTGCGCCGCCGCCGAGTACATCGCCGGAGTCGCCTTCACGACCCGGGCGGGCAGCACGCCGGGACCCGCCGCCGTGCTCTGTGCGCCGGTACCGTCCTGACCCCGTCCGTCACCGGCGCCGCCGCCCAACCAGGTGACGGCGGCGTCGGCCGCGCGCTCGTCGTCGTGCGGGTGTCAGAAGTGGCTGCGCGCTCGTCGTGGCGCGTGTGCCAGAAGGTCGTCGAGGTACCCCCACGGATCCTCGGCAAGGGGCTGTGTGGAGATTCGGCGCGGCCCCGATCCGCTCAGGGCACGCGCGCCAGTCCGCCGCCCGGGGCCGGCGCGGCCAGGTCGTCGTGGTGCGCGGGAGAGCCGGGGTTCTCGGCGGTGGCCGTGAGGATCGACTGCTGGAGGCGACGCAGTCGCGCCGAGGGTTCCAGGCCGAGGTCTCTGACGAGGAGGGTACGCAGCTGCTGGTAGACATGGAGTGCCTCGCCGCGCCGGCCCGAGCGGTAGAGGGCGACCATGAACTGGGCGTGCAGGTTCTCGTGGGAGCGGTAGCGGCTGGTCAGGACGGTGAGTTCGGCGAGCAGCTCGCGGTGTCGGCCGAGCCGCAGGTCGGCCTCGATGCGCTGGTCCAGGGCGCACAGCCGGCTCTCCTCCAGCCGCCGGGCCTCCATGGCCAGGTGGGCTCCGGTGCGGACGCCGGCGAAGGGCGGGCCGTTCCACAGGTCCAATGCCTGGCGCAGGGTGCGGGAGGCGCCCGCGAAGTTCTCGTCGTCCATGGCCCGGCAGCCCAGTTCGCGGAGCCGCTCGAACTCGTGGATGTCGCTGTGACCGCCTCCCGAGGCCAGCAGGTAGCCGCCCGGCAGGGTGGTGAGGACATCCTTCGCGGACGGCGCGTCCACGTCATCGGGACCGGCGCCCTGGCGCAGGGCCGTCGCGATGTGCTCCCTGAGCTGGAGCACATATGTCTGCAGGGTGGTGCGGGCGCTGCGCGGCGGGGCGCCCGCCCAGAGTTCCTCGACGAGGGCGGGGACGGGCACCACCTGGTCGGCGCGGAGTGCCAGCAGGGCCAGCACCTGACGGGGCTTCGGCGCGGTCGGGGCGATGGACACCCCGTTCTCCCGCACGTTCAGTGCACCCAGCAGCCCGATGTCCACACGCGTCTCCCTGGTCCTCTCGCCTGACACTCCGCCAGTAGAAAACAGCACAAGCGGTCTGTCAACAGACCGTTCGCCAGACCGCTTCCGACCGCCGGACGCAAGGTGCCGGACCGCCCCGCGAAACGCCGAAGTCGCAGCTCCGCGCCACCTTTCGAGAGTACTCGGGACAGGGCGGGACCGACCGGACGGTTCGGATCGGGCTGAGAGCCGTTAGGGCCCTCAGCCCGAAGAACAGTCCGAACGAACGCATCCGGTCGGTTACTTGACCATGGATCAGGTCAGCGTCCTCGGCCGCGGGAGCCGGTGGGAAGGGTGAGGAAGACGATCCCCAGTGCCAGCACCGCCAGTCCGCACCAGGAGACGGCCGGCAGGCGCTCGCCCAGGACCGCGACTCCCAGGACGGCAGCCACCGCGGGTTCGACCAGGGCGATCG
Organism: Streptomyces sp. NPDC048417; assembly: GCF_040651615.1. Lineage (NCBI taxonomy): Bacteria > Bacillati > Actinomycetota > Actinomycetes > Kitasatosporales > Streptomycetaceae > Streptomyces > Streptomyces sp. NPDC048417. The sequence continues at coordinate 96,518 of NZ_JBEZKI010000012.1, read as the reverse complement.
CCCTGACCACGCCTCGGGACACCTGTCGGACGCGAAGCGTGACGGAGTCGTACGGCGGGGGGCCGGGCGCCGCTGCCGCGCCCCTCGGTCGGCGGGCGGCACTCGGCGTACGCGGCCACCGATCGAACCTGTCGGCTCCGCGATCGTCGGCAGCCTTCCGCCGCACGTCAATGACTTGATCGAGTCCGGTTGTCGTATGATTCGACCAAGTTTTGGCCAACGTGCGTGGATATCGTTTCCCGGCTCGGCCGCGTGGGACAGACTCTCCCGCGGAGGGGGGACGAGCACGGCCGAGTCACGCCGGGCGTGCCATCCCGCAGTGTCGCGTCGCCCAGGGGAAGGCGGCGAGCAGACCAGCGGAGGGATCCATGACGCAGTCGCTTCCGGGGCAGCACCCTGCCCAGGAGCAGGCGTTCGCCGGGCACGGACGGCCACCGGTCGTCGTGATCGGAGCCGGGCCGTACGGACTGTCGGTGGCCGCCCACTTACGGGCGGCGGGGGCGCCGGTCCGCGTCTTCGGTGATGTGATGGGCAGTTGGCGGCATGCCATGGCCACCGGGATGTTCCTGAAATCGACGCCGGCCGCCACCGATCTGTCGGCGCCGGAGCCGGGCGGCCGGCTGGCGGACTTCCGGCGTGAGCACGGCGAGCCGGAGCTGACCGAGCTGACCCCGATCCCGTGCGACGTCTTCGTTCGGTACGGGCAGTGGTTCCAGAAGCGGTACGTCGGCGAGGTGGAGTCGGCCCGGGTTATGGCGGTCGAGCGGCCCGGGTCCGGAGCCGCCTTCGTGGTCCGCGCGGACGACGGACAGGAGGTGGCGGCCTCGGCCGTCGTGGTGGCGACCGGCCTGAACGGACTCGCCCATGTGCCGGACGAGTTGCGGCACCTCGCGCCCGAGGGGCCCGGCCCCCGGGCGCCGGTGTCGCACACCAGCCACCACACCGACCTGTCCGCGTACGCGGGTCGGCGGGTGGCGGTCGTCGGCGGTGGCCAGTCCGCGCTGGAGAGTGCCGCGCTGCTGCACGAGGCGGGCGCCGAGGCGCAGGTTCTGGTACGCGAGCGGAGGGTGCTGTGGGGCATGCCCCCGGACCTGGCCCGGCCCTGGATTCAGCGGCTGGCCAAGCCGGCCTCGCCGCTGGGCACCGGCTGGATCCTGGCCGGGGTCTGCGCGGCACCGGGCGGTGTGTGGTGGTTTCCGGCGCCCGCGCGGCTGCTGCTGTTCCGGCGGGCGCTCGGCCCCTCGGGCGGCTGGTGGCTGCGCGAGCGGGTGGTGGGTGTGGTTCCGGTGCACACCTCGCGCCGGGTCACCGGTGCCGTGCTCTCCGGGCCGGTGGTGCGTCTGGACGTCGCCGGTCCCGGTGGCGAGCGCGAGTCCCTCACCGTCGACCACGTACTGGCGGCCACCGGTTACCGGCTGGACCTGGACGCGCTGCCCTTCCTGTCCCCCATGGTGCGTCGCGACGTGGCGTGCGTGCCGGGTTCGAGGGCTCCCGCGCTGCGGGGGACGTTCGAGTCGTCGGTGCCGGGGCTGTACTTCACGGGCTCGCTCGCGGCGCCGATGTTCGGGCCGATGATGCGGTTCGTGGCGGGCACGGAGTTCGCGGCCGTCCGGATCGCCCGGCACATCAAAACCTCCTGAGCAGCGGAATTCGGTTGCGGCGGGGCCGGTGAGCCCGGTGAGCTGGTTCCATGGACGGTGCCGTGGAGCAGGCGCGACGGGCGAGAGCGGGCGGTGACCGCCCGCGTGCGCGGCGACCGGCCCGGTGGCACGGGCCGGCGCTGCTCGGCGCCCTGATGCTGGCCGCCTTCACCTTCAACACCGCCGAGAACCTGCCGGTCGGCCTCCTGGAGGTGATCTCCGCGGGTCTGCGGGTGTCGCTGCCGGCGGTCGGCCTGCTGGTCACCGGTTACGGCGTCACGGTGGCCGTGGCCTCGCTGCCGCTCGCCCATGTCACCCGGGCCGTGCCCCGGCGCCATGCGCTCACCGGGCTGCTGGCCGCGCTCGTCGTGTCCAGCGCGGCCGCGGCCGTGGCGACCTCCTACTGGCAACTCCTCGTGGCCAGGCTGCTGACCGCGCTCGCCCAGGCACTGTTCTGGGCGGTACTGGGACCGGTGGCGGTGGGTCTGTTCGCGCCCCGGGTCCGGGGGCGGGTCGTCGGGGCACTGTCCGTCGCCGGTTCGCTCGCCCTCGTCCTCGGTGTGCCCGCCGGGACCTGGCTGGGCCGGCACAGCGACTGGCGGACACCGGTGGTGGCGCTGGCGGTGCCGGGGCTCGTCTCGCTGGTGACGATCGCGGTGCTGCTGCCGACCTCGCGTCCGGAAGAGGCACCCGCCGCCTACGGAACCCGTCCGGACACCCGCCGGTTCGTCACGGTGCTGGCGGCCGGGACGCTGTCCGCCACCGGGGCGTTCGCGGGCTACACCTACATCGTGACGTTCCTGGGTGACGTGAGCCGATTCCCGCCGGACTCGGTCAGCTCCCTGCTGGTGGTCTTCGGGGTGGCGTGTCTGGCCGGTGTGGCTGTCACCGGGGCGCTCCTCGACCGCTTCCCGCAGTCCGCGCTCGCCACCGCCGTGGGCGTGCAGGCAGTGGGCATGCTCGGCCTGTACTCGGCCGGCGGCCGTCCGGTGGCGGCGGTGGTGTTCCTGGTCCTGACGGGCGGTGCGCTCGGACCGGTGTTCATGGCCGCCCAGAACGCGATGCTGCACTGCGCCCCGGGCCGCACGGACATGGCTCTCGCGGCCAACTCCGGCTTCTACAACGCCGGTATCGCGGCGGGTGCCGCGCTCGGCGGACTGATCCTGTCGTCGGCCGGGGTACGGGCCGTCTTCCTTGCGGGCGGGCTGCTGAGCGCCGGGGCCTGCGCGGTGCTGCTCGGCGGCCGGCTGCCGCGTGCCGGACGGGCGGTCAGCCGACCTGGGTGAGCGGGCCCGCGGCTTCGGGTGCCGGCGTGTCGTCCTCGGTGGCCGCCAGGACGGACTGGCGCACCTTGCCCAGCACGGCCGAGGGTTCCAGGCCGAAGTCGCGTACGAGGGTGGTGCGCAGTCGCTGGTAGGCGGCGAGGGCCTCGCTGCGGCGGCCCGAGCGGTGCAGAGCGAGCATGAGCTGGCCGCACAGACTCTCGTGGGTGGGGTGCCGGCTGACCAGCACGGTGAGTTCGGCGATCAGCTCGCGGTGCCGGCCGAGCCGCAGATCGGCCTCGATGCGCCGGTCCAGCGCGCACAGCCGGCTCTCCTCCAGCCCTCTGATCTCGGCACGCAGACAGTCTCCGGCGGGGACGTCGGCCAGGGCCGGACCGGTCCACAGGTCGAGCGCCGCACGCAGCAGCCGGGCGGCCTCGCGATGGTCCCCCGCGTCCGCCGCCCGGTACCCGCTCCGGGCGAGCCGCTCGAACTCCCGGACGTCACTGGTGCCTTCACCGCTGTCGAGCAGATAGCCGCCGGGTACGGTCCGCAACACCTGTTTCGCGGAACGTCCGCCCGTGCCGCCGCCCGCCCCCGCCGACGCCCCGGCGATGAGTTCGCGCAGGTGCATGACGTACGTCTGCAGGGTGGGGCGCGCGCTGCGCGGTGGCCGTTGCCCCCAGAGTTCCTCGGTGAGCGTCGCGACGGTCACGGCCCGGTCGGCGTGCAGGGCGAGAAGGGCGAGCACCTGACGCGGCTTGGGCGCGGTCGGGGTGATGGAGACGCCCATCTCGCGCACGTCGAGCGTGCCGAGTATGCCGATGTCCACGCCGTCCCCCTGCCCGTCCGCCATTCGGGTGCTCCGAGGCGAGTCCCGGGCACCCGAGTCAAAAACGGCATGGGCGGTTTGTCAAATCGAACACCGGTGACTTTGTCGGCTCTTGACTCGCAGTCAGGAGTCGGAGAGCGCGGCTCCTGCGAACTCACTGTCCTGCGCGGCTAGTTGGGGAAGCACCAGTGACCAGAACTGCTCGACGTGCTGGGGTGAGATCCGGTCACGGTCCGCCGCGCCGAGCACCTCGAACCCGATCGTCGCGGCGACTATCACCGCGGCCACCCGATCCGGCGCCACCCCCTCGGCCAGCTCTCCCTGGTGCTGGGCCCGCACCAGTTGTTCGCACACCCAGGTACGCCACCAGCAACCGAAGCCCATGCCGTTCTTGCGGGAGGGGTCGACGCTCAGCTTGAAGCCCGCGCGTACGACGACATCGGTGGCAACCGTGACCAGCAGTTCCCGGGTGACCGTGATCAGCAGGTGCAGTGCGGAGGTGGCCGACGGGCGCCGGTCGGCGACCATGTGCTCGATGGTCCGCCGGGCCGCGCCCTCCACCTCGACCGCGAGGGCGTACTTGCTGGGAAAGTGGAAGTGCAGCGCTCCGGCGCTCACTCCGGCCCGCCGACTGATCGCGGGCAGCGACGACAGCGCGTAGCCGTCCTCCGCGAAGATCTCGGCTGCGGCATGAACGAGGGCCTGGCGGGTTCGGGCCGCCCGGAGCTGCTTGACCATCGCGTCCCCCTGTTGATCCGGGAGAATCCGGAATTGGACGGTCCGATTCCCCCTGGGCCTGCAACATTGCGATTCGAGAACCCTAGCAAACAGCATGATTGGTAGGTTTGTCAGCGGTCGAAGGGCGGACGGAGGGCCTCGGCGGCCCTCCCCGATCGTCGGGAGCACGGCGCTCCCACCTAACAAACCGGCAAGGTGGTTTGGTCCGGGGCGGGTCAGGCCTCGGTGGCCACCAGCGATTCCTGTCGGCGGCGCTCGACTTCCTCGACGACTCGGGCACCCCGGTCGGGCGCGGTGTCCAGCCGGATCAGGGCCGCGGGAGTGGCTATGGCCGGCAGTACATGGTTGTAGAGGACGGAGATACGGTCGTTGAGATCCGTCCAGTCGGAGACGACCTCGGACATGAACTGGGTCCCGATCCAGGCCCCGAGGAAGCACTCCGCGGTCTCCTGGGGCGTGACGTGCGGCAGCACCTCACCGCGTTCCTTGGCCTCCACCAGCTTCTCGGTCACCACCTCGGTCCAGGCCGGCCAGGCACTGCCGAACAGCGAACGCCCCTGGAGGTCCGCCGACAGCCGTATACCGGCGAGCAGGATGACCTCCTTGGGGATGCGGTGGGCCAGCGTCATGCCGATGTCCACCCACTCCTGGAGCTTCAGCTCGCGCGGTACCCAGTAGTCCTCGCTGATCTGGGCGTTGATCACGCCACGCGCGAGGGCTTCCTTGGAGTCGAAGTGGAAGTACAGGGCTCCCTTGGTCACTCCGGCCCGCTCGAGGATCTCGGCGATCGTCGCCGCCGTGTATCCGCGCTCGGCGAAGACCGCGGCGGCGGCCTCGACAACAGCACGGCGGGTCCGAATCGCACGCTCCTGACGCGCCATGGGACCCCTCCTCGGTCAAAACAAAACCGGACGTGACGTACCTTACCCCAATCGGGGGTCGGTATTTCGGCCGCACGGAGCCGATTCCCGGCCGGTCCCGCGGCGGCGCCGGGGCGTCGGCGCGGGACTCGTCGGGCAGTTCACCAGGCGGTGCGCCCGCCGTCCACGGTAAGTGTGGCACCCGTGACGAAGCTCGCTCTGTCGCTGCACAGCCAGGCGGCGGCCTCCGCGACCTCCTCGGGGTCGGCGGCGCGCGCCTGCGGGGCGGAGCGGTAGGCCCGTGCCTCGTTCTCGGGCGATTTGGCGAACCAGTCGTCGATCATCTCGGAGCGGGTCAGGCCCGGGGCGATGGCGTTCACGCGGATGTGGTGCGGGGCGTACTCGACGGCCGCGGCCTTGGTCAGTCCGATCACCGCGTGCTTGGAGGCGATGTAGGGCGCGGCCGTCGAGGAGGCGACCAGGCCGCCCACGCTGCTGGTGTTGACGATCGAGCCGCCCCCGGTCTCCAGCATGGCCGTGATCTCGTGGCGCAGGCAGTTCCACACGCCCCGCACGTTGGTCTCGGTGACCCGCTCGTAGTCGGCGTCGTCGATGAGGTGCATCGGGGTCTTCGGCAGTGCGACGCCGGCGTTGTTGAAGGCGGCGTCGAGACGGCCGTAGCGCTCGACGGCGAACTCGACGGTCCGGCGCACCTCTTCCCCGTCGCGGACGTCCAGGGTGCGGTGGCTCGCCTCGGCACCCTCGGAGCGCAGCTCGTCGGCGAGGTCGCGCAGCTTGTCCTCGCGGCGGGCGGTCAGGACGACGGTGGCGCCCTGCCGGGCGAAGACCCGGGCGGCGGCCGCGCCGATACCGCTGCTGGCACCGGTGATGAGGGCGACCCGGCCCGCCAGTGCGGCTCCTTCGGCTTCGGTCACTTGGTCACCTCGAAGTCGGCTGAAAGGGAGTCGGCATCATGCCAGAAGGTGTCGAGCCCGGCCTCCCGGTCCAGGGTGCGCAGGCGCTGTTCGTCGATCTCGGCGAGGCTGCCGACCAGGTGCCGGACGCCGAGTTCGCGCATCAGCTCGCGCTGGAAGCCGTGCTCGAAGGTGCTGGGGTGGCCGACGAACGGCACGTCCAGCTCCTTGGCGTGAGCGGCGAAGCGGGCCACGTCGTCGATGAAGAGGACCCGGTGGCGGTCGAGGCCGAAGTGGTCCTCGGCTATCTCCCGGATGCCGGGGCGGAAGTCGTTGGTGCAGATGTAGTGCGGGGCGGTGAACAGCTGCTCCCAGGCGCCGAGATGGCGGCGGAAGTGGTCCTCGTCGAGTCCGCCGTAGCAGATGACGTCCAGGCCCGCGGCGCGCAGCCGGTGCAGGAGCTCCTCGGCGCCGTCGAGGGGGTGGACGGGGTGGGCGCGCAGATAGTGCTCGCGTTCGGCGAAGTAGTCGGCGATGACGTCCTGCTCGCTCACCTCGGCGCCGGTCTCCTCCAGCAGCACCCGGGCGGCGGCGAGCCGGGACTGCGAGAAGAGCCGCTGTTCCAGCTCCCGGGTGTACGCACCGCCGTACTTGAGGACGAGACGGTGCAGGACGGGGCTGAAGCTGTCGTTGAGCAGGACGCCGTCGATGTTGACGGCGGCGAGGCGCAGGGTGCGCAGTGGTTCCATCGGGTCTCCCTCTCGCGGGCCGTTCGAACATCATGCAGTGACTGTCGGGACCGGGAGCGACTCGGGTGGGCCGGCGGGCGGTGAACTCCCCGGAGAGATGACCGAAAGAGACCGCTGCACAGGTTTTGACGTAGGCGAGCCGGCCCCGTCACCACCGATAACCGGCCGCCGACATCTGCCAGTTAGTCCGTTTTTCGCCGTGCCTTCGGCTTGATTGAGCGCGAAAATACTTGGCCAAACCACCACTGAGCGGAGTCATGCATGGATGGAGTCCCCCCACGCTTGGCGAATCCTTTACCTTGCCGCCGACCCGAGAAAACCGGTAGGTCCGTATCTTATAGGCGTCGAACAGAGCTTCAGCCAACGAAGAGCTTTCCGACGGGGGGTTATCGATGAGCCTGTCCGCCAGCGAGATCGGAGTCGGTCTGCCCGCACTGCCCCGGCTGACCACCACGGTCCCCAAGGAGTACGTCCACCGGGCGTCCCTGGCCGAGGTGTTCCTCAGCGGCTGTACCGCGCAGGACGACGGGCTGCGGTTCTCCCTCACCGGACAGTGGCCACGCGCCCACACCTTCTTCAACAGTGCCGACGGTTCGAGTCACGACCCGCTTCAGGCCGCAGAGACGTTTCGGCAGGCCGGCATGTTCGTGACGCACGCCGAGCACGGCGTACCGCTCGGGCATCACTTCGTCCTGTGGTCGCTCAGTTGCCACGCCGATCTGGAGCAGCTGCGGATCGGCTCCCGGCCGACCGACTTCGAGCTGGAGGTGACGTGCCCGGACACCGCGCCGCGCGGCAGGGCGTCCGCGCGGCGGATGGGCATAGGGTTCGCGCTGCGCCGGGACGGTCGGCCGGTGGCGCACGGAAACGGGCTGTACTCCATCGTCACGCCATCCGTCTACGCGCGGCTGCGGGCCAACCGGCCGGGAAAACAGGCGACTTCGGCGGACCCGACGGTCGCGGCCGACCCGATGCCGCCGTCCGCCGTGGGCCGCACCTCCCCCGCCGACGTGGTGCTGACGCCCACGGACAGGCCCGGCCGGTGGCTGCTCACCCCGGACCTGGCCCATCCGATCCTGTTCGACCACGGCGGTGACCATCTGCCCGGCATGGTCCTGCTGGAGGGTGCCCGCCAGGCCGCCTGCGCCCGGCTGGCACCCCGTGCCCTGATACCGGCGAGCACCTCCACGACGTTCGACCGATACGTCGAACTCGACAGCCCCTGCTGGGTGGACGTGACCGAGGTGACTCCTGGGGGCGACGGCACGGTGACCGTGCAGGTCGTCGGCCGGCAGGGCGGCGAGACCGTCTTCACCTCCACCGTGCACGGGCCCGTCACCGGCTGAACACGCCGCGAAACGGCCGCCGCCGGGCCCCGGTTCGGGACCCGGCGGCGGTCGTCGGGCTCGTCAGTGCCGGTGGCCGACGTTGCGCCGGTCGTCGGCGTCCCGGTGGCCGAGGGCGCGCCGGTCATCGGCGTCCCGGCGGTGGCCTACGTTGCGCCGGTCATCGGCGTCCCGGTGGCCGACGGCGTGCCGGTCGTCGGCGTCCCGGCGGTGGTGCAGACCCCAGGAGGCGGAGTCGACATAGCGCCCGTGGTCGTTGCGCAGGGTGGCGGTGTCGGCGCCGTGGTTCCAGACGGACTGGCGGCGGTCCTGGTACAGGTCCGTCATGGTGTCCCGGCCCTGCCCGGTGTGGACCCGGACCGTGGTGCGGCCGGCCAGCCGGTAGTGACGGAAGGTGTAGCTGTGACCGTCGGCGTCCGACAGCGTCCAGCCGCTCAGGTTCACGTCCCGGCGGGCGGTGTTGGTGACGTCCACCCACTCCCGGTTCAGGGCACGGCCGGAGAAGACCGCGCGTCCCTGCAGGTCGTGCTGGACGGCGCTGATGACGACGGCGTCGCGGGGCGGATTCGCGGGGTGCGTGGCGGCGGCCGCGGCGGGCAGGGCCACCGCGCCCACCAGGACGGCCGCCACGGCGGTGACGGAACCGAGACGACGGGCGGTCGCGAAGACGGATACGGACACGAGGTCCCCCTTTACGGGGTTCGGGCACACCCCGACGCGTGCGGCGCGAAGCCGCGGTTCGCGAGGGGGTGTGTGGTGCGGGGCGACGGCCGGGCGGCCGCGCAGCCACACCCTGCAACCGGGCGGCGGGACATGCGCGGCGCGCACCACGCCCGTTACCGATCTCTCGCGCGGCTATGACGCTCGACTGTACTGTCCATTTATTAAGTGAATGCACCGATTTGCCCCGCCGTGAGGCCCCGCCGCCGTGCGGACAGCGGGCCCGTGGCACCTCTCCGGCCCGCGAGGCATCCGGCAAACAGGGTCCGCTCACCCGAAAGTGAGTAACAGTCAGCGGCCGATCGGACCGCCGACAGAAGTTGACCTTCTGGTCGTCATAGGGAATTCCCCAATTGGTCGGCCGCGACAGGGGTGCGGGGAAAGCGTTTGCCACTACGTTTTGGGTTGCATTTTTTTGGCATGCTCACACCCTCTCGGCGCACACCTCCCCGTAGGAGACACCCCCATGCGCAGACTCGTTGCCTGCCTGGCGGCCGCGGTTGCCGCCCTCGGCGGGCTCACGGCGACGGCCACTCCGGCCGCGGCGGCCGGCTCGGGCACGTTCAGCGTGCTCACGTACAACGTCGCCGGACTTCCGGAGTCGCTGTCGAGCGCATCCACACCGCGCGACACCAGCACCACGGAGATCGGCAGGCGGATCGCACCGTACGACATCGTCAACGTCCAGGAGGACTTCAACTACCACGCGTACCTGTACTCGACGGACACCCATCCGTACCGCACCGCGACCAGCGGCGGCGCCGGTATCGGCAGCGGGCTCAACACGGTCTCCGACTACGCCTGGGACGGCGACGACTTCGAGCGTGTCGGCTGGAACTCCTGCCAAATCGACTCGGGTGACTGCCTGACCCCCAAGGGCTTCACCTTCATGCGCGAGCGGCTCGCCGAGGGCGTCTACGTCGACTTCTACAACCTGCACACCAACGCGGGTACGAACGACGGCGACGAGGCCTCCCGGGCCGACAACCTCAGCCAGCTGACGTCGTTCATCAGCACCCACTCGGCCGGGAACGCCGTCGTGGTCATGGGTGACACCAACACCCGCTACACCCGCACCGCCGACACCATCGCGGAGTTCGCCTCGAACAACGGGCTGACCGACGCCTGGGTCCACCTGATCCGCGGCGGCAGCGCGCCGGCCAAGGGCAGCGACACCCTGCTCTGCGACCAGACCGGGGCCACCGTGCCCAACACCTGCGAGGTCGTCGACAAGGTCCTGTACCGCGGCAGCAAGCTGGTCACCCTGAACGCGACCTCGTACAACAACGAGCACGCCAAGTTCCTCAACGACGACGGTCTGATGCTCTCCGACCACGATCCGATCACGGTCGGCTTCTCCTGGTCGCAGAACCCGGACTTCCAGCTCAGCGACCAGTTCGGCGGTCCGCACGGCGACTACTACCAGGACCTTCCGAGTGTCCCGGCCGCCGCCCGCGCCACCGGCATCTCGCTGCGCTCCGGCTCCCGGGTCGACCAGGTCGGCATCACCCTGGGCAACGGCACCACGCTGACCCACGGCGGCACCGGCGGCACGGCGTCCTCTCTGACGCTGGGCAGCGGCGAGTACGTGACCACGGCGTACCTGTGCGAAGGCAAGTACAACAACACCACCCGCATCTTCTACGCCAAGTTCACCACCAACCTGGGCAACACCCTGGCCGGTGGTACGACGACCTCGGACTGCGTGACCCGCACCGCTCCGTCGGGCTGGCAGATCGCCGGCTTCCACGGTCGCTCCGGTGACGAGCTCGACAAGGTCGGCTTCATCTACACCAAGCGCTGACCGCGCCCGTACGGCCGGCGAACCGTTCGTGACGTCCGCCGGCCGTACGGAGCGGGCGGGCGCGGCGGTGATGACGGCCGGCATGCACATCCGTAGTACGGTCACCCGGCTGCGGGGCGTCCGGCGGGCCGTGGGGGCCGTGGCGAGGCGGGCCGGCTATGCGGGGGAGCCGTAGGTCCGCAGCTTCCGGTAGAGCGTCGCCCGGCCGATGCCCAGGTCGGCCGCTGTGCGGGCCTTGTTGCCACCGTTGCGGCGCAGGGCCTCCAGGATGGCGGTGCGCTCGGCGTGCTCCATGGGGCTCAGCGGGCGGGCGGCGGGCCCTTCGCGTACGGGATCGGGCAGTTCGGCCCGCCGGATGGGCCCGGTCGCCCTGCGCCGCCGTGCCAGCGACCGCACGACGTGGGCGAGTTCGGTGACGTTGCCCGGCCACGGGTACCGCTCCAGCGCCCGCCGGGCGTCGAGCGTCCAGGTGAGCGGGGGCTGTCCCGGATCGGGCGCCGGGGTCACGGCGGTGAGCAACTCCCTGATGTCCTCGGCGCGTTCCCGCAGGGCGGGCAGGGTGACCGAGCGGGCGGCCAGGGTGTCGAGGAACCGTTGGAGACACGGGCCGGGCGGCGCACCCGGTGTGTAGGTGACCAGCAGACGGGTGGCGGGCCGGGTTTCGAGGAGGGTGACGAGCGCGGCCACGTCCGGCTGTGCCAGGCGTTCGGCGTGGCGCAGCACCAGGCCCCGGGGTTCGGCGGGCAGAGTCTGGTGCAGATCTCCCGCGGCCGCGTCGACGACCAGCGGGGCGCTCTCGCCGAGCAGCTCACGGGCCAGGGAGGTCTTTCCGGTGCCCCGTTCGCCGACGAGCAGCAACGGGGCGCGGGTGGCGGCCAGTTCGGCCGCGCGTTCGGTGGCGTGCCGCCACGGTACCGAGTGCCCGGCCAGCGTGGTCGGCGGCCGTCCGGCGGGCGCGGCGGATGCGCGGCCGGAGGCGGGTTCCAGTACGGCGACGGCACCGACGACCGATCCCGGACGCCGGACGGGTGTCACCTCGGCGCCGCACGGAAGGCGGGTGCCGGGCCCGTCCCGGCGCAGTTCCGCGTGCACGGTACGTTCCAGGTCCTCGATGTCCCGGGTCGACAGCAGCCGGGCCGCCACCTCGCTCACCAGCCGGCTGTGGCCGCCGAACGCCACCACCGGCCGGTCCTGCCCGGCGCACGCGGCGAGGAAGGCGTCCAGCAGGGCCCGCTCCGGCGGGCACGCGTGGGCCCGCAGTTCCGCCTCCACCGCGGCGGCCGTCGCCTCGGCCAGCGCCGTCTGCGGGTGCGGTGCGCGGCCGCCGCACAGGGCCGACGCCACGGTGACCGTGCCGACCGGTCTGGCGTCTCCGGGGGCCCGCAGCGGGACGCTCACCGCGGACACCTCCTGCCAGGCGTCGAGGAAGTGCTCGGGCCCGTGCACCTCGGCGCGATCACCGGTGCGCAGGGCCAGGGCCGCGCTGTTGGGGCCGACCCGCTGCTCGGAGAGGTCGGGCCGGAGCGTGTCGTGCGGGGCGTGTCCCGCGGCCCACAGCACCCGCGGCCGGGCGTCGGTGAGGACGAGCGCCGCGTACTCGTGGTCGAGGACCGGGCGCAGGCGCTCCAGCACCGGCCTGGCCGCCGCCAGCAGCGCGGGGTCGGCCGGCGGCGGGGGCTGCGCGGCGAAGGGTTCGGCGCAGTCGTGCCGTACGCCGAAGAAGCGGGCCCGGCGCCAGGCGGCGGCGACCTCGTCCGGCACGTCCTCGGGCAGCGGGTGCCCGGCGAGGAAGCGGGCGCGGGCCCGGCGCAGTTGGCCGAGGGCGGGGCGGTCGGAGGCGTGCCGCTCGGCCGTGGGGGGATGCTCTGCGGTGGTCATGGCGCCCCTCACCGTACCGGGAGCGGTTGAAGGAGCAACGACCGGTATGCCCCGTCGGGGCCGCCGCACCCCGCGTGTCTCGGAATGAGACACCCACGACCGCCCGGACCGTTTCATGATCTTGAACGGTCGGTGTCCGTCCCCTCCTCCCCACCGGAGCGTTCTCCGTGGACACCGAGGTCGTCGCCGGCCTCCTGATCGTGGGCAGCGGCCCAGCCGTCCCCGGAACCCACGCGACACGAAAGGTGAACAGCATGGCCCTCGGGCTGCTCAGGCGCCGGTGGTCCAAGGACGCCCCGGCCCGTTCGGCGGGACTCGCCCTGCCCCTCCCCTTTGGTGCGGGCGGCATCGCCCGCACCGTCCTGGACCCCGTCGACCAGCCGCTGGGCGGCGCGGAGGCCACGGTCACCGCACTCGACACCCACCAGGTGGCGGCGCGTGGCACCACCGACCCGTTCGGTTTCTTCATCGCCGTACTGCCGCCCGGGCGCTACAGCCTGCTGATCGTCGCCGAGGGCCTGGATCCGCACCGGGAGACGGTCGAGATCGTCGCCGACAACTGTCCGGCGCCCGCACGGATCCGGTTGCAGCCTGCCCGGCAGCTGCCGCTGCCGCCGACCGGTGGCTGGGTCTTCGATCCGCCGCACACCGCGATCCGGTTCATCGCCAAGCATGTCGGCATGGCTCATGTGCACGGCCGTTTCGAGCGTTTCGACGGCGCGATCAGCGTCGCCCCGGACATGGGCCAGTCGACCGTGCGGGTGCGTATCGACGCGTCGAGCATCAACACCGGGAACACGACCCGCGACAACCATCTGCGTTCCGGGGACTTCCTGGATGTCGAGCGGTATCCGTACATCGACTTCGCCAGCACGCGCTTCGCCTACCGGGGCGGCAGCAAGTGGACGCTCGTCGGTACCCTCACGATGCACGGCGTCAGCCGCTCGGTCTCGCTGGACACCACGTACCTGGGCACCGTCAACGGCGGCTACGGCGAGGAGTTGCGCTGCGCCGCGCTCGCCACGGCGGAGCTGCACCGCGAGGACTACACCCTCAACTGGCGGTCGATGCTGGCCCGTGGCATCGCCGTGGTGGGTCCGACGGTGCAACTGGAGCTGGACGTGCAGGCGATGTACCGCTCGCCGGACACGCCCACTCCCCCGGAGTGACGATCACGCCATCTCGGATTGCGCGCCGTGGGCTCCCCAGCCGGGCCCGGCGGCGGGCAGCGTTCCGCGTACCGGGTGCGAAGTCCCGCAGGCCGGCCTCGCGGGCGGCACGCCGTTCGGCGGCGGCACAGGCGGCGCCGACCGGGTCGTCGCCGACGAGTACGGTGGCGTCGGCGCCCTGGACGATCAGCGAGACCTGGCGGTCCGCTGCCTGGCGGGGCGGGCCGGGGTGTCCTGGGCGAGGCTCATCCGTGGTGGTCCTTCCTGAACCGGGCGATCCACTCGGAGGTGGCCCGCAGCCCGCCGAACGTATAGAAGTGGATCTTCACCTCGCCGTGGCGGGCCGGGTCGTAGCCCTCGGCCAGGGCGTGCAGGAACCTGTCCGGGCCCGCGGTGCCCATCAGGTTGGTGAGGGAGAGGCCGTACTTCTTGGCGATGGCCGCGCTGGTGCCGATGCCGAACCGGGCCGCGTAGGCCATCAGGCGTCGTACGCCGGCCGGGCCGGGGACACCGATACGGACCGGGAGCGCGATGCCCTCGTCACGGACCCGTTCGATCCAGGCGAGGACGGGATCGACGTCGAAACCGAACTGGGTGATGATCCCGCCGTCCAGACCCTGCGCGGCGAGTGCGGCGCTCTTGTCGCGGAGCACGGACCACAGGACGTCACCGGGTATGGCGGGGTGGCCCTCCGGGTAGCCGCTGATGCCGACGTGCCGTACGCCGTACTCCTGGAGCAGGCCGGACTCGATCAGCGACAGCGAGTCCGTGTAAGGGCCCTCGGGGCGGGCCGGGTCGCCGCCGACGGCGAAGACGTTGTCGCAGGTGCCGTCGGTGTGCAGGCCGGTGAGGAACTGCTCGAAGTCGGCGCGGGAGCCGAGCCGCCGGGCGGAGAGGTGCGGCACGGGCACGAAGCCGAGCCGCCTGACCGCGCGGGCCGCGTCCAGCCGCATCCGCAGGTCCTCGTTGCCGAGGAAGGTGACGTTGATGCGGGTGCCCTGCGGGATGGTGTCGCGGGCCTCCTCCAGCCGGGGGACGTCCTTGCCGGTCATCTCCAGGGAGAAGTCCTCCAGCAGTGCGGTGCTCAGCGCCGCCGAGGCCGTGTCGAGGGTGGTCATCGTGCTCCTTGCCGAACGTGGAACCCCGATTTTCGAACACCGGGCGGCGGGGGTTGCATCCGGGAGTCCGTCTCAGGCGTCGCGGCGGTACCGGGTGCGGGCGTGCCGGTCGAAGGGGCTCGGCTGCACGGTGGCCCGGATGCGCGGGAAGCCCAGGTCGGCGCCGGGGTCGGTGCCGGGGTGCTCGCCCCAGACGATGTCCACCTCGGTGCCGGGCGTGGCGTGCGCGGGGTCGATCAGGGTCTGGGCCAGCACGGTGCCGACCGGGTCGATGGAGGCGGACTGCATGGTCACGCCGACCAGGCCGGAGCCGTTCTCCACCCGGTGGCGGGCGTAGCTGAGCACGAACCCGGGGTCGGCGCCGTCGCCGAGCACCCGGTGCACGTCGCCCTGGTCGAGCACCAGGGTGACCTTTCTGCGGAGTTCCTCGCCCTTCGCCTTCAGCAGGGCGTCCCGGCCCAGGAAGTCGTGGCCGAAGTGGATCATCTTGCCGTAGCCGAGTTCGTAGGGTGAGACGTAGTAGTCCTCGATGTCGGGTGAGAACCAGCTGCCGCTCAGCGGCCGCCGGCCCTCGATGCCGAACAGCGGCAGGTACCGTCGGTATTCCGCCAGCTCGGGGGCGGTGTAGATGCCCGGTACCGGGGAGGGGATCCAGCCGCTCTCCACGCTCGGGGTGGTGTACGCCAGGGCCCCGACCTGGATCAGCCCGAGTGGCTCGCCGGCCTTGAGGAAGGCCTCGTGGACGTGGGCCGCGTGCTCCCAGGGGCCGACGAACTCGAAACCGGCCTGGCCCGCCATGCCGTGGCGCAGCGCCTTGAAGGTGCGGCCGGCCAGGGTGACCGGGGTGGAGTGGAAGAACCTGGTCTCGGGAAGCGGCCCGCCGAAGACGCGTGCCACCACCTCCAGTGCCAGCGGCCCCTGGATCTGGTAGCGGAAGAGCCTCGGGTCCCCGCCGCCGGGCCGGAAGGCGCTGGAGGGGTCGGTGACGAAGGCGACGTCGTAGCCGCCCCGCTCGGCGTGGTAGCGCACCCAGTGCTGTGCGGCGGGGATGCCGCTGAGCAGGTAGCGGTTCCCGTCCTCACGCAGCAGGATCCCGTCGGTGACGATGTGACCGGCGCGGGTCACCGGCACGTACTGCTTGGCCTGGCCGATCGCGAACCGCTCGAAGTTGTTGGCGCCGTGCTCGGCCAGCAGCCGGGTGGCGTCCGGGCCCTCGATCCACAGGTCGTACATGTGGTGCGACAGGTTGAGCAGCGCGACACCCTCGTGCCAGGCCGCCTGCTCCTGCCGCCAGCCCGTGTACTCGCGGGCCACCACCTCGGGCGTCCACGGCTCCGCGCCGGGCCTCCACAGCAGGGCGACGGGCGAACCTGCCTTGTCGATGCCGTCCTGGAGGCTGGGAGTGGACATGCGGCTCCTTCCCATCACTTAATCGATCTAGTACTTAAACGTTCTAGCTCGGCTCGGACGCTAGCAGCGCCGCTCCCGGCTTGGCGAGCGTCGGGATCCGCACCCTTTGCTTGCGTACGACGAGGCCCGCTGACGCTGCTGCGCGGCAGCCGGTCCGGGGGCCAACCCCGGCGGCGGTCATGGATCCGTCCCACCACATGACGAACCAGACGGTCGAAGGGCCCGACCGCTACCGCCTGTTGTCCGGTCTCGGCGCCAACTCCGGCGCGGGTTCGGCCCGATGACGGCGAAGCAGTTCCTCCCCGTCACCCCGACGGGCGGCTCCTCGGCGCGTCGAGCCGGTGCGGCCCGACGGCGAATCCGGCAACCCGGCGGTGGAGCGGCACGCGCAGACCACCATCCACGCCACCGTCTCCGCCGCCTTTTCATCCGGGGCAAGCGCTGACTGTCAGCCCGGCCGTACGGGCCACCGAACGCAGGGGATCCGCCGGTGGTACGTGCGTTGACCACCGATGGTTTTGATTGAGCTTTGTACCACTTCGCTGGAAACCGCTTCCCAAAAACACCGGTCGGAGCCGATCGCTGGGTGTTAGAACTTGGCCACAGAACGTCGGGCTGTGATGGCCCTGCGCACCCTCGCCGTCGTGAAGTGGATCGACCTTGCCCAAGTTCAGACACCTGACCGGCAACTGGCGCGTCGCAAGACGCCTCCAGGCCATCCTGCTCATCCCCGTGCTGGTCGCGCTCGGTCTCGGCGGTGTCCGGGTGAAGAACTCGGTCGACACCCTGCGGGACGCCGACGACGCGGTGCGTGTGGCGGAGTTGGTGCAGGCGGCGAACGCCTACGCCAGTGACGCGATCAACGAACGGGACGTGTCGGTCATCCCGCTGCTGGAGGGCGAGCGGAACGCGCCGGCGGTGGTGGCGGCGCGCAAGGCGACCGACGCGGACGCCGAGGCGTTCGACCGGGCGGTGGCCCGCGCGCCCAGGACCGCGGGCCTCACCCGGCGGATCGAGCTGGTCCGGGCGGGCGAGAGACAACTGCCGGTGGTACGGGCCGACGCGTTCACGGGCCGGCTGACGGGGGTGCGGACCGAGGAGAGCTATCACGCCGTCCAGCACCCGCTGATGGAGCTCTCCAACGAACTGGGCTTCGGCAGCAGCAACCAGGCGAGCTTCGGACGCACCCTCTACGCCGTCTCCCTGACCCAGGCGGCCGAGTCCCTCATCCGTTCCATCGGCACGCATCTGCTGGTCGAGGACCGTACCGCCCTCGCGGAGGGCGAACTCCCGACCCAGCTGGGCTCGTTCAGCTCGTACGCCTATCTGGAGCAGGTGGCGCTCCAGGAGTACGCGGGCGCCGGTACCGCGCAGGACATGACCCGGCTGCGGGCGGCGTTCGCGGACGCCGAGAATAAGGGTGCGGAGCAGACCGCGAAGGCGGCCGAGGAGGCCAAGGCGGCCGGGCGGACGTTCGTGGCACCGCCGAACCTGGCGAAGATGATCAGTGAGATCGCCACCGGGAAGCCGACCGAGCAGCTGGCCACCGAGGGCATCACGCCGGAGTCGTTCTTCGCCGCGTCCACTCTCGCCTTCGACGCCTGCCGGGGCATCGAGGTCCACCTCACCGACACGGCGCTCGCCGACGCCCGGAGCGTCGCCGCCGAGGCGAAGCGGGACGCGCTCACCAACGGCTCGCTCGCGCTCGGCGCCGTTCTCGCAGCGCTGCTGCTCGCGGCCTGGGTGGCCCGTTCGATGAGCCGGGGCATGCGCCGGCTGAGCGCCTCGGCGATGGAGATCGCCGAGCAGCGGCTGCCGGCGGTGATCACCCAGCTGTCCCAGGCCGTGCCCGGCCAGGTGGACACCAAGGTCACGCCGATCCCGATCACCACCACGGACGAGATCGGCGAGGTGGCCCGGGCCTTCGACCTCGTGCACCGGGAGGCGGTCCGGCTCGCCGCCGAACAGGCGCTGCTGCGCGGCAACATCAACACGGTCTTCACCAACCTCTCCAGCCGCAACCAGTCGCTGGTCGAGCGTCAGCTGGCCCTGATCACCGATCTGGAGGGGCGCGAGGCCGACCCCGAGCAGCTGGCCAACCTGTTCAAGCTGGACCACCTGGCCACACGGGTGCGGCGCAACGGCGAGAACCTCCTGGTGCTCGGCGGCGAGCGGCCCGTCCAGCAGTGGGACCACCCGCTCCCCCTGGTCGACGTCATCCGGGCGGCGGCCTCCGAGGTGGAGCAGTACGAGCGGATCGAGCTGTCGGGCATCCCGGAGAGTCAGATCCACGGCCGGGCCGTCACCGACCTCGTGCATCTGCTGGCGGAGCTTCTGGAGAACGCCACCGCGTTCTCCTCTCCGCGCTCGACGGTCCGCGTCACGGCGACCCGGCTGCCCGACGCCCAGACCATGATCGAGATCCATGACCAGGGCATCGGTCTGATGCCCGAGGACTTCGCGCTGATCAACCACAAGCTGGCGAACCCGCCGACCGGCGACGCCGGCGTCTACCAGCACATGGGCCTGTTCGTGGTCGGCAGGCTGGCCTACCGGCACGGTGTCCGGGTCCAGCTGCGCCCGGCCGCCGGGGAGTCCGGCACGACCTCGCTGGTGATGCTCCCGGGCACGGTCCTGTGGCGCGACGGCGCGGAGTCCGACGCCGACACGCTGGCCCTGGCCGCGGTCAAGGCGCGCGCCAAGCCGGGCCTGGACATCGAGGCGCTGCTCGCGGCGGGGCCCGCCGACCCGTTCGGCGCACACGAGGCGTGGGACGACGGCATCCCCGCACCCGCACCCGCTCCGGCCCCGGCCCCGGACCCGGCGTCCGAGCCTGCCGCCCCGTCCGGGGTTCCCGCACCGTCCGGGCGGTCCCGCCGTGCCCCCAAGCGCACCCGCCGCACCGCCAAGGACGGCTGAGCCCCTGGAGCCGGGTCAGGGCGGCGCGGTCCGCAGGGCCCGCACCACCGCCCAGACGACGGAGATGAACGGCACGGCGACGACGGCGCCGATCACCCCCGCGACGATGCTGCCCGCGATGACGGAGACGGCGACGACGAGGGGGTGCAGGCGCACCGCCCAGCTCATCACCAGGGGGTGCAGCACATGTCCCTCCAGCTGGCCGATGACGACGATGAGGACGAGGACGCCCACGGCGGTGAGCGGCCCGCGCCCGGCCAGCGCCACCACGGTGGCCACGCCCAGCGCGACCGGTGAGCCGACCAGCGGGACGAACGCGGCGAAGAACTCCAGCAGGGTGAGCGGCAGCGCGAGCGGCACCCGCAGCACCAGCAGGGCGATGCCGACGAGTACGGCGTTGGCGGCGGCCACGATGATGATGCCCCGGGTGTACCCGGCGAACGTCCGCCAGGCGGCGTGCCCGGCCCGGTCCCATGCGTTCCGGGCGCCGGCGGGCAGCAGCTCGCGGCTGGTCCAGGCCCACAGCCGTTCGCCGGAGTTGAGGAAGAAGACGGAGGAGAACAGCGCGAGCGCGCCCCCGGCGACCACTTCGACGAGCGTGCCGAAGCCGCTGAGCGCCCTGCTGACCAGGTTGGAGCGGTGGGCCTGGATGTAGTTCACGATCTGCTGCTGGAGACGCGACAGGGCGCCGGGGCCGAGCCGGAAGGGCGGGCGCTGGAGCCAGACCTCGATGCGATGGATGCCGCCGCGGAACTCCTCGGCCAGTGTCGCCGACTCCTGGGCGATCGCGTTGCCGACCAGGGCCAGCAGCCCCAGGAACACGCAGATGCTGCCGACCAGGCTCACGGCCACGGACAGCGGCCGGGGGAGCCGGCGGCTCAGCAGGTCGGTGAACGGCCGCAGCACCGAGGTGACGACCAGGCCCAGGAACAGGGCGACGGCGATCAGCTGGAAGCGGCCCAGGACGATGAAGACGCCGTAGACGACGATGCCGAGCACGATGAGCCGCCAGGCGTAGGCGGCGGCGATCCGCAGAGCGGGGACGACGACCGCGCTGACGGAGGCGGAGGCACGCGGATCGCGGGCGCGCTGGGGGATCCACGCCGCGCGGGCGGACCCGGCGCCCCGCTTCGTGCCCCGTGCCGGGCGTCCCCGGCCCCGCCCGGCCGCCGGTCCGCCCGAACCCGCCACCGCGCCTCCCGTTGCCGGCCTCCGTCACCTCGGGTGCGCGTCAGGGCACCTCTAGTGCACGTTAGGGGCAATGCGGGCGGCGGGCGGGGCGTGCTGGGCCAAGGGGGTCAGTGTGCCGCCGTTGCGGTGACGGCCGTACGGGCGGCTCGTTCGACCAGTTGCACGCCGTCCGGCATGGACGCGTTGCCGTTGGAGAGGACCGCGACGAGGTAGTGGTGACCGCCGGCCGTGACGCGTCCGACGCTGTTGATGTCCCACAGGTCGGTGGTGGTGCGCATGAGCCAGCCGTTCTTCAGCGCCCATCCGGAGTCGGCGGCGGCCGAGACGCCCCAGTGCTGGTCGGCGGCGATCTCGGTCATCAGGGTGCCGATACGGCTTCGGGAGGCCGTGTCGAGCGGTGTGGGGCCGGAGCCGAAGATCGCGCGCAGCAGTCGTATCTGGTCGCCTGCCGTGGTCCGGGTGAGCCCCCAGCGGCCCGCGGTACCGGGCGTGGTCGAGGTCAGTCCCAGTCGCTTGTTCGCCGATGCCAGGCCGGGGGCGCCGCCGATGGAGTGCCACAGGGCGTTGGCCGCGTCGTTGTCGCTGTCGCGGATCATCACCTGCGCCAGGGCGCTCTCCCGGGTGGTGAGGGCGCGCCGGTGGTCACGCGCATGGAGCAGCAGCGAGGCGAGAATGTCGACCTTGACGATGCTCGCGGTGTCGTACGGCGTGTCGTCGCCGTAGACCACGGGTTCCCGGCCGCTGCCGTCAAGGTCGAGGACGGCGGCGGTCACGCGTGTCTCGGCCGGTGCCTGCACGGCCGTACGGAACGTGGAGCTGGAACCGGAGGCGGCACCGGCCGCCAGGGCCGCCGGTGCGGCGCCGGCCAGCAGGGTCACCACCGTGGCCACGACGGCGAGGGGGCGGTTGAGCATGCGGGGCCTCGGCAGTTCAGGTCGGAGGGACACAGAACTGCGAACATAGACAAAATGCCCGGTCGGCGACGTGACCACCGCCACGAAAAGGGCGATTCCGGGCACATTGTGAGCAGAGCAACAAGGCCGCGGGCGAGGTGGCCGTTCCGGGGGGCGGAACACGGATTCCGTAGGCCTCATCCGGGCCATTCCGGGGGAAGAATGTGACCAGAGTGACGGACCGACCCCTGGGAGGTGCCATGAGCACATCGGCGGAACCGCGGGTGAGCGGTCTGGAGATCCGGTCCATCGACTATGTGCCGCTGGACGAGCGGCACGGCAAGCTGTGGCATCTGGGTCCGCTGTGGTTCATGTCGAACGCGCAGATCGCCACCCTGGCCGTGGGGCTGATCAGCATCACGGAGGGCGGCAACCTGATCTGGTCGCTCCTTGCGATCGTCGCGGGCACCGTGATCGGCACCTTCTTCATGGCCTTCCACTCGGCGCAGGGGCCGCAGCTGGGGCTGCCGCAGATGATCCAGTCACGGCCCCAGTTCGGCTATGTCGGGGCGCTGCTGGTGTGGCTGTTCGCGTATGTCCAGTACGCGGGGTTCAACGTGTTCAACACCAGCCTGGCCGGTGAGGCGCTGGACTCCACGATCCACGGCGGCGTGAAGCTGTGGGTGATCGTGGTCACCGCCGTCGCGTTCGTCATCGCGCTGGTGGGCTACGACATCATCCACAAGGCCGAGCGGTTCCTGACCTACACCTTCCTGGTCATCTTCGGGATCTTCACCGTCGGTGTCCTGGTCACCCTGCACTACCCGCCGGGCTCCTTCGATCTCGGCGCCTTCAAAGCGACCCCGTTCCTGGCCCAGTTCGGCGTGGTCGCCGGCTACCAGATCAGCTGGGCCATCTACGTCTCGGACTACTCGCGCTATCTGCCGCCGGACGTGACGGTCCGCAAGACGTTCTACTGGACCTACTTCGGCTCGGCGCTCGGCGGTATCTGGCTGATGGTGCTCGGGACGCTGCTGGCCGCCTGGGCGGGTGACAGCTTCGACACGATCCCCTCGATCAACGCCGCCGGCGACAAGGTCTTCGACGGCTTCGGCGCGATCGTGCTGCTGTTCGCCGCCCTGGGCCTGATCTCCGTCACCGCGCTGAACATGTACGGCGGTTCACTGACGCTGATCAGCGCCATCGACTCGTTCAAGCGGGTACGCCCGACGCTCGGCGTGCGTCTGATCACCATCGGCGTGACCGCGGCGCTCTCCCTGATCGGCGCGCTGGCGGCGACCTCGAACTTCCTGACGAACTTCAACAACTTCCTGCTGCTGGTGCTCTACCTGTTCATCCCGTGGACGTCGGTCAACCTGATGGACTACTACGTGGTGCGCCGCGGCCACTACGCGATCGCCGAGATCTTCAAGCCGAACGGCATCTACGGCCGATGGGGCTGGCAGGGGATCATCTCGTACCTGGTCGGGTTCGCGGTCATGATCCCGTTCTTCTCCGTCGGCACGCTCTTCGTCGGCCCCGCCGCCAAGGCCCTCGACGGCGCCGACATCTCGCTGTTCGTCGGGCTGCCGGTCTCGGCGCTGCTGTACTGGTGGCTGACCCGCTCGATCGACGTCGAGGCGGAGACCCGCATCGCCGAGGCGGAGGCCGCGGCCCTGGAGCAGGCGGCGCACGAGCACCGGGAGCCCTAGAGCTTCACGCGTGCGGCTCCAGCAGCCTCAGTAAGGGCGGCCAGAGGTCCTTCCAGCCGTCGCGGAGCACGCGGTCGGCCGGGGCGCCGAGATCGGCGGGGCTGTCGCGGGCGTGACCATGGAGGGCATCACCGCACGAGGCGGGGTGTCCAAGGAGACCGTCCACCGCCGGTGGAGTACGAAGGCCGACGGGACTTCGCCGCCGACCTGCGGGACTGTCTGCGCCGGCTCGCCACGTTTCTCGGCGAGTCCGGTTCCGGCGCGGTCTTCCGGGCCCTGCTCGCGCGGGCCCAGCACGATCCGGCGTTCGCCGGGGAGTTCACGTCGCGTTGTTCCGGAGCCGCAGCGCCGGCGCGACCGCGTCCTGCTGGAACGGCCGTGGCGGCGGGCCGGTTGCCCGCCGGGCTCGTCCTGGACGCCGAGGCGGACCGGTTGGTGGGCCCGCTCTGCTACCGCGTACTGGTGCCGGCCGGGCCGGTCGGCGAAGGGTTCACCGACGCCGTTGCCGACGTGTTCCTGCTGCGGCACGACGGGCCGGGGTCGGCCCGCTGAGTCACCGCCGCGCTCAGTACGCGGAGTTGACGTTGTCGATCGAGCCGTAGCGGTGGGCGGCGTAGTTGGCGGCCGCGGTGATGTTGGCCACCGGGTCGGTGACGCTGCTCGCGGTGCCGTTGACGTGGTACGCGTTGAAGGTGGGGTCGATCACCTGGAGCAGACCCTTGGAAGGGGTGCCCTTCTGGGCGTTGACGTCCCAGTTGTTCTGGGCGGAGGGGTTGCCGCCGGACTCGCGCATGATGTTGCGCTTGAGGCCGTCGTAGCTGCCCGGAATGCCCTTGGACTTCATGATCTGCAGAGACTGCTTGATCCAGCCGTCGAGGTTGTTCGAGTAGCCGGACTTCTGCCCGGTGGTGCGGCTGTCGTTGCTGGAGGCCGTGACCGCGGTGGAGGTGTGCGCCTGCGTCGCTTCGGCGGCCTGCGCGGTCGTCGGCATCAGGGTGAGAGCGGCCGCCGCGGCACCGGTGGTGGCGAGGCCGGTGAGGCCGAGGGTGCGGAGGCGGGCGATGCGGGTGCGAGTGGTCATGGTCATGTGAACGAATCTCTCCGGTGGGGACGGCGTCGGCGCCGGCCGCTGTGTGCGGCGGCGTGGGGCGGAGCCCCGTACAACCGGCGGGAGTGGGCGGACCCGGCGGGGATCCGCTCGGTCCATCGCCCGTCTCCCGGCGACGACAGCCATGGTTAGCGGCGGCCGGAGTAGGACGCAATGATGTGACGTACTACCTGACATCGTATAAATCGCCGAAATGCACCTTTTCATGCGGCTTGCATGGCGTTCAGGGCGTTCCGGACCTACGAAGCCCGATAGGATGTGATCTGGCTCCTATGGGTGGCGTCACGCCTCCGGCGCCCTCCGGAGGGCGAAAACCGAGCGGTTCGCCATGATCCCGACGGCGTCCCGAGGCGGTCCGGACGGGGTCCCGAGGGGTCGCGCTCCACAGCCCGCGTACAGCCCGCCAGGAGAGCGTCAGGGGCATGTGCGACACCCCCACTACAGGGCGGACGCGATCCGTGCGCTGATCGTCAACGAATCCGGCAAGGAGCTGATCCGCCGGCACCACCAGACGTCACCCCACCACCGGTACTCCCTCCCTCAGGGGCTTCCACCGCAGGTGCACGCTCTCCCCCGCCGAGTCCGCCCGCAGCAGGGACAGGCGGGGGCGAACGGCGTCCGTGCGCGCGGTGGGCGGTTTGCGGCGACCGGCCCCGAACTGGACCGGCCACTCGGCGGCCGGTCCCCGGTACTCCTGGTCGGCGGCCGCGTGCAGGGTCCAGTGCGGGTCGTACAGATGGGTACGTCCTACGGCGCACAGGTCGGCGCGGCCCGCCAGCAGGATCGAGTTCACGTCGTCGTACGAGGCGATGGCGCCGACCGCGATCACCGCCGCGCCGCTCTCGGCGGCCACCTCGTGACGGATCCGGTCGGCGAAGGGGGTCTGGTACGAGCGGCCGTAGGCGGGGCGTTCGTCCTTGGTGACCTGGCCGGTGGAGACGTCGATGGCGGCCGCGCCGTGCGCGATGAAGGCGCGGGCGATCTCCACGGCGTCGTGTTCGGTGTTGCCGTCGGGGGCCCAGTCGGTGGCGGAGATCCGCACGCTCATCG
Organism: Streptomyces sp. NPDC048417; assembly: GCF_040651615.1. Classification (NCBI taxonomy): domain Bacteria; kingdom Bacillati; phylum Actinomycetota; class Actinomycetes; order Kitasatosporales; family Streptomycetaceae; genus Streptomyces; species Streptomyces sp. NPDC048417. The sequence continues at coordinate 71,205 of NZ_JBEZKI010000012.1, read as the reverse complement.
GCCGTTCGGCGGGCCAGACGGACCGGACCGCGTCGAAGACCTCCAGGGGGTAGCGCAGCCGGTTCGCCAGCGGGCCGCCGTACTCGTCGGTGCGCCGGTTGGCGAGGGGCGAGAGGAAGGAGGAGAGCAGGTAGCCGTGGGCGCAGTGGAGTTCGAGGAGGTCGAAGCCGGCCTCGGCGCCGCGGCGGGCCGCTTCGACGAACTCGGCGGTGATGGCGTCGAGTTCGGTGCGGGTGAGTTCGCGGGGGACGGGCGATCCGGGTCCGTACGGCACTGCGGACGGGCCCATGACCTCCCAGTTGCCGTCGGGCAGCGGTTCGTCCATGCCCTCCCACATCAGGCGGGTGGAGCCCTTGCGGCCGGAGTGGCCGAGTTGGAGTCCGATGCGGGCGGTGCTGCGGTCGTGGACGAAGGAGACGATCCGCTGCCAGGAGTCGCGCTGTCCGTCGTTCCACAGGCCGGTGCAGCCGGGGGTGATCCGGCCCTCGGGCGAGACGCACACCATCTCCGTCATCACCAGGCCCGCCCCGCCCATCGCCTTCGAACCCAGATGGACCAGATGGAAGTCACCGGGCACGCCGTCGACGGCGGAGTACATGTCCATCGGGGAGACGATCACCCGGTTCTTCAGCTCCAGCCGCCCGATCCGGAACGGCTGGAACATCGCGGGCGCCTCGGTGTCCAGTCCCTGCGCCGTGGCGAAGGCGGCGTCGACGCGGTCGGCGAACTCCTGGTCCCGGGTGCGCAGGTTGTCGTAGGTGATGCGGCGCGAACGGGTCAGGAGGTTGAAACAGAACTGGGTGGGTTCCTGGCCGGCGTACATGCCGATGTTCTCGAACCACTCCAGCGAGGCCTGCGCGGCCCGCTGGGTGGACTCCACCACCGGGCGGCGTTCGCTCTCGTAGGCGGTCAACGCGCTGTCCGCGTCGGGGTGTTCGTGCAGACAGGCGGCCAGGGCGAGGGCGTCCTCCATGGCCAGCTTGGTGCCGGAGCCGATGGAGAAGTGGGCGGTGTGGGCGGCGTCGCCGATGAGGACGAGGTTGCCGTGGTGCCAGTGCTCGTTGCGGACGGTGGTGAAGTTCAGCCACTTGGAGTTGTTGGCGAACACCTGGTGTCCGCCGAGTTCGTCGGCGAACAGCTCCCGGATGCGGGCCACGGCCTGCTCGTCGGAGACACCCGGCGCGAACGCCATGTCCTCGGTGACGTCGAATCCTGCCCGGCGCCAGACGTCCTCGTGCATCTCCACGATGAAGGTCGAGCCGGTGTCGGAGTAGGGGTAGCCGTGGACCTGCGCGACCCCCCACTCCGTCTCCTTGACGAAGAACTGGAAGGCCTCGAAGACCCGGTCCGTGCCCAGCCACATGTACTTGCTGCGCCGCCGGTCCAGGGACGGGCGGAATGCGTCCGCGTGGGCCGCCCGGACGCCCGAGTTGACGCCGTCCGCGCCGACGACGAGGTCGTGCGAGGCGCGCAGCCCGGCCACCTCGGGTGCCGGGGTCGAGAAGTGCAGGGTGACGCCCAGCTCCCGGCAGCGCTCCTGGAGGAGGTGCAGCAGTTCCTTGCGGCTCATGGCGGCGAAGCCCTGGCCGCCGACGGTGTGGCTCTCGCCCCGGTAGTGGATGTCGATGTCCGTCCAGCGGGCGAAGCGGCGGGACATGGCCTCGGCGAAGACGGTGTCGGCGTTCTCGATGCCGCCGAGTGTCTCGTCGGAGAACACCACGCCGAAGCCGAAGGTGTCGTCGGGGGCGTTGCGCTCCCACACGGTGATCTCGTGGGCGGGGTCCAGCTGCTTCAGCAGCGCCGCGAGGTAGAGCCCTCCCGGGCCACCGCCGATGATCGCGATCTTCAAGGGAGTTCCTCTCACTGCTCAGCGGCCTGTTCGGCTTCGATGATCTTGCGGAGCGCGAACCGCTGGAGTTTTCCACTGGTGTTGCGCGGCAGGGCGTCGTGGAAGCGGACGTCACGCGGGTACTTGTAGGGCGCCAGTACCTGTTTGACGTGGTCCTGGATCTCCTTGGCCTTCGCCGGATCCCCGGTGACCCCCTCGCGCAGGACGACGAAGGCGCAGACGACCGAGCCGCGCTCCGGGTCGGGGCGGGCCACGACGGCGGACTCGACGACGTCCGGGTGGGTGTCGATGGCGGCCTCCACCTCGGGACCGCCGATGTTGTACCCGGAGGAGACGATCATGTTGTCGCTGCGGGCGTGGTAGTGGAAGTAGCCGTCCTCGTCGCGGTGGAAGATGTCGCCGGTGACGTTCCAGCCGCCCACGACGTAGTCCTGCTGGCGTTCGTCGTCGAGGTAGCGGCAGCCGACCGGGCCGATGACGCCGAGCCGCCCCGGCTCCCCCGGGCCGAGTTCCGCGCCGTCGAGATCCAGGATCGTGGCGCGGTAGCCGGGCACGGGACGTCCGGTGGCTCCGGGCCGGATGTCGTCGCCGGCGGCGGAGATGAAGATGTGCAGCAGTTCGGTCGCGCCGATGCCGTCGATCACCTTCAGCCCGATGCGGTCGCGCAGTTCCTGCCAGGTGGTGAGGGGTATGTGCTCGCCCGCCGACACCCCGACCCGGACGCTGCCGAGTTGCCGCACCTTGCCGTCGCGCACGATGGCCTTGTAGGCGGTGGGCGCCGTCGCGAGGACGGTGACGCCGTGTTTCTCGACGAGGTCGGCGAGCTGGTCCGGTGTGGCCGTCTCGGTCAGCAGGGCGCAGGCGCCGGCCCGCAGCGGGAAGACCACCAGCATGCCGAGGCCGAAGGTGAAGGCGAACGGCGCGGTGCAGGCCACCAGATCGTCCTCGCGCAGCCCCAGGAGGTGCCGGCCGAAAGTGTTGTCGATGGACAGGATGTCCCGGTGGAAGTGCATCGTGATCTTGGGGGCGCCGGTGCTTCCGGAGGTGGGGCCGAGCAGCGCCACGTCGTCGGCGGCCGTCTCCACGTCCCTGAACTCGCCGGACTTGGCGGAGCACCGGGCCACCAGGTCGTCAGGGCCGGGCCCGCCGTACTCGACCAGCGGCAGGTCGGGCAGGACGGTGCGGATCTCGTCGGTGAAGCGGTGGTCCACCAACGCGATGGCGGGCTTGGTGCGTTCGGCGATCGGGGTGATCTCGCGGGCGCGCAGCGCGGCCATCGTGGTGACCAGGACCCCGCCCGCCTTCAGGACGCCGAGCCAGCAGGCCACCGTCCAGGGGGTGTTGGGCGCGCGCAGCAGGACGCGCCGGCCGGGTACCAGGCCGAGGTCCTCGGTGAGGACCTGGGCGACCTGGTTGGCGCGGGTGCGCAGTTCGCCGTACGTCCACACCTCCCCGGCCGGGGTGCGCAGGGCGGGGCGGTCGGGGCCGTGGCGTTCGACGGCCGCGTCGATGAGCTCGGTGGCCGCGTTGAGGCGGGCCGGGTAGCTCAGTTCGGGCGTGGTGAACTCGATCGTGGGCCACAGTTCGGCGGGCGGGAGATGGTCCCGGGCGAAGGTGTCCAGATGCGAGGTCGGTGAGAGCGGAACAGCCAACGTGGGGTTCCTTCCGGGAGCCCGCCGGTGGAATGCGGCGGGCGGTCAGGCGGGGCGGATCATGCCCTCCTGGACGACTGTGGCCAGGTGACGGCGGTCGCGGGTGAAGAAGCATCCGGTGCCGAGGCCGCGGCCCGCGTCGGCGGCCACCGCTTCCTGGGCGTAGAGCAGCCAGTCGCCCACCGGTGCGGGGCGGTGGAACCACATGGCGTGGTCGAGGCTCGCGGTGACCAGGCCGGGGTCGGCCCAGGCCAGGCCGAGGACCCGCAGGACGGGTTCGAGGATCGTGTAGTCGCAGACGTAGGCGAGGGCGGCCAGGTCGCGCTGGGCGTCGGTGAGTCCCTCGACGGGGCGCAGCGCGTCGAACGGCCGTAGCCAGACCGCCTGGTGGGGCAGTCGTTCACCCTCGACGGTGAGGTAGACGGGGCCGGGCACGTGGCGCATGTCGAAGCCTCGGCCGCCGCGCCAGTAGGCCCTGGACTCGGCGGTCATCGTGCCGCCGGTGCGCTCGGCGAGGTACTCGGCCGAGCTGGGCAGCGTCTCGGGGGCGGGGATCTCCCCGGCGAACTCGGCGTGGAAGGAACCACCCGGCTCCCCCGCCGCGAAGTTGGCGAGGCAGACGTAGAGCACCTTGCCGTTCTGGTAGCCGCGTACCTGGCGGGTGCTGTAGCCGCGGCCGTCGCGCACCACCTCCACCTCGTAGCGGACCTCGGCACCGATGTCGGCCGGGCGCAGGAAGTAACTGTGCATCGAGTGCAGCGACTTGCCGTCGGTCACCGAGCGCATCGCGGCCGCGGCGGCCTGGGCGACGAGGTCGCCGCCGTAGGCCTTGGGCCAGGGGCAGGGCTGGGTGGTGGCGGTGAACGCGAGGTCGAAGTGCTCGGGCGCGGCGGGCTTGAGGGTGAGGGCCGCGGTGACGATCGCGGAGGTCGGGGCGGCGGTCATCGGTTCAGCCAGTCGCGCAGGTCGGTGTCGGCCACGTCGGGCAGGTTCACCACGATGTTCTCCGGGGTCCGGGTGGTCATCCACACCAGCGGCCTGCTCCGGGAGAGGTTGCACTCGACGTGTGGCATGAAGGGCGGGACGAAGACCCAGTCGCCCTCCGTCATGTCGACGTAGTCCTCGAACTTCTCGCCGAAGTAGATCCGGGCCCGGCCCGAGAGGACGTATCCTCCGGTCTCGGCCTCGCCGTGGTGGTGGGTGACCGAACGGTAGCCGGGCTCGTTGCTGACCTTGCCGTACCACAGGCGGCGCGCCGGGGTGTGCTGGGCGCTGACGCCCGACACCCGGACGGCGCCGCCCGAGTCGGCGGTGTTCACGTCCTCCTGGCCGGCCCGGGTGACGACGGGCGCGACGATGCCGCTGGGCAGCCGGTACATCTCGCTGTCGCCTTCGAGTCGGTACTTGCTGAGGTCGGGCTCCATGGAACGGCTCCGTTTCCGTGGGCTTGCCGGGGTCGTCGGCCTGTCGGGGGCGTCGGCTCGCCGGGTCCGGAGGAGGACCGCGCCCTATCTCGTATTTTTCACGGTCGTCATTTATTGTCAATACGACCGGCCGTGCGGCCGGAGTTGGACACCACCGAACCGGAGGCCTCATGACTCCCGTCGCCGTGAACCCGCCCGAACTGCCCGCCCCGAGCGGCTACTCGCACGGAACGCTCGCGGGGAACACGCTCCATCTGGGCGGCCAGACCGCGCTCGACGCCGATATGAAGATCGTTCCGGGCGGGATCGTCGAGCAGTTCCGCCAGGCGTTCGGCAATGTGCTCAGCACGCTGCGGGCGGCGGGCGGCGAGCCGGCGGACCTGGTGAGCGTGACGATCTATCTCACCGACATCCCCGACTACCAGGCCCACGGCAAGGAGATCGGCCGGGTGTGGCGGGAGCTCGCGGGGCCGGTGTATCCGGCGATGGCGGGCATCGGCTGCACCGCGCTCTGGCAGCCGGAGGCGTTGATCGAGATCCTCGGCGTGGCCGTGATCCCGGAGGAAAGGCTGATCAGGCCGTAGGCCTAGGCCGTGTGGATGACCGCCAGGGCGTGTTCGCGGGCGGGCGCCCTGAGCGTCCTGTCGAGTTCCTCGAAGAGCGCGCCGGCGGTCTCACCGTGCCAGCCCGGCGGCAGCAGGGACAGCGGCAGGCCGGGGTCGCGGTACGGGAGCCGGCGCCACTCGGTGAGCATCGGCAGATAGACCCCGAACGCCTCCCGCGGCGCGATCCCGCCTGCGGCCGCGCGCTCGCGCACCGTCCCGTACCGCGCGAGGAAGTCCGCGTAGAGCGCGGTGAGCTCGTCGAGGTCCCACCACTCACGGACCTTCGCCGACAGGTCGCCGAAGGCGAAGTGGTCGCCGGTGAAGATGTCGACGTACGGCGTCAGTTCGAGGCGTTGCAGGGTGCGGCGGGTCTCGTCGGCGAGGACGCCGGGGGCCACCCAGACACCGGGGGCCGCGGTGCCGAAGCCCAGCCGGGTCAGGGCCGTGCGCAGGGCGTGGCGCTTGTCCCGCTCGGACTCGGGCACGGAGAAGACGACGATGAGCCAGCCGTCGTCGGCCGCGGCCCGGTTCCGCTCGAAGATGCGTGTGTCGCCCTCTTCCAGCACCTCCAGCGTGCCGTCGGCGACGGCGTATCCGGCGGCTCCCTCGTGGCGCTCGCTCCGCAGCACCCCGCGCCGTTTCAGCCGGGAGACCGCCGAACGGACGGCCTGACCCTCGACACCGAGGTCGGCCATGAGACGTATCACCGAGGCCACGGAGAGCCAGTTGTGCTCACCGCGCGCGTACAGCCCGAAGAGGGTGATGAGCAGGGGACCCAGCCGGCTGTCCCGGCCGCCCGCGCCGACGGCGGACGACGGCTCGACCTCCGCTGTCATGTCCACCCACCTCCGGCCGATGTCACCCTTCTGATCGCCAAGCAGCCTATCGCGCGTGCCGGCACTCCACCGGCGCTGTGGATCGCCGCTCCGCGCCGGTGGGGGTCCTCGCTTCCCCGGCCCGCCCGTGCGGGTCCCCGCTCCCCGGCCGCCCGTGCGGGTCCTCCCTCCCCGCCCGCCCGTGCGAGTCCCGCTCCCCGGCCCTGTCGATCGCCGCTCCCCCGGCCCCGCACCCGCCCGTGTCGCGCTGCGCGTCGGCACGTCGCGGCTCATCGTGGTGGTACGGCGCGCGAAGCGGCACGCCACGCGCCTCGCCTGGGCGGAACGAGTGACCTGCGCGGGCGAAGCGCGAGAGACTGCGTGGCGCCCGCACCGGGCATCGTGTTCTTCCGCGCCACCATGGCCGCAGATGCCTCTGCCGCCCTCTTTGTTGGGGAGTCCGACATGACCACACCCCGGGACCTGTTCATCGTCACCGTGTACGACGCCGCGGCCCGGCCCGTCGAGCAGGGCGACCTCTCGCTGGCGCTCGCGGGAGCCGAACTGGTCGATCTCCTCGACGCCGGGGCGGCCACCCTCGACGACGAGATCGTCGTGCCCGCCACCCAGGGCGGGACGGGCGACCGGCTCCTCGACCAGGCGGTGGCGGCGCTGAAGCGCGACACGCCCTACGAGTCGGTCGAGGACTGGCTGTGGCGCCGGGGGCGTGGCCTGTCCGCCACCTATCTCGCCGAGCTGGAGGAGGACGGCACAGTCACCCGGCAGCGGCGGCGGTGGCTGCCGCTGCCGACCGGGCGGACGGCGCCGGCCGACTCGCCCGAGCATGCCCGGGCGCGCGAGCGCTGGACGTCGGGTGAGCCCGTGCTCGCCGCCTTCGCGGCCGCGGTGGGCGTCCAGGACGAGACGCCCAAGGACCTCGCGAGTGCCGTCTCCGACGCGACCGTGACGGTGGTGGCCGCGGTGGACGGCGCCGTGACGGAGCTGGCCGCCGTCCGGCAGCGGCGGGAGATCGAGGACTCGGCCTTCGACAACGTGTGGCGCGGTCTGTAGCGGTCGCCGTACGCGGCCGAGTTCGCCGCGGCGGCCCGTGAAGGCTGCGACCTCCACAGGGAGTTGGACGGGGCGCACGGTGCGACGGCGCCCGCCCGGGCCGCCCCGGCCCCGCCCGCGCCGGGCTCGGTGGGGTCCGGACCACGTTGACGGCGCTGTCCGCGGGTCCTGGCCCCCGAGTGGGTCGACCATCTCGTGGACGGTGGCCCGGCCGGTCGGGTCAGGTGTCGTCGAGGTAGTCCCGCAGTACCTGGGAGCGGGACGGGTGACGGAGCTTGCTCATCGTCTTGGCCTCGATCTGCCGGATGCGTTCGCGGGTCACGCCGTAGACGACGCCGATCTCCTCCAGGGTGTGCGGGCGGCCGTCGGTGAGTCCGTAGCGCAGTGCGATGATGCCGGCCTCGCGGGCGGTCATGGCGGTGAGCAGGCCGCGGATGGTGTCCTGGAGAAGGTGGTGGGACACGGCCTCCCAGGGAGCGGGCGTGTCGGTGTCCTCGATGAGGTCGCCGAACTCGGCGTCGCCCTCCTCGTTGAGCGAGGCGTGCAGGGAGACGGGTTCCCTGGTGTAGGCGTCGATTTCGACGAGCCGTGCGAGCGGTATCTCGGCCTTCGCGGCGACCTCCTGCGGGGTGGGCAGGGCGCCCGTGTCCTGCATCAGTTCCCTGCGCGCCCTGGCCACCCGGTTGATGATCTCCACGGTGTGGACCGGGATCCGTATGGTGCGGCTCTGGTCGGCCAGGGCGCGGGTGACCGCCTGTTTGATCCACCAGGTCGCGTACGTGGAGAACTTGAAGCCCTTGGTGTAGTCGAACTTCTCCACCGCCCGGATGAGACCGGAGTTGCCTTCCTGGATGAGGTCCAGGAAGTCCAGGCCCCGGCCGGTGAAGCGCTTGGCCACGGAGACGACCAGGCGGAGGTTGGCCTCGGTGAGGTGGGCCTTCGCCCGGTGGCCGTCCTCGGCGAGCAGGACCAGTTCCTCCCGGGGGTGCCGGTTCTCGCCCTCCGTCAGCAGCCGCTGCGCGTACAGGCCGGCCTCGACGCGCCGGGCGAGGTCCACCTCCTGCTCCGCGCTGAGCAGCTTGACCCGGGCGATGAGGCGCAGGTAGTCCTTCACCGGGTCGGTGCTGCCGACCTCCGCCGGGAGCCGCGGTTCAGGACCGTCGGTCTCGTCGTCGAACGGGGACAGCGCCTGCGCCGTCGCGGCTTCCATGTGAGCGAGGCTCATGGCGTCTCCTCCAGCAGCGCACCGAGATACCCGCCGGTGTGCGATCCCGGGTGGGCCACGATCTGTTCCGGGGTGCCCGCGGCGATCACCTGTCCGCCCCGGTGGCCCCCTTCCGGGTCCATGCCGATCAGCCGGTCGGCCGTCGTGACGACGTCGAGGTGGTACTCGACGACAACCGCGTTACCGCCGTCGACCGGTCGATGCGGGGCCGCCGGCTGACGTTCCGCACAGACGGAGTGCGGACCGGTGGTGGACTCGTCGAGCTGTCCGAGGAATCGCCGTGCGTATGCGGACAGCGGTTCCATATACCTCGGTCGGCCCTCCGTGAAGACGGTGTCGGACGCCCGGCTCGACCTGCCCGAACCGGAAACTCCCTTGAATACGACGAGCGGGTTCTCGGGAAATTCCTCGGAGACATCGCGAAGGTGGTGCCGGTGCCGGCGCCTTTGACGCGGAGTCGATTGCTCACTCATTTGAGGCTACCACCGCAAAACCGCTGGAGACGGCCGCCCTGGAGTCGCTTTTTCCTGTGAGGAACATCGCGCTTGACAGGTCTTTTCGAGGTGTGTGCATGGAGACCACACGAGGGTGAGGACCATTTCGGTCATGGAGCCCACGTGCCACACGAGCCCCGGTGGTTCGCCCCCGTACCCTCGTTCGGTACACGCCTCACCCATCGGTATGTCGGCCCGGCTGCCGCGAGCGAGAGGAATGCGCATGAGGATCGCGATCCTGGACGACTACCAAGACGTGGCCCTGAGCCTGGCTGACTGGGACTCGCTCCAGGCTGAGGTGGACGTCTTCAGGGATGCCTTCGCGGACGAGGAGGCGGTCGTGGCGGCGCTCGCCGAGTACCAGGTGGTGGTCGCCATGCGGGAGCGGACGCGTTTCCCGTCCTCGACCCTGGACAGGTTGCCCCGTCTGAAACTGCTCGTGACCACCGGGCCGGTCAACGCGGCGATCGATCTGGAGGCCGCTCGCCGTGCGGGGATCACCGTCTGCGGCACGGGCTATTTCGGGTATCCGACGGTCGAACTCACCTGGGCGCTCATCCTCTCCGCGGCCCGCATGGTCCCGCAGCAGGTGGACTCCGTACGCCGGGGCGGCTGGCAGGAGGGTCTGGGGACGAGCCTGAGGGGCGCCACTCTCGGGGTGCTGGGTCTTGGCCGGCTCGGGACCGCGGTGGCGGAGATCGGGCGCGCCTTCGGTATGCGGACCATCGCCTGGAGCCAGAACCTGACGCCCGCGGACGCGCAGGCGAAGGGAGCCGAATACGTCTCGCGGGACGAACTGTTCGCCCGCTCGGATGTACTGAGCATTCATCTCGTACTCAGCGACCGCACCCGGGGCCTGGTCGGCGAGCGCGAACTGGGCCTCATGAAATCGACGGCGATCCTGGTGAACACCTCGCGCGGGCCCTTGGTGGACGAGGCGGCGCTGATCGGCGCGTTGACCGAGAAGAGGATCACGTCGGCGGCGCTGGACGTATTCGACCGGGAGCCCCTGCCCGCCGGCCATCCCCTGCGCACTCTGCCGAACGCCGTGGTCACCCCCCACATCGGGTACGTCAGCCGGGATCTGTACGAGGTCTTCTACCGGGACGCGGTCGAGGACATCGCGGCCTGGAGCGCCGGAACGCCCGTGCGCACACTGTTCTGACCCCCGGTCCCTGTGCCGGCATGCCGCGGCTGCGGCACGCCGGCCCTTACGGGAGGGCGGCTCAGGACGGCAGCGTCCAGCTCTGGTTGGCGGAACCCGAGCACGACCAGATCTGCAGCCGGGTGCCGTTGGCCGAGCTGGGACCGGTCGCGTCGAGGCACTTGCCCGACTGCGGGTTGACCAGGGAGCCGTTCGCGCCGGGCTGCCAGACCTGTGATCCGGTGCCGTTGCAGTCGTAGAGCTGCACCTTGGCGCCGTTGGCGGTGGAAGCCCCGGTCACGTCCATGCACTTGCCGAGCGAGCTGAGGGTCCCGGCCGTGGAGACCGTCCAGTTCTGCGCGCCGGTGCCGTTGCAGTCGTAGAGCTGTACGGCGGTGCCGTTGGCGGTCGCGGCGCCTGCCACGTCCACGCACTTTCCGCCGTAGCCGTGGATCGGACCGGTGGTGTTCGCGGGCGGGGTGACCGGACCGGACTGGCCGGACGCCCACTTGATCTCCTGGAGCAGGAGCTGGTTCTGCTGGGCGCTCCCGAACGTCGACGACAGGGTGGTGTTGGTCGCGTAGTCCATCGCGTTGTGGCCGAAGTTGTTGTAGACCATCTTGTAATTGCGGTTGGACCAGACGATCGGGTAGTAGCCGCTGTACCAGGTCTGGTTGGGGTCGGTGCCGATGGGGAAGGTGGACGGGGCCATCGAGGCGAGGATGTCGATGGCGGGGTTCTGCCGCAGGTCGTTCTGCCAGCTGTACCACTCGCTCACCGAGGACGTGATGGTGGCCGGGAGGTTCGCGGTCGCGGGGTGGCTGGGGTCGTCGATCTGAAGGGTCTCCGCGGTCGGACCCCAGCTGTTGCTCTTGAAGGTGCCGGTGCCGAGGAACGTGTTGTGGTACCAGGGCCAGTCACTGGTGTTGTCGTTGTACGCCGAGACGTGGAAGCCGATGAATCCGCCGCCGCCCGCCATGTAGCTCTGGAAGGCGGACTGTTGCGACGCGGTGTGCGGGTAGTTGTCGAGGAACATCACCACCTGGTAGTTGGCGAGCGTCGCGGTGTTGAGCCGGCTCCAGTCCGTGGTCGCGGTGTACGTGAAGCCGTTCTGGGCGCCGGCCTGCGGGAACCAGGTGTTGGCCTCGTGGTCGAAGCTGATGTGCGCCGCGTCGTAGGTGCCGTCGTAGAAGGCGATCACATTGACGGGCGCAGCGGCGTGGGCGGTGCCCGCGGGGGCGGCCTGGACGCCGAGCACCACGGCGACCAGAGCGAGGAGTCTTAACAGGGTGCGGGGCCAGGCCATGTCCGGGTGGGGGGTGTTCATACCAGGACCTTCCTCATACGTGAACGTCGGAAGACATACGTAGACGTGCCGCATTGAAGGCCCTGGTCCGCGGACATGTCAATGGTGCAGACCAAACATCGGCGGGTACCGTGCCGGCGGGAACCGCGACCCCGCCGGCCCGCGCTCACACCGTGCGGAAGCGGTGGATGGCCGGCTCGTGCCGTGCCCGCAGTTCGGGGTCGGTGACGCCGAGCCCCTCCCGTGGGGCCAGGCACAGCACGCCGACCTTGCCGTGGTGGTGGTTGCGGTGGACGTCGGTGACGGCCCGGCCCGTCTCGGTGAGCGGATAGGTACGCGAGAGGGTGGGGTGGATACGGCCCTTGACGACCAGTCGGTTGGCCTCCCAGGCCTCGCGGTAGTTGGCGAAGTGGGAGCCGATGATCCGCTTGAGGTGCATCCAGAGGTAGCGGTTGTCGAACTCGTGCCGGTAGCCGGACGTGGAGGCGCAGGTGACGATCGTGCCGCCCCTGCGGGCCACGTAGACGGAGGCGCCGAAGGTCTCCCGGCCCGGGTGCTCGAAGACGATGTCCACGTCGTCGCCGCCGGTCAGTTCACGGATCCGCTTGCCGAACCGCTTCCACTCGCGCTGGTCCTGGGTCTCCTCGTCCCGCCAGAACCGGTAGTTCTCCGCACCGCGGTCGATGATCGCCTCGACGCCCATCGCACGGCAGATCTCCGCCTTCTGCTCGCTGGACACCACGCAGATCGGTATCGCGCCGCCCGCCAGCGCGTACTGGGTGGCGTAGGAGCCCAGACCGCCGCCCGCGCCCCAGATCAGCACGGTGTCGCCGACCTTCATGGCGGCGCCGTTGCGCGAGACGAGCTGACGGTAGGCGGTGGAGTTGACCAGGCCGGGGGCCGCGGCCTCCTCCCAGGTCAGGTGCCCGGCCTTGGGCATCAGCTGGTTGGCCTTCACCAGCGCCAGCTCGGCCAGCCCGCCGTAGTTGGTCTCGAAGCCCCAGATCCGCTGCTCCGGGTCGAGCATGGTGTCGTCGTGGCCGGCCGCGTCCTCCAACTCGACGCACAGGCAGTGCGCGACCACCCGGTCACCGGGCTGCCAGCGGCGCACCCCGGGCCCGGTGCGCAGAACCACACCGGACAGGTCGGAGCCGATCACGTGGTAGGGCAGGTCGTGCCGGGCGGCCGGGCCGCCGGTGCGGGCGTAGCGTTCGAGGAAGGCGAAGGTCGGCACGGGCGAGAACAGCGCGCTCCACACCGTGTTGTAGTTGACGGAGCTCGCCATGACGGCGATCAGGGCCTCGCCGGGGCCGGGCTCCGGGGTCGGTACGTCACTGAGGTGCAGGGCCTTGGCGGGTTCGCGGTCGCCGACCGGGACGCCGTCGAACATGTGCTGTTCGTCCTTGCGCAGCACGGTGGCCCGGTAGGACTCCGGTACGGGCAGGGACGCGAAGTCACGTGTCTGCGCGTCGGGTGACTCGATCGCGGCGGCCAGGTCGGTCATCACCACAGGCTTCCTTCGGTCTGGAGGGCGTGCTCGGGGACGGTTCGGTCAGGCGTCGCGTCCCGGGCCGCGGCCGAAGGCCGCCAGGTCCTCGGTCAGCGCCCGGGCCACCTCGGCCTGCTGCTCGGCCAGGTAGAAGTGGCCGCCGGGGAAGTCGCGCAGGGTGAAGGCACCGGCGGTGTGGGCGCGCCACTCCTCGGCCTCGGCCAGGGTGACCTGCGGGTCTTCGTCGCCGACGAGCACACTGATCGGGCAGCGCAGCCGTGGCCCGGGCAGGTACCGGTAGGTCTCCACCGCCGTGTAGTCACCGCGGACGGCCGGCATGATCATCTCAATGACGTCCTCGTCGAGGAGCAGCCGCTCGTCGGTGCCGTTGAGGCGGCGGATCTCGGCGACGACACCGGCGTCGTCCATCGAACGGACCCCGCGGTCCCGCACCTTGGGCGGCGCGGTGCGGCCGGAGGCGACCAGACCGAGCAGGTCGAGCGCGGAGCCCCGCTCGATCCGGCGGGCCACCTCGAACGCCACGCAGGCACCCATGCTGTGCCCGAAGAGCACCAGCCGGCGCCGCGGCAGGGACTCCAGCACGGTGAGGATCTCGTCGGCCAGTTGCGAGATCGCCGTGCGGGGCGGTTCGGCACGCCGGTCCTGGCGGCCCGGGTACTGCACGCACAGGACGTCGGCGACGGGGGCCAGCGCGTCGGCGAGCGGCCGGAAGTAGCTGGCGGAGCCGCCCGCGTGCGGGAAGCAGACCAGCGAAAGGTCGGTGTGCTGGGGCGCCGGCCGGTAGCGGCGGATCCAGAGTTCTGGTGCGGTCAGAGTGTCGGTCATCCCCGTAGTCTCCGTGTGTGGTGCGGCCGGCGTGTGATCGGGTGCGGGACGCCGTGCGGATACGGTGCGTGCCCACCGGAGGTCTCCGGTGGGCATCCGCCCGGTGTGCTGCGGGTCAGCCGGTGACCCGGACGGGCAGTTCGGCCAGGCCGCGCATGATGATGTTGGGCACCCGGGCCGGTGTGCCGGTGACCGGTTCCAGGTCCAGCGCGGCCAGCGCGGAGACCGCGGCCTGTGCGGTGAGCCGGGCCAGCGGGGCGCCGACGCAGAAGTGGATGCCGAGGCCGAAGCCCAGGTTGCGGCCGGCGGGCCGGTCCAGCCTCAGCTCGTGGGGGTCGTCGTAGACGTCCGGGTCGTGGCTGGCCGCGCCGATCATCAGCATGACCTGCTCGCCCGGCTGGACGGTGTGCCCGGCGATCTCGGCCTCGGCCAGGGCGACCCGGGAGATCATCTGCACCGGCGTGTCGAAGCGCAGCATCTCCTCGACGGCGGCGGGTACCTGGCCGGGGTGGGCGCGCAGCCAGTCCCGCTGGTCGGGGCGGCCCAGCAGCGCGAACATGCCGTTGCCGATCAGGTTCACGGTGGTGGCGTACCCCGCGGAGAGCAGCAGGGTGCAGGTGACCTCCAGTTCCTCCGGGGTCAGCGTGTCGCCGCCCTCCTCGACGGCGACCAGTTCGCTGATGAGGTCGGTGCCCGGCTTGGCCCGGCGCTCCTCGGCGAGTTCACCGATGTACCGGTACAGCTCGGCGCGGGCGTTGTCGCGTTTGGCGATCTCCTCGGGCGCGAGCAGGAAGCTCGGGTCCAGGCCGCGGGCGATGTCCCCGGACAGCTCGTCGAAACGGGCGGCGTGCTCGGCCGGGACGTCCAGGAGCGCGTTCTGCATCCGGCCGGGCAGGGGGTGCGCCACCGCGCTCATCAGGTCGATCGGACCGTCGCCGGCCTCCGCGCGCGCGGTCTCGATCAGTTCGCGCACGACCTGTTCGGCGGTGGTCCGCATCCGGTCCACCTGGCGGGCCGCGAACGCCTTGCCGACCAGGGCGCGGATCCGGGTGTGCTCCGGCGGGTCGGAGAAGATGAACGGCCGCACCACCGTGCCGTCGGCCTCGGTGCGGAAGTGGTCGGCGACGGTGGCGCCGTCGCCCCAGCCGAAGCGCTGGTCGCGCAGTACGGCCGAGCAGGCCTCGTGCCCGGTCACCGCCCACAGCCCCAGCGGGGTGCGGGTCACCGGGCCCTTCTCCCGGATCTGCGCGTAGATCGGGTAGGGGTCGGCCAGGAAGGCCGGGTCGAAGGGGTCGAAGGGCAGCAGCTGGGCTATGAAGCCCGGGTCGAGCATCGGTGCCTCGGTCATCGCTGTCGTTCCCAACCCCGCGCGGGGACGGCCGTCACCGCGCGGAAAAGAGTCTCGGTACGGAGAGGGGCAGGAAATACGCGGGAGAGGTCAGCCCGTGGCGGCCGGGGTGGCCGCGGTGAACGTCACCGGCAGGTGGTCGAGGCTGTTGGCCACCAGGCTGGGCGTCCAGGTCAGCTTCTCGTCGGGAACGGCGAGCCGGAGGTCGTCGAACCGGTCGAACAGGGTGCGCAGCGCGATCCGGGCCTTGAGCCTGGCCAGGGGGGCGCCGATGCAGAAGTGGGTGCCGTGGCCGAGCGCCAGGTGCTTGGAGGCGTCGCGGTGGATGTCCAGCGTCTCCGGGTCGCTGAACTGGCCCGGGTCGTGGTTGGCCGCGGCCAGCGAGATCATCACGTGCTCGCCCGCCTTGACCCGTGCGCCGCCCAGCTCCATGTCCTCCGTGGCGAAGCGGTACACCACGGTGAACACCGGGCTGGTCAGCCGCAACAGTTCCTCGATGGCCGGGGCGAGCCCCTCGGGGTCGTCCTTGAGCTCGGCCAGCTGCTCCGGGTTGCGCAGCAGCGCGAGGATCCCGTTGGAGAGCAGGTTGATGGTGGTCTCGGCGCCGGCCAGGAGCAGCAGCATGACCGTGGAGCGGATCTCCAGGTCGGCGAGGGCGTCGCCGTCCTCGTTGGCCTGCACCAGACCGGAGATGAGGTCGGGGCCGGGGTCGGCACGGCGCTGTGCGGTCAGCTTGGTCAGGTACTCCTCGAACCAGCCGACCGAGGCGACGACCTCCTCGGGGCTGGAGGAGTTGCCGAGGCCGACGAAGATGTAGGTGTTGCGCTCGAACTCCTCGACGTCGGCGAGCGGCACGCCGAGCATCTCGTAGAGCACCGTGGAGATCAGCGGCGAGATGAACGAGGCCTTCAGGTCGGCGGTGCCGGCGTCGGCGACCGCGTCGAGCAGCTCGTCGGTGATCTGCTGGATCCGCTCGCCGAGGTCGGCGACCCGGCGCGGGGTGAACGCCTTGGAGACCAGTCTGCGCAGCCGGGTGTGCTCGGGCGGGTCGGCGAGGTTCATGTGCTGGTTGAGGATGGACTTACGGCCGTCGTAGCCCACGGAGGGCCACAGCTCGGGCAGCGCGTTGTCGAAGTGCTTGCTGAGCTTGCGGTTGTTGAGTGCGGCGAGCGCGTCGTCGTACCGGGTGATCATCCAGACCGGGTTGCCGTCGGGCAGCAGCAGCTGCTCCACCGGGCCGGGTTCGGGCAGCCCGGGCGCCCAGGGACGGGGGGCCGCCGTGGCATCGGCGTGCACGGGACAGCCGGTGGCCGGCGCGCCGTCGGGGTGGGGCATGTCGTGTCCTCTCATCGTGGGGTGCTCGGCGAGTGGGGTGCTCGGCTGGTCGGGTGCTCGGCCGTCACCGGGTTGTCGCAGCCGGGGACGACGGGGTGGGGACCAGTGCCGCGAGCTTCGTGGCGGTGCCGGGGAACCGGTCGGCGGGGCCGGCGGCGGCCACATAGCCGTCCGGGCGCAGCAGCACGAACTTCTCGGTGGGGCCGTCCAGCGGGAAGTGCGCGACCAGTTCGGGCAGCCGGTCCGCCAACTCCGCCGCCTCGGTGGCCAGTCGGGTGTCCTTGCCGCCGTAGGTGATCAGCTGGAACCGGCCGGCCAGTTCGTCGGACGGCTTGGGGATCCACCGGGGGTCCCGGGTGCCGGGGCGGGGCCGGGCGCGTTCCGTGCCGCCGAACAGCACGTCCGGGTAGTGGCTGCGCCAGCCGGCCAGCATCGGGGCGTAGCCGCGGGCCAGTACGCCGGTTGCGTCGAGCAACCGCCAGGTGAGGTTGCGGATCTGACGGGCCAGCGGGCCGACCACGGCCTGCCGGGCCATCCGGCCGGTGGCCTGGAGGGTCTGCTCGATCGCGGCCCGGCGCTCGGGGTCGTAGGTGTCCAGGACCGACTCGTGCAGCCGGCCGTGCACCACGCCGGCGAGCTTCCAGGCCAGGTTGCGGGTGTCGGGGATGCCGAGGTTGAGGCCCTGGCCGCCGATCGGGCTGTGCACGTGGGCGGCGTCGCCGACCAGGAAGCAGCGGCCGGAGCGCAGCGCGCCGGCCACCCGCTCGTCACTGGCGAACAGGGTCACGGTGCGCACCTCGGTGAAGCGGAGCCCGCCGGGGCCGCGTTCGTCCAGCAGTGCCTGGGCCTGCTCGGCGGTGGCCTCGGTGCCGTCCGGGACCGCGCCGGAGATACGGAACTCGCCGCCGGGCAGCGGGGCGATCAGCGCGACCCCGGTGTCGGCGAGGAAGTAGTGGATCTCCTCGGTGCTGATCCCGCCGGTGCCGTCCTCGCCGGCGATGCGGCCCTCGGCGAGCAGGAAGGTGGCCGGGAACCGGGCCCCGGAGAAGTCGATGCCGAGCTGGGCGCGGACCTGGCTGTGCAGCCCGTCCGCGCCCACCACCCAGTCGGCCTCGATCTCGGTGGTGGAGCCGTCCGCGCGGCTCGCGGTGACGGTGACCGTGTGCGCGTCCGGCACGACCTTGGTGGCCCGGGTGCCCCACTCGACGTCGACGCCCCGGTCGGCCAGAGCCTCCGCGAGCAGCCTGCCGGTGCGCTCCTGGGGCAGCACCAGCGGCGCGTTGGCCTCGCTGAGCGGCACGCGCACGCTGCCGCCGGAGCCCAGGTGGTAGTGGAGCGCGGCGGGCTGGACGCTGTCGCGGGCGGCCCGCTCGGCGAGGCCCAGTTCGCCGAGCACTTCCCGTACCGGCGGCCACAGCAGGATCGCCCGGGAGCCGGTGTGCGGATGGTCGGCCGCGTCGACCACGGTGACCGCCACGCCGAGCCGGCTGAGCTGTGCGGCCATGGCCAGGCCGCACGGGCCCGCGCCGACGACCAGAACGGTGGTACGTCGCTGTGTCACTGTTTCTCCAACCACTCGTGCACCGCCTGGGCAGTACGGTCGGCATGCTCTTCGAGGACGGTGAAGTGGTCGCCGGCCAGCTCCACCACGTCGTGCGGGTAGGCCCAGGAGGCGGGCGGGCGGTCGAACCCGGTGAGCGACTCGGTGGCGCGGGCCACCAGGACGGGTGTGGCGGAGCCGGCGGGTTCCCAGTCGGTGAGCAGTCGCAGATAGCCGCCCATGGCGGTGAGCCGGGCATCGGTGACCGCGCCGTTCTCGGCCAGCATCGCGAACATCCGCTCGAACAGGGCGGCGCCGTCGGTGGCGAGTTCGGCGCCGAAGACGAAGGTGTCGACGAGGACCAGCCCTGCGGCCGGCCGGCCCCGTGCGGCCAGCTCGGCGGCGACGCCGTCGGCCAGCAGGCCGCCCGAGGAGTAGCCGACCAGCACCACCGGCCGCTCCCCCGCCGCCGCCTCCACCTGCCGGGTGGCGGCCTCGATCGCGGCGGGCCGGTCGGCGGGCAGCGGTTCGCCGTCGAGGTAGCCGGGCAGGGCGAGGGCCGAGACCGCGCGCCGGCCGCGCAGTCCGGCGGCGAACCGCGCGTACTGGTGCGGGCCGGAGGTGGCCAGCACCGTGGGCAGGCAGACCAGGAGCGGGCCCTCGTCGTGGGCAGTCAGCTCCACCGGTCCCGGCAGCGGGCCCGCCTCGTCGGCGGAGCCGAAGGTGGTTCGCAACTTGGCGGCGGCGCCGAGCAGTTCGACGAACTCGCCGGTCTTCCCGGCTTCGGCCGCCGCGCGGTACAGACCGGTGAACATCCCGGCCTCGGCGGTGGCGGCCGGGTCCGGGCCGAGTTCGCCCCGCAGGTGCCGGGCGAGCGCCTCGGGGGTGTCGTGCTCGAACAGGGTGGCCGCGGTCAGCCGTAAGCCGGTGGCCGCCGACAGCCGGTTGCGCAGCTCCAAGGTGGTCAGCGAGTCGAAGCCGTGTTCGAGGAAGCGGCGGGCCGGGTCGATCGCTGAGCCGTCGGCGAAGCCCAGGACGGCCGCGGCCTGCCCGGCGATCGCGGCCAGCAGCGCGCCGTACCGCTCAGCGGCGGGCAGGGCGGCCAGCCGGCCGGCGTCCGGGGTGTCCGGGCCGGTGGGCTCGCGGCGGCCGCGGTCGGGGGTGAACTCGGCGATGAGCGGGCGGGGTCCGGTGAAGGTGTACGCGGCCCGGAACCGCGGCCAGTCCACGTCGGCGAGCAGCAGCCGGGTGTCCCCGGCGGTGAGCGCGGCACCGAGCGCGGCCAGGGCACGGTGCTCGTCGAGGACCGCGATGCCCCGGCCGGCCAGCCGTTCCCGGCGGGTGGCCGCCACCCCGGTGGTGTCGGCCGGGTCGTCCCAGGGCGCCCAGGCCACCGAGAGGGCGGGCAGTCCGGCGGCGGCGCGGTGTTCGGCCAGCGCGTCCAGTGCGGCGGCGGCCGCGGCGTAGCCGGCCTGGCCGACGCCGCCGAAGGTGCCGGACACGGAGGAGAACAGCACGAACGCGGTGAGCGGGGTGTCGCGGGTGAGGTCGTGCAGATGCCGGGCGGCGGTGACCCCGGGGTGGGGTGCCGCGGTGCCGTCCAGGGCGGTCAGCGGCGCCTCGGTCAGCGGTACGGCGGTGTGCAGCACGGCGGTGACCGGCTGCCCGGCGACCAGTTTCGCGACCGCCTCTCGGTCCGTCAGATCGCAAGCCGCGGTGCGCACTTCAGTACCGAGGTCGCGCAGTTCGGCGACGACGTCCGCGGCCACGGTGGCGTCCGGGTCGGTGGTCAGCAGCAGTGCGGGGGCGCCCGCGGCGGCCAGCCAGCGGGCCGTGGCCGCGCCGACGGCGGTGTCCGCGCCGGTGACCAGGGTGGTGCCCGTGGGCCGCCAGGCGGCGCCCGCGGGGGCGGTGAGCGGGCTGCGTACCAGGCGGCGGGCGAACAACCCGGCCGGGCGGACGGCCAGTTGTTCCTCGCCGGTCCGCCCGGACAGCGCCGCGCACCAGCGGATCAGCGCCCGTTCGTCGGGCCGGGCGGGCAGGTCGACGATGCCGCCGGTGAGGGCGGGGTGTTCCAGGGACACGGTCGGGGCCAGGCCCCACAGCCCGGCCCGGTCCGGGTCGCCGTCCGGCTCGGCGTCCAGGGCCACCGCTTCCGTGGTGGTGAACCACAGGGGGGCCGCCACGCCCGCCTCGACGAGGGCGCGGACCAGCGACACCGCGGTCGGCCAGGCCAACAGGGCGAGCACACCGGCGGGTTGCGCGTCGGCCAGCGCGGTGCGCAGGGGTTCCGGGTCCGGCGGCCCGGCGGCGACCTCGACCCGGATCACCCGGGCGCCGTGCCGCGCCAGCGCGTCGGCTTCCGGACCGGTGTGCCCGGGAGGTACGGCGACCAGCCAGTCCCCGGAGAGCCGGGCGCTCGCGGGGTCGGGCACCGGCCGCCAGTCCAGGGTGTGGCGCCAGGAGTCCACGACGGACCGCTCCCGGCGCTGCCGCCGCCATGCCGACAGCGCGGGCAGTACGGCGGCCAGCGGTGCGGTGTCCACTTCCAGGGCGTCGCCGAGGCCGGCCAGGTCGGCGTTCTCGACCGCCTCCCAGAAGCCGGACTCCATCGGATCGGAGGTGGCCGTGGCGGCGGTGGGGTCGGGCTCCGGCCAGTAGCGCTGCCGCTGGAAGGGGTAGGTGGGCAGGTCCACCCAGGCGGTGTCCCGGCCGGCCAGGGCCGCGCCGAGGTCGACCGGGGCGCCGCGGGTGTGGGCGTCGGCCGCCGAGCGCAGGAAGCGGTCCAGGCCGCCTTGTTCGCGGCGCAGCGAACCGACCGCGGCGACGTCGGCGCCGGCGTCCTCGGCGATCTCCTGGACGGCGGTGACCAGTACCGGGTGCGGGCTGACCTCGACGAAGTACCGGAACCCGGCGGCCAGCAGGGTGCGCACGGCCGGGTCGAAGGCCACCGGCCGGCGGGCGTTGTCGAACCAGTACTGCGCCCCCAGGGTGCCGGTGTCGGTGAAGGTGCCGGTGACGGTGGAGCAGAACGGCACCTCGGTGGCGGTGGGCCGTACGTCCGCGAACATGTCCACGATCCGGTCGTGCAGCGGGTCCACCTGGTCGCAGTGGGAGGCGACGGTCGAGGCGACCAGCCGGGCGCGCAGCCCGTCGGCGGTGGCCTCGGCGACGAACCGATCGAGACCGGCCGGCTCGCCGACGACGGTGACCGCGTTCGGGCCGTTGACCCCGCCGATGTGCAGTGCGTCGCCCTGGGCGGCCAGCCGGGCGCGGACCTGCTCCTCGGGCGCGGCCACCGACACCACCGCGCCGTTGCCGCGCAGTTCGTCGGCGAACAGCCGGCTGCGCAGCACCACGATCTTCAGGGCGTCGTGCAGGGACAGCGCCCCGGCCGTGTAGGCGGCGGCGATCTCGCCCTGGCTGCTGCCGACCACCGCGGCCGGGGTGAGGCCGTAGGAGCGCCACAGTTCGGCCAGTGACACCATCACCGCGAACAGCACCGGTTGCAGGATCTCGATGCGCTCCATGTCGGGCGCGCCGGGCGCCCCGCGCAGCACGTCGGTGAGGGACCAGTCGACGAAGGCGCGGGCCGTGATGTCGCACTCGGCGAAGTGCGCGGCGAACACCGGTGCGGAGTCGAGGAGTTCGGCGGCCATGCCGGCCCACTGGGAGCCCTGGCCGGGGAACACGAACACCACCCGGTCGTCCGGTGCGGCGGTGGCACTGACCAGGGTGTCGTGCGGCCGTCCCCCGGCCAGGGCGGACAGGCCCTCG
The DNA here is from genome assembly GCF_040651615.1 of Streptomyces sp. NPDC048417. Taxonomy (NCBI): domain Bacteria; kingdom Bacillati; phylum Actinomycetota; class Actinomycetes; order Kitasatosporales; family Streptomycetaceae; genus Streptomyces; species Streptomyces sp. NPDC048417. The sequence continues at coordinate 49,285 of NZ_JBEZKI010000012.1, read as the reverse complement.
GTGGCGGTGTCCGGGTCGGCGGCGACGACCACGGCGCGGTGTTCGAGGGCGGCGCGGGAGTGCAGCAGGGCGGCGGCGAGGTCGGGCAGCGGGGTGCCGCTCCGTACCAGGGGCAGCAGGCGTTCGGCCTGGGCGTGCAGGGCCTCGCGGGTGCGGGCGGAGACCACCAGGGGCACCGGCGCGGGCATACCGGTCGCGCCTGCCGACGCGGCCGTACCGACCGGGGCCGTCACGTCGGTCCGTCCGGTCGCACCACGTGCGGCTGTCACGTCGGTTGGTCCGGTCGCACCACGCGAGGCCGTCGCGTCGGTCCGTCCCGTCGTACCACCCGAGGCCGTCGCGTCGGCCCGTCCCGTCGTACCACCCGAGGCCGTCGCGTCGGCCCGTCCCGTCGTACCACCCGAGGCCGTCGCGTCGGGCTGCCCGGTCCTCCCGTCCGCGGACGTCGCTCCGGTCGGTGTGGCCTGGCCGTCGGCGGGGCCGTTCCGGTGCGGCTCCGGCGCCGCGAACTCGTCGGTCTGTTCCAGCAGTACGTGTGCGTTGGTGCCGCTGATGCCGAACGCCGAGACGCCGGCCCGGCGCGGGCGGCCGGTCTCCGGCCAGGGCTGCTCCTCCGTGAGCAGCGCCACCGCTCCGGAGGCGAAGTCCGCCTCGGAGGTGGGCGCGTCCACGTGCAGGGTGCGCGGCAGCCGGTCGCCGCGCAACGCCATCACCGTCTTGATGATGCCGCCGACCCCGGCCGCCGCGCCGGCGTGCCCCAGGTTGGACTTGAGCGAGCCCAGCCACAGCGGGCGGTCGGCGGGCCGGTTGCGGCCGTAGGTGGCGAGCAGCGCGTTGGCCTCGATGGGGTCGCCCAGCGCGGTCCCGGTGCCGTGTGCCTCGACGGCGTCGACGTCGGCGGCGGCCAGGCCCGCGTCGGCGAGCGCGGCGCGGATGACCCGTTCCTGAGAAGGCCCGTTGGGCGCGGTCAGCCCGTTGGAGGCGCCGTCCTGGTTGACCGCCGAGCCGCGCACCACGGCGAGCACGCGGTGGCCGTTGCGGCGCGCGTCGGAGAGCCGCTCCACCACCAGGATCCCGGCGCCCTCGGCCCAGGCGGTGCCGTCGGCGGCCTCGGCGAACGCCTTGGCGCGGCCGTCCGGGGCCAGGCCGCGCTGCCGGGACAGTTCCACGAACCCGGCCGGGGTGGACAGCACCGACGCGCCGCCGGCCAGTGCCAGCGAGCACTCGCCTCGGGCCAGCGACTGGCGGGCCAGGTGCAGGGCGACCAGGGAGGCGGAACAGGCGGTGTCCACGGACAGCGCGGGCCCCTCCAGACCGAGGGTGTACGACAGCCGTCCGGAGAGCACGCTGATCGCGTTGCCGGTGAGCAGGTACCCCTCCAGGTCCTCGGCGGCCTGCGCGGCGAGCATCCCGTAGTCCTGGGCGCCACTGCCGACGAACACGCCGGTCCGGCTGCCGCGCAGTGACAGCGGGTCGATGCCGGCCCGTTCCAGCGCCTCCCAGGAGGTCTCCAGGAGCAGCCGCTGCTGCGGGTCCATGGCGAGGGCCTCGCGCGGCGAGATGCCGAAGAACGTGGCGTCGAAGTCGGCCACGTCGTACAGGAACCCGCCCTCCTTGACGTAGGTGGTGCCGGGCCGGTCCGGGTCGGGGTCGAAGAGGCGGTCCAGGGGCCAGCCCCGGTTGGTGGGGAAGGCCGACATCACGTCCCGCCCGGCGGCCACCACCTCCCACAGGTCCTCGGGCGAGGCGATGCCGCCGGGAAAGCGGCAGGCCATGCCGACGATGGCCACCGGTTCGGTGTCGCGCTGCTCGTAGTCCCGCAACCGCTGCCGGGTCTCGTGCAGGTCGACGGTGACCTTGCGCAGGTAGTCGCGGAGACGGTCGACATCACTCATGATCAGCTCAACTCCGAGTCGATGAACCGGAAGATCTCTTCGTCGCTGGCGGCCCCGAGCTGCTCGGTGACCGACTCGCGGTCGCCGTCGGCGCGCGGGGTCAGCCGGCCGACCAGCCCTTGCAGCCGGGCCAGGGCCCGCCGCCGGTCGTCCTCGCCGGACACCTCGGCCAGCACTCCGGCCAGCCGGTCGAGTTCCTCGTCCAGCGAGCCGACGGCCGCCGCGGCCGGCACCACGAGCTGCCTGCGCAGGTGGTCGGCGAGTCCGGCGGGGGTCGGATGGTCGAACACGGCACTGGCCGACAGCCGTACGCCGGTGGCCGCGCCGAGCCGGTTACGCAGGTTGACCGCGGCCAGCGAGTCGAAGCCGAGGTCGGTGAACGGCCGCCCGGTGGGCAGTGCGTCCGGGTCGCCGTGCCCGAGGACGACGGCGACCTCCCGGCGTACCATCTCGACGAGTTCGCGCTGCTGGTCGGCCTCGGGCAGCGCGCCCAGCCGGTCGGCCAGCCGGGACTCGGCGGCATCCGGTTCACCGGTCACGGCGGTGAGCGCGTCCCGTACCTCGGGCAGGTCGCCCAGCAGCGGGCTGGGCCGGGCGGCGGTGAACGCGGGTGCGAAACCGGCCCAGTCCACGTCGGCGACGGTCACGGTGGTGTCGGCGTGCCGCACCGCGTCGGCCAGCGCCGCGAGCGCCTCCTGCGGGGGCAGCGCCAGCACGCCCCGGCGGCGCAGTTCCTCCCGGCGCCGGGCCTCGGTGTCGGCGTCCGCCGCACCGAACCCGGCGCCCTCCCAGGGGCCCCAGGCGACGGCGGTGGCGGGCAGCCCGCGGGCCTGCCGGTGCTGGGCCAGCGCGTCGAGGTAGGCGTTGGCCGCGGCGAAGGCGCCCTGTTCGCTGCCGCCCCAGGTGGCCGCGACGGAGGAGAAGAGCACGAACGCGTCCAACTCTCCGGTGAGCCGGTGCAGGTTGACCGCGCCGCGCACCTTGGCGTCGAGGGTGGCGGCGACCTCGGCGAGGTCGGTGCCGGCCAGCGGGCCGGAGCGCAGGGTGCCCGCGGTGTGCACCACGGCGGTCAGCGGCGTCTCCGCGGGGACGGCGGCGAGCAGTTCGGCGAGCGCGGTCCCGTCGGCCGGGTCGCAGGCGCTGACGGTGACCGGGACACCGAGGTCGTCCGGTGCGGTGGCGGCCGGGTCGCCGGTGGTGAGGACCAGCGCCTGCGCGCCGTTGGCGGCCAGCCAGCGGGCCACCGGCAGCCCCATCGGGCCGAGGCCGTCGGTGACCAGCACGGTCCCGGTGGGCTGCCACGGCCTGGCCGGGGTGCGCCCGCCCAGCGGAGCGTGCGCGAGGCGCGGCACCAGCAGCCCGGTGTCGCGTACGGCGGCCTGGTCCTCGGTGCCGGCCAGCAGCGCGGCCAGCCGGTCGAGTCCCCGGCCCGGATCCTCGGGCAGGTCGACGATGCCGCCGAACAGTTTCGGCTGCTCCAGTGCGAGGGTGCGTCCCAGGCCCCAGAGCATGGCCTGTTCGGGGCGCGGCAGCCGGTCGGCCGGGGTGGCGGCGACCGCGCCGGAGGTGACCAGCCACAGCGCGGTGCCGGTGTCGGCCAGCGCGCGCACCAGGTCGAGGGTGGCGGCCAGTCCGGTGGGCACGGCGGGGTGGTCCGGGTGCGGGCCCTCGGCCAGGCCGAGCAGCGAGACCACCCCGGTCGCCGTGCCGGCCTCGGCCGCGACGGTGTCCTGGTCGACCACGCGGGCCTCGGCCCCGGCACGGCTGAGCGCGGCGGCGCATTCCTCGGCCAGGGCCGGTGTGTCCGGGCCGACCACCAGCCAGGTGCCGCTCAGCACCGCGTCGGTGGCCTCGACGGGCCGCCAGCCCACGGTGTAGCGCCGGCTGTCGGTGGTGGCGGTCGTCTCCTGGGCGGCGCGCCAGGCGGCCAGTGCGGGCAGGACCTCGGCGAGCGGTTCGGCCGGCATCCCGAGCAGGTCGGCCAGTGCCTTGGGGTCGCCCGGGTCGACGGCCGCCCAGAACGTGCCGTCCACCGCGTCCGTGCCGGTGTGCTCCGGGGCGGCCAGCCAGTAGCGCTGTCGTTGGAAGGCGTAGGTGGGCAGGTCCGGTGCGGCGGGCCGGGTGCCGTCGTAGGCGGCGGTCAGCCGTACCGGGAGCCCGGCGACCTGCGCCTCGGCGACGGAGAGCAGGAACCGTTCGAGGCCGCCCTCGTCGCGGCGCAGCGAGCCCACGACGGTCACCTCGTCCAGCGTCTGGTCGATGCCGGGCGTCAGCACGGGGTGCGGGCTGACCTCCACGAAGCCACGGTGGCCCTGTTCGGCCAAGGCGCGGACGGCTGCTTCGAAGTGAACGGTCCGGCGGAGGTTGCGGTACCAGTACTCCGCGTCGAGCGTGGCGGTATCGGCCCAGTCGGCGGTGACCGTGGAGAACATCGGCACGTCGGCCGCCCGCGGGCGCACCTGGGCGAGCGCCTCGACCAGTCGTGCCTCGATGCGTTCGACCTGCGGGGAGTGGGAGGCGTAGTCCACCGCGATACGACGCGCGCGGATGTCCCGCTCCTCGCAGTCGGCCAGCAGCCGGTCCAGGGCCGCCGGGTCGCCGGAGACCACCGTGGAGGCGGAGCCGTTGACCGCGGCGACCGTCACGCCCGGGGGCAGCAGGGCGGTCACCTCGTCGGCGGGCAGCGTCACGGACGCCATCCCGCCGTGTCCGGCCAGTTCCCCGGCGATCAGCCCGCTCCGCACGCAGACGACCAGCGCGGCGTCGCGCAGGGACAGCGCCCCCGCCACACAGGCGGCGGCGATCTCCCCCTGGGAATGCCCCACCACCGCATCCGGCTCGACGCCGAACGACCGCCACAGCGCGGCGAGCGACACCATCACCGCGAACGACACCGGCTGTACGACGTCCACCCGCTCCAGGGACGGCTGACCGGCCTCCCCCCGCAGCACACCCAGCAGCGACCAGTCCACGAACTCACCGAGAGCCGAGGCGCATTCAGCCATCCGTTCCGTGAACACCGGTGAGGAGTCCAGCAGTTCCACCGCCATTCCCACCCACTGCGCCCCCTGCCCCGGAAACACGAACACCGTGCGGCCGGTGGCCCCGGCCGTTCCGGTGGCGAGGTGCGGTGCGGTGTCCCCGGCGGCCAGTGCGGTCAGTGCGGTGAGGAGTTCCTCGTGGTCGGCCGCCACCACCACGGCGCGGTGGGTCAGCGCGGTACGCCCCGTGGTCAGTCCGGCGGCCAACTCGGCCATTCCGGCCGCCGGTTCGGCGGCCAGCCAGGTGCGCAGCCGGCCGGCCTGGGCGCGCAGGGCGGCCTCGGTGTCGCCGGACAGCGGCACCGGCACCACCCGCCGGGGCGCCGGCTGCGGGGCCGGAGCCTCCGGGCCCTGCTCGATGATCACGTGGGCGTTGGTGCCGCTGATCCCGAACGAGGACACCGCCGCCCGCCGCGGCCCCTCGCGCTCCGGCCACGGCCGTGCCTCGGTGAGCAGCCGTACCGCACCGGCCGACCAGTCCACGTGCGAAGTCGGTTCGCCGACGTGCAGGGTGCGCGGCAGCACGCCGTGGTGCATCGCCTGTACGACCTTGATCACGCCGGCGACCCCGGCGGCGGCCTGGGTGTGCCCGATGTTCGACTTCACCGACCCGAGCCACAGGGGCTGTTCACGATCGGCGCCGTAGGTCTCCAGCAGCGCCTGGGCCTCGATCGGGTCGCCCAGGGCGGTGCCGGTGCCGTGCGCCTCCACCAGGTCCACGTCCGCGGGGGACAGCCGGGCGGCGGCGAGCGCGGTGCGGATGACCCGTTCCTGGGAGGGGCCGTTGGGGGCGGTCAGGCCGTTGGAGGCGCCGTCCTGGTTGACCGCCGAGCCGCGCAGCACACCGAGGACGCGGTGGCCGTTGCGGCGCGCGTCGGAGAGCCGCTCCACCACCAGCAGACCGACACCCTCGGACCAGACGGTGCCGTCCGCGTCGGCGGAGAAGGCCTTCACCCGGCCGTCGGCGGCCAGTCCGCGCTGTCGGGAGAACTCGATGAAGGTGCCGGGCGTGGACATCACGGTCGCGCCGCCGGCCAGGGCCAGCGAGCACTCCCCCGCGCGCAGCGCCTGCGCCGCGAGGTGCAGGGTGACCAGCGAGGAGGAGCAGGCCGTGTCGACGGTGACCGCGGGGCCCTGGAGGCCGAAGGTGTAGGCGACCCGGCCGGAGGCGACGCTGCCCGCGGTGCCGGCACCGAGGTAGCCCTCGACGTCCTGCGGGGTGCTGGGGAGCCGGGTGGCGTAGTCGTGGTACATGACGCCGACGAACACGCCGGTGTCGGTGTCCCGCAGGGACATCGGGTCGATGCCGGTGCGTTCCAGTGCCTCCCAGGAGGTCTCCAGGAGCAGCCGCTGCTGGGGATCCATGGCGAGGGCCTCGCGCGGTGAGATCCCGAACAGGCCCGCGTCGAACTCGGCCGCGTCGTGCAGGAATCCGCCCTTGGTGAGATAGGTGCGCCCGGCGCGGTCGGGGTCGGGGTCGTAGAGCTGTTCGGTGTTCCAGCCGCGGTCGGTGGGGAACGGCGAGATGCCGTCGCCGTCCCCGGTCACCAGCCGCCACAGGTCCTGTGGGGAGCGCACTCCGCCGGGGTAGCGGCAGGCCATGCCGATGATGGCGATCGGTTCGTCGGCCGGGCCGGAACGGCGGGATGCGGTGGGCGCCGGGGCGGCGGCCGCGGTGAGCCTGCGCAGCAGGTACGCGGCGGTGGCCGCGATGCTCGGATGGTCGAAGGCCAGGGTGGCGGGCAGCGCGAGGCCGGTGCCGGCGGCCAGCCGGTTGCGTAGTTCCACCGAGGTCAGCGAGTCGAAGCCGAGGTCGGTGAAGGCGCGCCGGTCGCCCAGTTCGGCCGCGTTGCCGTGGCCGAGGGTGGCGGCGACCGCGGTGCGTACGGTGTCGTGGACCAGCCGGCCGCGGGCGGCCTCGTCGAGTCCGGCGAACGCCGCCCGGAGCGCGCCGGTGGCGCCGGCGCGGCGGGCCGGGAGGCGGACCAGTCCGCGCAGCACCGGGGACGGCGGGACGGTGCGGGCCTGCTCGCGGAGCGCGGCCAGGTTCAGCCGGACCGGGACGGCCAGGGCGCTCTCGCCGGGTACGGCGGCGTCGAACAGCCGCATGCCCTCGGCCGGTTCGAGCGGCACCACACCGAGGCGTTCGATGCGCTGCCGGGCGGTGCCGTCCGCAGTGTCGCCCATGCCCCCGGCCCACAGGCCCCAGGCCAGCGACACGGCGGGCAGGCCGGCCGCGCGGCGGCGGGCGGCGAGGCCGTCCAGGACCGCGTTGGCGGCGGCGTAGTTGCTCTGCCCGGGGCTGCCCAGGATCCCGGCGGCCGAGGAGAACAGCACGAACGCGGCCAGGTCCAGGCCGCGGGTCAGCTCGTCCAGGTGCAGTGCGGCGTCCACCTTGGGCCGCAGCACCCGGTCGATGCGCTCGGGCGTCTGCGCGGCGAGCATCCCGTCGTCCAGCACCCCGGCGGCGTGCACCACGGCGGTCAGCGGGTGCGCGTCGTTGATGCCGGCCAGCAGCGCCGCCAGCGCGTCCCGGTCGGCCACGTCGCCGGCCACCACCCGGGCGGTGGCGCCGAGTTCGGCGAGTTCGGTGACCAGTTCGGCGGCGCCCGGGGCGTCGGGGCCACGGCGGCCGGTGAGCAGCAGGTGCCGTACGCCGTGCTCGGCCGCGAGGTGCCGGGCCAGGACCGAGCCGAGGGCGCCGGTACCGCCGGTGATCAGTACCGTGCCCTCCGGGTCCCATACGGCGGGCTCGCCGGCGTCGGCACGGAGCAGCCGGGGTACGCGCACCACGCCGTCCCGGACGGCCAGTTGGGGCTCGCCGGTGGTCAGAGCGACGGGGTCCGGCAGGCTGCCGTCGCTGTCGAGGAGCACGATCCGGCCCGGGTTCTCCGACTGGGCGGAGCGGGCCAGGCCCCAGACGGCGGCGGCGCCCAGGTCGGTACCGTCGACGGCTCCGGTGGTGCGCAGGGCGAGCGTGGTGCCGGCGAAGCGTTCCTCGGTCAGGAACGTGCGCAGCAGGGCCAGCACGCGGTGGGTGGCGGTGGCGATGCCGGCCGGGTCGTTCGCGGCGGCGGGCAACGCGGCGAGCAGCCACTCTCCGGGGGCGGTCACCTCGGTGAGGTCGAGGTCCGCGCCGAGCCGGACGGGCGTGGGGGCCTCGGTGCCGGTGCTCGGTCCGGTCGGTGCGGGGTCCTCCGTGGCGACACGCATCGGCGTCCAGTCGACCCTGTGCAGTGCCTCGGTCCCGGGGGCCGGGGCGGTCGGTCCGGCGGGGAGCGGGCGCAGCGCGAGGCTGTCCGCGGTGAGGACCGGGGCGCCGTAGCCGTCGTACGCGGCGATGGCGAAGCCGCCGTCGGCCGGGGTCAGCCGGACCCGCAGCGAGTCGGCGCCGGGCTGCCGGACGGTCACGCCGGTCCAGGCGAACGGCAGGGCGGCCGTGGTCGCCTCCGGGTCGGTGGCCAGCGCGTGCAACGCGGCGTCCAGCAGCGCCGGGTGCACCCCGAAGCCCGCGGGCCCGGCCGGTTCGGGCAGGGCGACCTCGGCGTACAGCTCCTCGCCGCGCCGCCAGACCCGGCGCAGGCCCTGGAACACCGGTCCGTAGGCGAGGCCACGGTCGGCCAGCAACTCGTACAGCCCGCCGGGCTCACCCCACTCGGACTCGGCCGGCGGCCACTCACCCAGCCGTGGCGCGCTGTCGTCCGCCGGTTCGACGGCGCCGGTGGCGTGCCGGGTCCAGGGCTCGTCGGTGGTGCCCGCCTCGGCCCGGGAGTACAGGGTCACCGTCCGGCGGCCCCGGTCGTCGGGCGTGCCGAGCACCAGTTGGAGTACGGCGCTGCCCCGCTCGGGCAGGACCAGGGGGGCGTCCAGGGTGAGTTCGGTGATCCGGCCGCAGCCGAGTTCGTCCCCGGCGCGGGCGACGAGTTCGACGTACGCGGTGCCGGGCAGCACGATCCGGCCGGCCACCACATGGTCGGCCAGCCAGGGCTGGGCGGTGGTGGACAGTCGCCCGGTGAACAGCACCCCGGCGCCGTCCGCCAGCGTGACGGCCGCGCCGAGCAGCGGGTGCCCGACGGTGCCGAGGCCGGCCGCGCCGGCGTCGGCGGCCGTCTCGCCGGTCATCCAGAACCGGCGGTGCTGGAAAGGGTAGGTGGGCAGCGGAACCGGCGCCGGGGCACGGCCTTCGCTGACCGCGGCCCAGTCCGCGGAGATGCCGTGCACATGCAGTCGGGTCAGCGCGTCCGTCAGGGCCGCGATCTCGTCCCGGCCGTCGCGCAGGGTGGGCAGCACGATCGCTCCGGCGGCGGGCTCGTTGACGAACCCGGCGGCGGGCTCGTTGTCGGACCCGGTGACGCGCTCGTTGCCGGACCCGCCGTCGGGTTCGGTCGCGGTCAGGCAGTCGCGGGTCATCGCGGTCAGTGCGGCGGCCGGGCCGATCTCGAGGAAAGCGGTGGCCCCCGCCTCGGCCAGGGCGCGCACCGCGGGCAGGAACCGCACGCTGTCCCGGACGTTGGCCACCCAGTGCTCCGGGTCGGTGATCTCCCGCTCGGACAGGGGTGCCCCGGTCACCGTGGACACGACCGGCAGGCGTGGCGCGCTGAACGGGATGCCGGTGACGATCTCCCGGTACTCGTCCAGGATGCCGTCCACGTGCGGGGAGTGCGGGGCCATGGTGACCCGCAACTGCCGGGTACGGCGGCCTCGTTCGCGCCAGTGCGCGCCGATCTCGGCGACCGCGTCGGCGTCGCCGGACACCACGGCCGCACTCGGGCCGTTGACGGCGGCCAGCCGCACCTGCCCGGCGTACTCGGCCAGCAGCGGGGCGAGTTCGGCCTCGGTGGCCTGGACGGCGACCATCGCGCCGCCCGCCGTGGCCGTCGCCATCAGCCTGCCGCGGGCGGTGACGAGTGTGGCGGCGTCGGGCAGGGTGAGCGCCCCGGCGACGTGTGCGGCGACGATCTCGCCGACGGAGTGGCCGGCCACCAGGTCCGGGCGCAGTCCCCAGCTCTCGGTGAGCCGGACCAGTGCGACCTCGACGGCGAACAGTGCGGCCTGGGTGAAGTCGGTGCGGTCGAGCAGGGCGGCCTCGGGGCTGCCGTCGGCGGCGAACAGCACCTCGCGCAGGGGCCGGGGCAGGTGCCGGTCGAGTTCGGCGCACATCGCGTCGAACGCCTCGGCGTAGGCGGGGAACCCGGCGGCCAGTTCGCGGCCGGCCCCGAGGCGCTGGGAGCCCTGGCCGGGGAACAGGAAGGCCAGTTTCCCGGCGTCGGCGGCGAAGCCGGTGACCACGTCGGCGTCGGGGGTGCCGTCGGCGAGGGCGGCCAGTCCGGTGTGGAGCCCGCTGGGATACGGACCGGTCAGCACCGCTGCCCGGTGCGGGTGCGCGGCGCGGGTGGTCAGCAGCGAGTGCGCCAGCGCGGCCGGTTCGAGGTCCGGGTGGTCGCCGAGGTGGGTCAGCAGCCGGGCGGCCTGCGCGCGCAGGGCCGTCTCGGTGCGGGCGGAGAGCACGACCGGCAGCGGCAGCGGTGTCAGGGCCGGCGTCCGCGGCGGTGCCTCGGCGGGGGCCTGTTCGATGACGATGTGCGCGTTGGTGCCGCTGACGCCGAACGAGGACACCGCGGCGCGGCGGGCCCGTCCGGTCTCCGGCCAGGGCCGTGCCTCGGTCAGCAGGGACACCGCGCCGGAGGCCCAGTCCACGTGCGGGCTGGGCGCGCCGACGTGCAGGGTGCGGGGCAGCAGTCCTTCCCGCAGGGCGAGGACCATCTTGATGATCCCGGCGACACCGGAGGCGGCCTGGGTGTGCCCGATGTTGGACTTGACCGACCCGAGCCACAGCGGCTCGCCGTCCCGGCCCTGGCCGTAGGTGGCCAGCAGGGCCTGGGCCTCGATGGGGTCGCCCAGGGTGGTGCCGGTGCCGTGCGCCTCCACCGCGTCGACGTCCCCGGTGGACAGTCCGGCCGTGGCCAGCGCGGTGCGGATCACCCGCTGCTGGGACGGGCCGTTGGGTGCGGTGAGCCCGTTGGACGCGCCGTCGGAGTTGACGGCGGAGCCGCGCACCACGGCCAGCACCGGGTGCCCGGCCGCGCGGGCGTCGGAGAGCCGCTCCACGAGCAGCATCCCGGCGCCCTCCGACCACGAGGTGCCGTCGGCGTCGGCCGAGAAGGACTTGCAGCGGCCGTCGGCGGCCAGGCCGCGCTGCCGGGAGAACTCCACGAACAGTCCGGGTGTGGCCATCACGGTGGCGCCGCCGGCCAGCGCCAGGTCGCACTCGCCGCGGCGCAGCGCCTGGGCGGCCAGGTGCAGTGCCACCAGCGAGGACGAGCAGGCGGTGTCCACGGTCAGGGTGGGGCCTTCCAGGCCGAACGCGTAGGCGAGCCGGCCGGAGGCGACGCTGGCCGCGCTGCCGGTGAGCCGGTAGCCCTCCACGCCCTCGGCGGCGTGGTGCAGCATCGGGCCGTAGTCCTGGCGCATCACGCCGACGAACACCCCGGTCCTGCTGCCGCGCACGGCGGCCGGGTCGATCCCGGCGTGTTCGAAGGTCTCCCAGGAGGTCTCCAGGAGCAGCCGCTGCTGCGGGTCGGTGGCGAGCGCCTCGCGCGGGTTGATGCCGAAGAAGTCGGCGTCGAAGTCGGCGGCGGCGCGCAGGAATCCGCCGTGCCGGGTGGCGGAGGTGCCCGGCCGGTCGGGATCGGCGTCGAACAGCGAGTCCAGGTCCCAGCCGCGGTCGGCGGGGAACTCGGTGATGCCGTCACCGCCGTCGAACAGGAACCGCCACAGCTGTTCCGGGGAGCGGATCTCCGACGGGAACCGGCAGGCCATGCCGACGATCGCGATGGGCTCGTCGGTGCCGACGCCGACACCGGCCGGGGTCGGCGCGGGCTTGTCCTCGGGCGTGTCCTGGCGCAGGTGTCCGGCGACTGCGGCGGGGGTCGGGTAGTCGAAAACGAGGGTGGCGGGCAGGGCGGTGCCGGTGGCCGCGGTGAGCCGGTTGCGCAGTTCCACCGCGGACAGCGAGTCCACGCCGAGCGCGCGGAACTCCGCCCGCGGGTCGACGGCGTCGGCGTCCGCATAGCCGAGGACGGCGGCCGTCTCGGCGCGCACCAAGGTCAGCAGTTCCTCGGCGGTGAGCCGGACCGGCCGGTTGGCCGTACCGGACCCGGCAGCGGCGGCGGTACGACGTCGCGGGCCGCGTATCAGGCCGCGCAGCAGCGGTGGCAGCAACGCCTGGTCGGCGGTGTGCAACCGGACCTTGGCCGGCAGCAGCACCGGTTCGTCGACGGCCAGCGCCGTGTCGAACAGCGCCAGCCCCTCCTCGGCGGACAGCGCCTGCACGCCGGCGCGAGCCATCCGGGCGAGGTCGGCGGCCGAGAGTTCGCCGGTGATGCCGCTGGGCGGGGCCCAGAGCCCCCAGGCCAGCGACTGGGCGGGGAGCCCGGCGGCGCGCCGCCGGCCGGCCAGTGCGTCCAGGCAGGCATTGGCGGCGGCGTAGTTGGCCTGGCCGGGGCCGCCGAGGGTGCCGGTGGCCGAGGAGAACAGCACGAACGCGGCCAGGTCCAGGCCGCGGGTCAGCTCGTCCAGGTGCAGTGCGGCTCCCACCTTGGGCCGCAGCGTCGCGGCCAGCCGCTCCGGGGTGAGCGCGGTGAACAACCCGTCGTCGGAAACTCCGGCCGCGTGCACCACGGCGGTCAGCGGATGTTCGGCAGGCACGTCGGCCAACAACGCGGCCAGCGAGTCGCGTTCGGCGGCATCGCAGGCCACCACGCGCACATGGGCGCCGAGTTCGGTGAGCTCGGCCTCCAGTTCCGGGGCGCTGCCACGGCGGCTGGTCAGAATCAGGTGCCGTATGCCGTGCTCACGCACCAGATGCCGGGCGACCAGCCCGCCCAGGGTGCCGGTGCCGCCGGTGATCAGGGCGGTGCCCCAGGGGTCGAGCCGGCGGGGCAGGGTGAGCACCAGTTTGCCGGTGTGCCGGGCCTGGCTCAGGTACCGGAACGCGTCCACCGCACGGGAGACCGGCCACACGGACGGCGGCGGCGAGGTCAGCGCGCCCGCGGCGAACAGCTCCAGCACCGCGACCAGCAGCCGCTGCATCTCCGGCGGCGGCAACCGCATCAGGTCGTACGGCAGGTAGTCGATGTCCGGGAGGTCGGCCGGGTCGCGCAGGTCGGTCTTGCCCATCTCCAGGAACCGACCGCCGGGGCGCAGCAGTCCCGCAGAGGCGTCCACGAACTCGCCGGACAGCGAGTTCAGTACGACGTCCACCGGGCCGAACTTCGCGGCGAAGCCGGTGTCCCGCGAGGAGGCGATGTGCGCGTCGTCCAGGCCGAGGTCGTGCAGCACCTGCCACTTGCCCTCGCTCGCGGTGCCGTAGACCTCGGCGCCGAGGTGCCGGGCCAGCTGCACGGCGGCCGTGCCGACGCCGCCGGCCGCCGAGTGGATCAGCACCTTCTCCCCGGCCCGCAGTCCGGCGAGTTCGACCAGGCCGAGCCGGGCGGTGAGGTGTGCGATCGGCATGGCGGCGGCCTGCTCGAACGTCCAGCCGTCCGGAATCGGTGCCACGGCCGCCCGCTCGGCCACCGCGACCGGGGCGAACGCGTCACCGAAGAGGCCGGTGACCCGAGTGCCCGGAGCGAGGTCGGTGACGTCGTCCGCGACCTCGGTGACCACGCCGGCGCCCTCGCCGCCGAGGGCCACCTCACCGGGGTACATGCCCAGAGCGATCAGTACGTCACGGAAGTTCAGCCCGGCGGCCCGCACCGCGATGCGCACCTGGCCCGGCCGCAGCGGGGCCGACGCGGCGGGGGCCGGCACCAGCGCGAGGTTGTCCAGGGTGCCCGGCCGGGTGACGGCCAGCCGCCAGTGCGGTTCCACGGGTGGCACCAGCTCGGGCCTGACCAACCTGGGCGTGCGCAACAGACCGCCGCGCAAGACCAGTTGGGGCTGCCCGATGGCCGGCACGGAGGACAGCGCGCGGCGGGACTCGGCGGTGTCGTCGAGGTCGGCCAGCACGATCCGCCCGGGCTGTTCGGCCTGTGCGGCACGCAACAGCCCCCACACCGCCGCCCCTCCCGGGTCGGCCGGGGGTTCGGCGGGTTCGCCGGCGACCGCGCCGGTGGTGACCACGAGCAGCCGGGCGGGCGCCGCGCTGTCGGCCAGCCAGTCCTGCGCCTGCCGCAGCACGGCGGCGGTGACGGCTTCGGCGGGCTGTCCCACCGGCACGGCCAGCACGGTGATGTCGGCGGCGCCGTCACCCGCGAGGTCGGCCCCGCCGGCCCGCAGGTCGGCGGCCAGGGACTCGGGCAGCGCGCCCAGCACGGACCACCGGCCGGCGGCCGGTTCGGCGGGGGCCGGGACGGTGTCCCAGTCCAGCCGGAACAGCGAGTCCCGGGGCACCCGGCTCGTCCCCGGTCCGGTGGCGGCCCGCAGAGTCAGCGATTCGACGGAGGCGACCGGGGCACCGGTGCCGTCGAACAGGCCGAGCGCGACGGCGCCCTCGCCGGTGGGAGCGAGCCGCACCCGCACGGCGGCTGCTCCGGCAGCGTGCAGCCGGACCCCGGCCCAGGAGAACGGCAGCCGCGCGGTACCGGTGTCGTCGGTGAGCGCGAGCGCGTGCAGGGCCGCGTCCAGCAGCGCCGGATGCAGCCCGAACTCCGCTGCCTGGCCACGCTGCTGGTCGGGCAAGGTGATCTCGGCGAGGATCTCGTCGCCGCGCCGCCAGGCGGCCCGCAGCCCCTGGAACGCCGGTCCGTAGCCGAGGCCGCGAGCGGCGAGATCGGCGTAGGCGGCGTCCACGGCCACCGGGGTGGCGTCCGTCGGTGGCCAGTTCTCCACGGCGGCGACGGGTTCGTGCGGGCCGACGGCGAGGGTGCCGGTGGCGTGCAGCGTCCACGGCTCGTCCTCGGACGCGTCCTCGGCCAGAGAGTAGATCTCCACGGCGCGACGGCCGGAGTCCTGGGCCTCACGGACGGCCAGTTGCAGCCGGACCGCACCCGTGTCGGTCAGCACCAGTGGCGCCCGCAGCACGAGTTCCTCGACCCGGTCGCAGCCGACACGGTCGGCGGCCTGCACCGCCAGCTCCACGAACGCCGCGCCGGGCAGCACGATCGCCCCGGACACACGGTGGTCGGCCAGCCAGGGCTGGGACACCACCGACAGCCGGCCGGTGAGCAGATACGCGTCCGACCCGGCCAGCGCGGTGGCCGCACCGAGCAGCGGATTGCCGGCCGGGAGCAGTCCCGAGGCGGCGAGGTTGGCGCCGGGGGCCGACTCCAGCCAGTAGCGGCTGCGTTGGAAGGCGTAGGTGGGCAGGTCGAACCGGGCCGCGGTCGGCAGATACGACGCCCAGTCGACGCCACCGCCATGCGCGTGGAAGCGGGCCAACCCGGCCGCCACCGAACGAACTTCGGGCTGGTCGCGGCGCAGCAACGGGATGAAGGCCGCGGTCGCGTCCTGCGGCAGACAGTCCGGCCCCACGGCGGTCAGCGCGGCGTCCGGACCGACCTCCACGAATCTCGTCACACCCTGCCTGTGCAGGTGGGCAACCGCGTCGGCGAACCGGACCGTGTCGCGGACGTTGCGCACCCAGTAGTCGGCGTCCACGGCGGCGGTGCCGAGAGCCACGGTGGACACGAAGGGAATGCTCGGAGAGGCGAAGGTGACCCCGGAGATCGCCTCACGGAACCGCTCCAGCACCGGCTCCATCAACGGCGAATGGAACGCGTGACTCACCCGCAGCCGGGTATGACGCCAGCCCCGCTCCCGTGCCGCGTCCGCGACAGCCTCCACCGCCGACTCGACACCGGACACGACCACAGAACGAGACCCGTTGACCGCCGCGATCCCGGCCTCGCCGGACAGGACCTCCGCGACCTCCGCCTCGTCGGCGTTGACCGCGAGCATCGCCCCACCAGGCGGCAACCCCTGCATCAGCCCGGCACGCGCACACACCAAAGTGACCGCGTCATCCAGCGACAACACCCCAGCCACATGAGCAGCCGCCACCTCACCCACCGAATGCCCCACCACGAAGTCCGGCACCACCCCGAAGGATTCGAGAAGCCGGAACAACGCGACCTCGACCGCGAACAGACCGCACTGCGCGAACAACGTCTCATCCAACCGATCACCGCCCTCGAGAACCACCTCCCGCACCGGCCGCCCCAACACCGACTCCAACCGCGCACACACATCCGCGAACGACTCCGCGAACACGGGATACCGCGCGGCCAACTCCCGCCCCATACCCGACCACTGCGACCCCTGCCCCGAGAACAGGAACCCGGTGCCACCCCCGTGCCCGGTAACGCCGGTGGCCGACCCGTCCGCCAGTTCCTCAAGCCCGGCGAGCAGTTCTTCCCGGTCCGCGGCCACCACCGCACCGCGATGCTCCAAAGCGGCCCGGGACAGCGCCGCCGCACGCGCCACCTCCGCGACGCCGGCGCCCGGTTCGGCGAGCACGTACTCACGCAACCTCGCCGCCTGCCCCCGCAACGCCTCAGCACTCCGCCCGGACACCAACACCGGCACCGGCAACACCGGTTCACCGACAGGTACAGGCTGGACAGCCGGCGCCTGCTCGATGATCACGTGCGCGTTGGTCCCGCTCACCCCGAACGCCGACACCGCGGCCCGACGGACCTCGGTCTCCGGCCAGGGCCGTGATGCGGCGAGGAGTTCCAGCGGGCCGCCGGCCCAGTCGACGTGCGGGGTCGGTTCGTCGACGTGCAGGGTGCGGGGCAGCACCCCGTGGCGTATCGCCTCAACCACCTTGATCACGCCGGCGACACCCGCGGCGGCCTGCGTGTGTCCGATGTTCGACTTCACCGACCCCAGCCACAACGGCCGCTCGCGATCGGCGCCGTAGACGCCGTGCAGGGCCTGCGCCTCGACCGGGTCGCCCAGCGAGGTGCCGGTGCCGTGCGCCTCCACCGTGTCGATGTCCCCCGGGGACAGTGCCGCGTTGGTCAGCGCCTCGACGATGACCCTGCGCTGTGCCTGGCCGTTGGGGGCGGTGAGCCCGTTGGAGGCGCCGTCCTGGTTGACGGCGGAGCCTCGGACGACGGCGAGGACGGGGTGGTTGTTGCGCTGCGCGTCGGAGAGCCGCTCCAGCAGCAGCATGCCGACGCCCTCGGACCAGCCGGTGCCGTCGGCGTCGGCGGAGAACGCCTTGCACCGG
The DNA here is from genome assembly GCF_040651615.1 of Streptomyces sp. NPDC048417. NCBI lineage: Bacteria > Bacillati > Actinomycetota > Actinomycetes > Kitasatosporales > Streptomycetaceae > Streptomyces > Streptomyces sp. NPDC048417. The sequence continues at coordinate 32,174 of NZ_JBEZKI010000012.1, read as the reverse complement.
CCGTCACCGGCCAGACCGCCGAGCCGGTCGAACTCCACGTAGGTGCCGGGGGTGGCCATGATGGTCACGCCGCCGGCCAGGGCCAGGGTCGTCTCCCCCGAGCGCAGCGACTGCACCGCCAGGTGCAGGGTGACCAGGGAGGAGGAGCAGGCGGTGTCCACGGTGACGGCGGGGCCTTCGAAACCGAAGGTGTAGGCGACCCGGCCGGTGGCGATGCTGGCGGCGTTCCCGTTGCCGATGAACCCTTCCAGTTCCTCGGGCACGTCGTCCATCAGCGTCGCGTAGTCGTGGTACATCACGCCGGCGAAGACACCGGTGCGGCTGCCGCGTGCGGTGAGCGGGTCGATCCCGGCGCGTTCGAACGCTTCCCAGGAGGTCTCGAGGAGCAGCCGCTGCTGCGGGTCCATGGCCAGCGCCTCGCGCGGCGAGATCCCGAAGAACCCTGGGTCGAAGTCACCGGCGTCGGCGACGAACCCGCCGAGCCCGACCGGCAGTCCGGCCAGGTCCCAGCCTCGGTCGGCGGGGAACCCGGAGATCCCGTCCCGGCCCGCCGCCAGCATCTCCCACAGCTGCTCGGGGGTGCCGACGCCACCGGGGTAACGGCAGGCCATGCCGACGATCGCGATGGGCTCGCGCCGGGCCTGTTCGATCTCGGCGAGCCTGCGCTGCGCACTCTGCGCCTCGCTCAGCGCACGCCGGAGATAGTCCCGGAGCTTGTCCTCGTTAGCCACGCGGTTCCCTTCCTCACCCTTGGTCGGCGCCGAGGCCGTCGACGAGGCCGAACAGTTCGTCGTCGGAGGCCGACGACAGGTCGTGCTCCGGTGTGGCGCCGGACTGCTCCTCGTCGCCGTACTTGGCGAGCAGCGCGGTGAGCCGCATGCGCAGCTTCGCCTGGTCCACGGCGCCGGGTTCGGCACCGGCCAGGGCTTCTTCGAGCTGGTCGAGCCCGGCGAGCGGGGAGCCGGCCTGTGCGCCGTCGGCCGCGGGCATGGACGTGTGCAGGTGCGCGGCCAGCGCCACCGGGGTGGCGTACTCGAACACCACCGCGGCGGGCAGCCGGATGCCGGTGGTCTCGGACAGCCGGTTGCGCAGTTCCACCGCGGCCAGCGAGTCGACGCCGAGTTCGGCGAAGGTGCGGTGTTCGGCCACGGCGGCCGGTGAGTCGTGGGCCAGTACCCTGGCCGCTTCGGCGCGGACCAGAGCCAGGAGCGCCTTCTCCCGGTCGGGTCCGGACAACGCGGCCGACGCGGCGGCGGGTACGGAGCTCACGCCGGCGGCCGTGGCGGGCGCTTCCCGGACCAGGCCGCGCAGGACCGCCGGGACCGGGCCGCCTGTCCGTAGGGCCGTCCGGTCCAGGCGCATCGGGGCGAGTACCGGTTCGTCGACGGTGCGCGCGAGGTCGAACAGTTCGAGCGCCTCGGGGGTGGTCAGTGGTCGCAGCCCGGCGCGGGCGATGCGGGCCAGGTCGGCACCGGACAGTTCGCCGGTGATGCCGCTGCGCTGCTCCCACAGCCCCCAGGCCAGCGAGGTGGCCGGGAGTCCGGCGGCGTGCCTGGCCCTGGCCAGCGCGTCCAGAGCGGCGTTGGCCGCCGCGTAGGCGCTCTGCCCGGCGGCGCCGAGCACCCCGGCGGCGGAGGAGAACAGCACGAAGTCGGTCAGTTCGCGGTCGCGGGTCAGCTCGTCCAGCCAGCGTGCGCCCAGCACCTTCGGCGCCAGCACCGCCCGCAACCGCTCCTCGGTGAGACCGGTGACCAGACCGTCGTCCACCACACCGGCCGCGTGCACCACCGCCGTCACCGGATGCTCGGCCAGCAACGCGGCCACCGCATCCCGCTCGGCCACATCACACGCCACCACCGCCACCTCGGCAGCCAACTCACGCAGTTCGGCGGCCAGTTCGGCGGCGCCCGGGGTGTCCGGGCCGCGGCGGCCGGTGAGCACCAGTTCGCGCACTCCGCAGTCGCCGGCCAGATGACGGGCGAGGGCCGCACCGAGGGCTCCCAGCCCCCCGGTGATCAGCACGGGGCCGCCCGGGTCCCAGGTGGCGCCGTCCCGGTCCGTGATCCTGGACAGCGGGACATGGGACAGCCGTGGCACGAGCACCGTGCCGTCGCGCACCACCAGTTGCCCGCCGGGCACGTTCCACGCGGCGGCGGGAATCCCGGCGCCCTCGGTGCCCTCGGTGCCATCGCTCCCGTCGGTGTCCTCGAAGTCGGCCAGCAGGAAGCGGTCCGGGTGTTCCTGCTGCACCGAGCGCAGCAGACCCCATACCGCGGCGGCGGCCGGATCGGTGCGCGCGTTCCGGGTCCGCAGCGCCAGCCGGGTGCCGGTGCCGGCGAAGCGGTCCTCGGCCAGCCAGGTGCGCACCGCGCCCAGCGCACGGCCGGCCGCGGCCACCGGATCGGCCTCGGTCCCGGCCGCCAGCACCACCACCTCGGGTACTTCCCCGTCGGGCAGTTCGGCCGGCTCGGCGCAGTCCAGTACGGTCGGCTCCGGGCCGCCCGGCAGGGTGGCGGGCACCAACTCCTCGGCGTACAGGGATTCATGGTGGCCGAGTTGTTCGGCCGAGATCGGCCGGACCGCAAGGGACTCGACGACCCCGACCGGGGCGCCCGTCGCGTCGGCCAGTTCGATCCTGGCCGCCTCGGCGGCGACCGGGGAGATCCGCACCCGCAGCGCGGACGCCCCGGTACGGCGCAGCGCGATCCCGTTCCAGGCGAACGGCAGCAAGGTGCGGTCGCCCTCGTCCTCGTGCAGGTAGCGCAAGGCGTGCAGCGACGCGTCCAGCAGGGCCGGGTGCAGCCCGTAGCGGCCGGCGTCGGTCAGATCGGGCAGCTCGATGTCGGCGAAGATCTCGTCACCGCGCCGCCAGGCCGCACGCAGCCCCTGGAACGCCGGGCCGTACTCCAGCCCGGTGGCGGCGAACTCGACGTAGGCCGAACCGACGTCCAGGGCGACGGCTCCCGGTGGCGGCCAGGCGGCCTGCGCGTCCTGCGGCGCTGCCGACACCGAGCCGAGTACAGCGCGGGCGTAGCAGGTCCACGGGGTGCCGTCCTCGGCCGGGCGGGCGTACACGGTCAGCGGCCGCTCCCCCGCCGCACTTCGCGCGCCGACCCTCATCTGTACCTCGACCGCACCATGCTCGGGCAGCACCAGGGGCGCCAGGAGGGTCAGCTCGGCGACCTCGCCGGCGCCGGTCTCCGCGGCGGCGTGCAGGGCCAGTTCGGCGAACACGCTGCCGGGCACGACGGTCGCGCCGAGCACCGTGTGCTCCCCCAGCCAGGGCTGCGCACGGGTGGCCAGCCGCCCGGACAGCAGGAAGCCGTCCTCTTCGGCGAACTCCACGGCCGCGTCCAGCAGCGGATAGCCGCTCCGGTACGGCGGTTCGGCGCTGTCCAGCCAGTAGCGGCGGTGCTGGAAGGCGTAGGTGGGCAGGTCGACCGGGGCCGTGGCGGGCAGATACGACGCCCAGTCGACCGTACCGCCGTCCGTATGGAAGCGGGCCAACCCGGTGGCCAGCGAACGGACTTCGGGCTGCTCGCGACGCAGTAACGGGATGAAAGCCGCGGTCGCGTCCTGCGGCAGACAGTCCGGTCCTACGGCGGTCAGCGCGGCGTCCGGACCGACCTCCACGAACCTCGTCACACCCTGCCCGTGCAAGTGGGCGACCGCGTCCGCGAACCGCACGGTGTCACGGACATTACGCACCCAGTAATCGACCTCCACGGGAGCGGCGTCGACATCCACCGTGGACACGAACGGAATGCTCGGCGAGGCAAAGGTGACCCCGGCGATCGCCGCCCGGAACCTGTCCGACACCGGCTCCATCAACGGCGAATGAAACGCGTGACTCACCCGCAGCCGGGTATGACGCCAGCCCCGCTCCCGCACCTGACGCGCAACGGCATCCACCGCCGGCTCGGCACCGGACACCACCACAGACCGAGATCCGTTGACCGCAGCGATACCCACCTCGCCGGACAGGACCTCCGCGACCTCCGCCTCGCCGGCGTTGACCGCGAGCATTGTCCCACCCGACGGCAACTCCTGCATCAACCCGGCACGGCTGCACACGAGGGTGACCGCATCGTCCAGCGACAACACCCCGGCGACGTGGGCGGCCGCCACCTCACCCACCGAATGCCCGACCACAAAGTCCGGCACGACACCGAACGACTCCAACAACCGGAACAGAGCCACCTCGACCGCGAACAGACCGCACTGCGCGAACAACGTCTCATCCAGGTCCGCGCCACCATCGAGGATCACCCTCCGAACCGGCCGCCCCAACACCGACTCCAACCGCGCACAGACGTCCTCGAAGGACTCCGCGAACACCGGATACCGCGCGGCCAACTCCCGCCCCATACCCGACCACTGCGACCCCTGCCCCGAGAACAAGAACCCCGTCAGCCCACCCCGATCAGCCAAAGCACCACCGTCACCTGCCAACTCCGCCAGCCCAGAGAGCAGTTCATCGCGGTCCGCGGCCACCACCGCACCGCGACACTCCAAAGCGGCCCGGGACAGCGCCGCCGCACGCGCCACCTCCGCGACGCCGACGCCCGGCTCGGCCAGCAGGTACTCACGCAACCGACCCGCCTGACCCCGCACCGCCTCAGCACTGCGCCCGGACACCAACACCGGCACCGGCAACACCGGTTCACCGACAGGTACAGGCTGGACAGCCGGCGCCTGCTCGATGATCACGTGCGCGTTGGTCCCGCTCACCCCGAACGCCGACACCGCGGCCCGACGGACCTCGGTCTCCGGCCAGTCGATCGTCTCGGTGAGCAGCCGTACGTCACCGGCCGACCAGTCCACGTGCGGGGTCGGTTCGTCGATGTGCAGGGTGCGGGGCAGCCGCCCGTGCCGCATGGCCTGTACGACCTTGATCACGCCGGCGACACCCGCGGCGGCCTGCGTGTGCCCGATGTTCGACTTCACCGACCCCAGCCACAACGGCCGCTCGCGATCGGCGCCGTACGTGCCCAGCAGGGCCTGCGCCTCGATCGGGTCGCCGAGTGTGGTGCCGGTGCCGTGCGCCTCCACCACGTCCACGTCCGAGGGGGACAGCCCCGCGGCGCGCAGCGCGGCGCGGATGACACGCTCCTGCGAAGGGCCGTTGGGGGCGGTGAGCCCGTTGGACGCACCATCCTGGTTCACCGCCGAACCGCGCAGCACCGCCAGCACCTCGTGGCCGTTGGCCCGCGCGTCGGACAGCCGCTCCAGCACCAGCATGCCGACGCCCTCGGACCAGCCCGTGCCGTCGGCGTCGGCGGAGAAGGACTTGCAGCGGCCGTCGGCGGCCAGGCCGCGCTGCCGGTCGAACTCGCGGAACGGGGTCGGGCTGGACATCACCGTCACCCCGCCGGCCAGCGCCAGGGTGGACTCGCCGGAGCGCAGCGACTGGGCGGCCAGGTGCAGGGCCACCAGAGAGGACGAGCAGGCGGTGTCCACGGTGACCGCGGGGCCGGTGAACCCGAAGGTGTAGGCGACCCGGCCGGTGGCGATGCTGCCCAGGTTGCCGTTGCCCAGGTAGCCCTCCAGCTCCTCGGGCACGTGCGCGAGCCGGGTCGCGTAGTCCTGGTACATCAGCCCGGCGAACACGCCGGTACGGCTGCCCCGGACGCCCGTCGGGTCGATCCCGGCGCGTTCCAACGCCTCCCAGGACAGTTCCAGCAACAACCGCTGCTGCGGGTCCATGGCCAGCGCCTCGCGCGGTGAGATGCCGAAGAAGCCGGGGTCGAAGCCGGCGACGTCGGCGAGGAATCCGCCGAGGCCGACCGGCAGTGCGCCGAGGTCCCAGCCGCGGTCGGCGGGGAAGGCGGAGATGCCGTCCCGGCCCGCGGCGACCAGGTCCCACAGCTGCTCGGGGGTGCCGACGCCACCGGGGTAGCGGCAGGCCATGCCCACGATCGCGATCGGCTCGTCCGCGGCGGCCGTGACCGTGAGTGCGGCGGGTTCCGGTGCGGTCTGCAGGTCACCGGCCTCCGCGAGGACGAATCCGGCGAGTGCGGCCGGGGTGGGGTGGTCGAATACCAGGGTGGTGGGCAGCCGTAGCCCGGTGGCGGTGCCGAGCCGGTTGCGCAGTTCCAGCGCGGTCAGCGAGTCGACGCCGAGCTCGGCGAAGGACTGCTCGGCGCCGACCTGTTCGGCTCCGGCCAGGTCCAGTACCCCCGCGGCCTGGGTGCGCACCAGGTCCAGGGCGGCGCGGCGGCGCTCCGGTACGGGCAGCGCCCGCAGCCGGTCGGCCCAGCCGGACTGCTGCCGGGTACGGCGGCGGCCACGGACCAGGCCGGCGAACACGGCCGGCAACGGGTCGAGCCGGTGCAGGGCGGGAGTGTCCAGTCGCATCGGCAGTACGGCCGCCTCACCGAGCCCCACGGCGGCATCCAGCAGCGCCAGGGCTTCCGCGGTGGGCAGCGCGGCGACACCGCTGCGGGCGATACGGGCCAGGTCTGCCTCGGACAGCTCGCCCGTGATGCCGCTGCGCTGCTCCCAGAGCCCCCAGCCCAGCGAGGTGGCCGGGAGCCCGGCGGCATGGCGCTGCCGGGCCAGCGCGTCCAGGTAGGCGTTGGCGGCGGAGTAGGCGGCCTGTCCGGCGTTGCCGAGGGTCGCGGAGGCGGAGGAGAACAGTACGAACCGGGTGAGGTCCCGGTCGCGGGTCAGCTCGTCCAGCCAGCGTGCGCCCAGCACCTTCGGCGCCAGCACCGCCCGCAACCGCCCCTCGGTGAGACCGGTGACCAGACCGTCGTCCACCACACCGGCCGCGTGCACCACCGCCGTCACCGGATACTCGGCCAGCAACGCGGCCACCGCATCCCGCTCGGCCACATCACACGCCACCACCGCCACCTCTGCGCCCAACTCACCTAGCTCGGCCGCCAGCTCTGCCATACCGGGCGCGTCACCGCCCCGCCGGGAAGCGAGCACCACACCACGCACCCCGTGGCGCTCCACCACATGCCGTGCCACCAAGCCCCCGAGGGCCCCACTGGCCCCGGTGACCAACACGACATCCTCGACCGACCAGGGAGCGTCCCCGGCCGCCTCCGTCACCCGCGCCAGCCGCGGCACGACCACCCGCCCAGCCCGCAGGGCCAGTTGGGGTTCGTCGGTGGCCAGTGCCGCGGTCAGCTCCGTGTCCGTGACAGTGGGGTCGGTCGTGTCCAGCAGCACGAACCGGTCGGGCCACTCGATCTGTGCCGAGCGCACCAGCCCCCACACCGTCGCACCGGCCGGGTCGGGCACCTCGTCGGCGGTGGCCGCCACGGCACCATGGGTGACCACGACCAGTCGGGCGCCCTGCGGGGGCTCCTCGGCCGACCAGCCGCGCACCCGGTCCAGTACGGCGGCGGTGCGCTCGGCCACGGGCATGTCCTCGACCCGGAACAGCACATCGGGGCCGGGATGGCGGGGGCGTCCGGTGCGGGCGGGCGTCCAGTCCAGCCGGTACACCGAGTCCAGCCCTGCGGGCGCGCGCAGTTCGCCGGTGAGGGCACGCAGCACCACGTGCTCGACGGTGCCGACCGGGGCCCCGCTGCCGTCGGCCAGGTCCAACCGGACCGTGTCCTCCCCGACGACGGTGAGCCGGACCCTCAGCGCGGTCGCACCCGTGTCGTACCAGCGGACCCCTCGGAAGGCGAAGGGCAGCCGCAGGCCGGCGTCACCGCGCAGGGCGAGGGCGTGCAGTGCCGCGTCCAGCAGCGCCGGATGCAGCCCGAACTCCGCTGCCTGGCCACGCTGCTGGTCGGGCAAGGTGATCTCGGCGAGGATCTCGTCGCCGCGCCGCCAGGCGGCCCGCAGCCCCTGGAACGCCGGGCCGTAGCCGAGGCCGGTCTCGGCGAGCCGGGGATAGAACCCGTCCAGGTCGACCGGCTCGGCGTCGGCCGGGGGCCACCGCACGAGATCCGCACCGGCGCTGTCGTCGCCGCTCTCGGACAGCACGCCGGTGACGTGCCGGGTCCAGGGCGCTGTGGAGCCCTCCGGCCGGGAGTGCACCTCGAACCCGCGGCTGCCGGCGTCGTCGGGTTCTCCGACGACGACCCGCAGGGCGACGGCGCCCTCGGCGGGCAGGACGAGCGGGACCTCCAGAGTCAATTCGTCCAGCTGGTCGTCCCCGAGCAGTTCGGCGGCGTGCCGGGCGAGTTCGACGAACGCGGTGCCGGGCAGCAGCACCGTGCCATTGACCCGGTGGTCGGCCAGCCAGGGCTGGGCCCGCAGGCTCAACCGCCCGGTCAGGACGGTGTCGATGGCGCCGGGCAGGGCGACCAGCGCGCCGAGCAGCGGATGTCCGGCGGGCAGCGCACCGAGCGCGGCCGGGTCGGCCGGCTCGGCGTTCTCCAGCCAGTAGCGGCGGTGCTGGAAGGCGTAGGTGGGCAGGTCGACCGGGTCGGCGGCGGGCAGATAACGGGTCCAGTCGATGCCACCGCCATGTGCGTAGAAGCGGGCCAGTCCGGTGGGCAGGGTCACCGATTCCGGCTGGTCGCGGCGGAGCAGCGGCACGAAGGCCGCCGTCGCGTCCTCCGGCAGACAACCCGGCCCTACGGCGGTCAGCGCGGCGTCCGGACCGACCTCCACGAATCTCGTCACACCCTGCTCGTGCAGATGGGCAACCGCGTCGGCGAACCGGACCGTGTCGCGGACGTTGCGCACCCAGTAATCGGCATCCACCGGCGCCGTACCGACATCCACCGTCGACACGAAGGGGATGCTCGGAGAGGCGAAGGTGACCCCGGAGATCGCCTCACGGAACCGCTCCAGCACCGGCTCCATCAACGGCGAATGGAACGCGTGACTCACCCGCAGCCGGGTATGACGCCAGCCCCGCTCCCGCGCCGCGTCCGCGACAGCCACCACTCCCGACTCGACACCGGACACGACGACCGAGCGGACGCCATTGACCGCCGCGACGCCCACCTCACCCGGCAGAACCTCCGCGACCTCCGCCTCGTCGGCGTTGACCGCGAGCATCGCCCCACCAGGCGGCAACCCCTGCATCAGCCCCGCACGCGCACACACCAAAGTGACCGCGTCATCCAGCGACAACACCCCAGCCACATGAGCAGCCGCCACCTCACCCACCGAATGCCCCACCACGAAGTCCGGCACCACCCCGAAGGATTCGAGAAGCCGGAACAACGCGACCTCGACCGCGAACAGACCACACTGCGCGAACAACGTCTCATCCAGCCCCACGCCGCCGCCGAGAACCACCTCCCGCACCGGCCGCCCCAACACCGACTCCAACCGCCCACACACATCCGCGAACGACTCCGCGAACACCGGATACCGCGCAGCCAACTCCCGCCCCATACCCGACCACTGCGACCCCTGCCCCGAGAACAAGAACCCCGTCAGCCCACCCCGGTCAGCCACCGCGCTGGCCGCGCCCGGCCCACCGTCCGCCAACTCCGCAAGCCCGGACAGCAGTTCTTCGCGGTCCCCGGCCACCACCGCACCGCGATGCTCCAAGGCGGCCCGGGTGGTGGCGGTGGCGAACGCCAGCCGGGTGACGGTCAGTTCGGGGTCGCTCGCGACGAACTCGCGCAGCCGCGCGGCCTGGTCGGCCAGGCCGGTCGCGCCACGGCCGGAGAGGACCACCGGCACCGGGAGCGAGAGCACCGGCCGCGGGGCCGTCGCCGGCTCCGCTTCCTCCGGCTCGGGAGCCTCTTCCAGGATGACGTGGGCGTTGGTGCCGCTGATGCCGAACGAGGACACCGCGGCGCGGCGCGGCCGTTCACCGCGGGGCCAGGGCACCGACTCGGTGGCCAGCGAGAGGGTGCCGGTGGACCAGTCGATGTGCCGGGACGGGGCGTCCGCGTGCAGGGTCTTCGGCACGGTCTCATGGAGCAGTGCCAGCACGGACTTGATCACCCCGGCCACCCCGGCGGCGGCGAGGGTGTGTCCGATGTTGGACTTCACCGTGCCGAGGAGCAGCGGCCGTTCGCGGTCGGCGCCGTAGGTGGCCAGCAGGGCCTGTGCCTCGATGGGGTCGCCCAGGGAGGTGCCGGTGCCGTGCGCCTCCACCACGTCGACGTCGGCGGGGGTCAGCCCGGCGGCGTTCAGGGCGGCGCGGATGACGCGCTGCTGGGAGGGTCCGTTGGGGGCGGTGAGCCCGTTGGACGCGCCGTCCTGGTTCACCGCCGACCCGCGCAGCACCGCCAGCACCTGGTGGCCGTTGGCCCGCGCGTCGGACAGCCGCTCCAGCACCAGCATGCCGACGCCCTCGGCCATGCCCATGCCGTCGGCATCGGCGGAGAACGCCTTGCACCGGCCGTCGGCGGCCAGCACCCGCTGGCGGCTGAACTCGATGAGCGGTCCGGGTCCCGCCAGCACCGTCACGCCGCCCGACAGGGCCAGCGTGGACTCTCCGTTGCGCAGCGACTGCACGGCCAGGTGCAGGGTGACCAGGGAGGTGGAGCAGGCGGTGTCCACGGTGATGGCCGGGCCCTCGACACCGAGGGTGTAGGAGATTCGGCCGGACAGCACGCTGGGTACCACGCCGGTGACCAGGTGTCCCTCGACGCCGGCGGGGGCGTGGGCCAGTCCGGTGCCGTACTCCTGGTAGTTCTGGCCGACGAACACACCGGTGCGGCTGCCGCGCAGTGCGGTGGGGTCGATGCCGGCCCGTTCCAGTGCCTCCCAGGAGGTCTCCAGGAGCAGCCGCTGCTGCGGGTCCATGGCCAGCGCCTCGCGCGGCGAGATCCCGAAGAAGCCCGCGTCGAACGCGCCGGGGTCGTCCAGGAAGCCGCCGCGCCGTACGTAACTGTGGCCGGAGCGCTCCGGGTCGGGGTCGTAGAGGCCGTCGACGTCCCAGCCGCGGTCGGTGGGCAGTTCGCCGGTGACGTCCCGGCCCTCGGACAGCACCTGCCACAGGTCTTCCGGGGAGCGGACCCCGCCGGGGTACCGGCAGGCCATGCCGACGACGGCGATGGGTTCGGTACGGGACTGTTCGACGTCCTGCAGGCGGCGGTTGGCCTTGCGGAGGTCGACCATGACCCGGTTCAGGTAGCCGCGCAGCTTCTCTTCCTCGGACATGTGCAACCCCCTTCAGTTCGCGCCGAGTTCGCGGTCGATGAGGTCGTACATCTCCTCGTTCGACATCGGGTCGAAGTCCTCCTCGTCGCTGCTGAAGTCCCCGCTGAAGTCCCCGCTGAACTGCGAGAGCATCGCCCGCAGCCGCAGTTCGACGCCGGCTCGGTCGTCGTCGGCGTCCGCCCGGGACAGCCGCTCGGCGAGCCGGTCCAGTTCGGCGAGGAGGGGTGGTTCGGGGGGCGCGAGCCGAGTGCGCAGGTATGCGGCGACCGAGGCCGGGGTGGGCTGGTCGAAGACGAGGGTGGCCGGCAGCGCCAGGCCGGTCGCCTCGCCGAGCCGGTTGCGCAGTTCGATCCCGGTCAGCGAGTCGTAGCCCAGGTCCCGGAAGGCGTGGTCGGCGCCGATGGCGGCCGCGCCGGAGTGGCCCAGCACGACGGCCGCCTGCTCGCGTACCAGCCGTAGCAGGGCGCTGCTGCGTTCGGTGTCCGACAGCCCGGCCAGCCGCTGTGCCCAGGGCGAGCCTGACGGCTGCGACCCCGGTTCGGACGGGCCGTCCAGCACGCGCCGGGCCTCGGGGATCTCGGCGAACAGCGGCCTGCTGCGGGCCGAGGCGAACAGCGGCATGAACCTGGCCCAGTCGACGTCGGCGACCGACAGCCCGCTCTCGGCGCGTTCGAGGACAGTGCGGAGTGCGTCCAGCGCCGGTCCGGGGGCGATCAACGGCAGGCCCTGGCGGCGCAGTTGGTCGGCGTCGACCCCGTCGGGGAAGCGGGCGCCGTCCCAGACGCCCCAGGCCACCGAGGTGACCGGCAGACCGGTGGCGCGGGCCTGCTCGGCGAGGGCGTCGAGTTCGGCGTTGGCGGCGGCGTAGGCGCCGTGGTCGCCGCTGCCCCACACCCCGGCGATGGAGGAGTAGAAGACCAGGGCGTCCAGTTCGGCCGGGTCGAGCAGTTCGACGAGGTGCCGGGCGCCCTGGACCTTGGCGGTGAGGACGTCGGCGTACTCGGCGAGGTCGGTGTCGGGCAGGGCGGCCAGCCGCATCAGCGCGGCGGCGTGCACCACCGTGCGTACCACCTCGCCCTGCTCACGCAGCCCGGCCAGCAGGGCGGCCACGGCTGCCCGGTCGCCGATGTCGCAGGCGTGCGCGGTCAGCCGGACACCGAGGCCGTCGAGTTCGGCCGTCAGTTCGGCGATCCCGTCGGCGCCCGCGCCGCTGCGGCTGACCAGCACCACGTGCCGTACGCCCTGCGCGGCGAGCCAGCGGGCGACCTCCGGGCCGAGCGCGCCGGTGCCGCCGGTCACGAGCGCGGTGTCCCTGGCCTGCCAGTCGCCGGCCGCGCCGCCGTCGAGCGGGGCGCGCACCAACCGCCGTAGCAGCGTGCCGGATCCGCGTACCGCGAGCTGGTCCTCCTCGCCCCAGCCGCCCGCGAGCGCTGCGCGCAGCTGTTCCAGCGCGGCGTCGTCGAGTTCGGCGGGCAGGTCGATGAGGCCGCCCCAGAACCCCGGGTGTTCCAGCATCGCCACCCGGCCCAGGCCCCATACCTGGGCGGCACTCGGTTCGCGCAGCGGATCGCCGGCGCCGGTGCTCACCGCGCCGGAGGTCACCAGCCACAGCGGGACGGCCGCGTCCAGATCGCCGAGCGCCTGCAGCACCGCCAGGGTGGCGGCCACCCCGGCGGGCACCACCGGGTGGTCCGGATGCGGGCGGCGGTCGGCGGCCAGCAGGGACAACACCCCGCGTGGGGTGTGCTCGGCCAGCGCGCGGCGCAGCAGGTCGGTGAGTTCGGTGCGGTCGGCGTGCCCGGTGTCCACGGTGACGGTCCGCACCGGAAGGCCGCCGGTGAGCGTCTTCAGCCAGTCCTGCTCGGCGCCGGAGGCGGGCACCAGCGCCAGCCACTCGCCGTCCGGTCCGGTGTGCTCCGGCGGGCCCGCGGGCCGCCACTCGACGCGGTAGCGCCAGGTGTCGGACCGGGGTCCGGCCTGCTCGGCCAGCCAGTACCAGTGGTGCTGGAAGGCGTAGGTGGGCAGGTCCACCCGTCGGGCCCCGGCACCCTCGAACACCTCGGCCAGCCGTACCCCGGCGCCGCGCACCTGTGCCTCGGCCAGCGACTGGGCGAAGCGCGGCCAGCCGCCGTCGTCGCGCCGCAGCGTGGCGAGTACGGCGGCCCGCGCGCCGGCGGCGTCCACCGTCTCCTGCACGCCCGGGGCGACCACCGGGTGCGGGCTGATCTCGATGAAGGTGCCGATCCCGGCGTCCAGCGCGGTGCGCACCGCGTCGGCGAACCGGACGGTCTGACGGAGGTTGGTGTACCAGTACTCGCCGGTGAGTTCGCGGGTGTCCAGCCGCTGCCCGGTGACCGTGGAGTACAGCTCGGTGCGCGCCGCCCGTGGGCTGATCCCCGCGAGCAGTTCGGCCAGGCTGTCCTTGACGGCGGTGACCTGGGTGGAGTGCGAGGCGTAGTCCACCGCGATACGGCGGGCCCGCACCCCGCGCTCCTCGCACGCGGCCCGCAGCTCTTCCAGGGCGTCCGGGTCACCGGAGACGACGGTGGAGGTGGGGCTGTTGACCGCGGCCACGCCCAGCCGGTCGTCGGTGCACAGGGCCCGCACCTCGTCGGCGGGCAGTGCCACCGACATCATGCCGCCCTTGCCGGACAGTGCGGTCAGCGCGCGGCTGCGCAGGCACACCACCGCGGCGGCGTCGGCCAGGGACAGGGCCCCGGCCACGCAGGCGGCGGCGATCTCGCCCTGCGAGTGGCCGATCACCGCCTCCGGTTCCACGCCGTACGAGCGCCACAGCGCGGCCAGCGACACGGTGACCGCGAAGGTCACCGGCTGCACCACGTCCACCCGCTCCAGCGTCGGCGCACCCGGCAGGCCGCGCAGCACGTCCAGTACCGACCAGTCGACGTACGACTCGATCGCGGCGGCGCACTCGGCCAGCCGGGCGGCGAACACCGGCGCGGTGTCGAGCAGTTCCAGCGCCATCCCGGCCCACTGCGCGCCCTGTCCGGGGAACACGAACGCCACCCGTCGTGCCCCGTCGGCCGCGGTGCCGCGCACCACACCCGGGACGTCACGGCCCTCGGCCAGCGCCCGGAGCCGCTCGCCGAGTTGCTCCGGTCCGGCGGCCAGGACGACCGCGCGATGCTCCAGCGCGGCCCGGCCGGCCATGCTGGACCAGGCGATGTCCCGCACCCGGTCGCCGGGGTGCTCGGCGATGTGCGCCGCCAGCCGTGCGGCCTGCTCCCGCAGCGCGTCCGCGCTCTGCCCGGACACCGCGACCGGCACCAGCCACGGCTCGATGTCCTGTCCGCCCTCAGTGGACGCGTCTGCCTTCGCTTCCGCCTCCGCCTGTTCGATGACGACATGCGCGTTGGTGCCGCTGATGCCGAACGAGGACACCCCGGCCCGGCGCGGGCGGCCGAGCTCCGGCCACGGCCGCGCCTCCGTCAGCAGCCGCACCTCACCGGACGCCCAGTCCACGTGCGGTGAGGGCTCGTCGACGTGCAGGGTGCGGGGCAGCACCCCGTGCCGTATCGCCTGCACCATCTTGATCACCCCGGCCACTCCGGCCGCGGCCTGCGCGTGCCCGATGTTGGACTTGACCGACCCCAGCCACAGCGGATCGCCGGCGCGGTCCCGCCCGTAGGTGGCCAGCAGCGCCTGTGCCTCGATCGGGTCGCCCAGCGGCGTCCCGGTGCCGTGGCCCTCGACCGCGTCGACGTCCTGCGCGGAGACTCCGCTGGCGGCCAGCGCGGTGCGGATCACCCGTTCCTGGGAGGGGCCGTTGGGGGCGGTGAGGCCGTTGGACGCGCCGTCCTGGTTGACGGCCGAACCGCGCAGCAGGGCCAGCACCCGGTGGCCGTTGCGGCGCGCGGCGGAGAGCGGTTCGAGCAGCAGCAGGCCGACGCCCTCGGACCAGCCGGTGCCGTCGGCGGCCCCGGCGAAGGGCTTGCAGCGTCCGTCGGCGGCGAGGCCGCGCTGCCGGGAGAACGCCGTGAACGTGGTCGGCTCGGCCATCACCGTCACACCGCCCGCCAGGGCCAGCGAGCACTCACCGGAGCGCAGCGCCTGGGCCGCGAGGTGCATCGCCACCAGCGAGGAGGAGCACGCCGTGTCCACGGTGACCGCGGGCCCCTGCAGACCGAGCGTGTAGGCGACCCGACCGGAGGCGACGCTTCCGGCGGTGCCGGTGAGCAGGTGCCCTTCGACGCCCTCGGGCAGCTCCCGCAGCCCGGTGGCGTAGTCGTGGTACATCACGCCGGTGAACACTCCGGTCTGGCTGCCGCGTACCGAGGACGGGTCGATCCCGGCCCGCTCCAGCGCCTCCCAGGCGGTCTCCAGGAGCAGCCGCTGCTGCGGGTCCATGGCGAGGGCCTCGCGCGGCGAGATCCCGAACAGCCCGGCGTCGAACCGGCCGGCGTCGTAGAGGAAGCCGCCGTGCCGGGTGTAACTGGTGCCCGGGTGGTCCGGGTCGGGGTCGTACAGGCCGGTGACGTCCCAGCCCCGGTCGGTGGGGAACCCGCCGACGGCGTCGCCCCCCTCGGCCACCAGGTCCCACAGGTCCTCCGGGGAGGCGACCCCGCCCGGGAAGCGGCAGGCCATGCCGACGATGGCGATCGGCTCGTCGGCGGCCACCACCGGGGCGACGGCTGCCGGGGTGCTCGCGGCAGTGGCGTCGCCGACGAGTTCGCCGCGCAGGTATCCGGCGAGTGCGGCGGGGGTGGGGTGGTCGAACACCACGGTCGCGGGCAGCCGTACACCGGTCGCCCGGCCCAGCCGGTTGCGCAGTTCCACGGCGGTCAGCGAGTCGAAGCCGAAGTCCTTGAACGGCCGGTCCGGTGACAGCCCGCCGGCGTCGGAGTGACCGAGCACCACCGCGGCCTGGGTGAGCACCAGGTCCTGGAGCACCCGCAGCGGCTCCCCCTCGGCCAGCCGCCGCGGCAACCCGTCGGCGCCGTCCGCCGGAGTCTCCGTGGCGGCGGCGCGACGCACCACCGGCACCAGTGCGCGCAGCACCGGCGACAGCACGCCCTCGGCCGCCCGCTCGCGCAGCGCCACCGGGTCCAGGCGGGCGGCGAGCAGCACCGGGTCGTCCAGCGCGATGGCCGTGTCGAACAGGTCCAGTGCGGTGGCGGAGTCCAGCGGCACGACACCGGCGCGGGCCAGCCGGGCCCGGTCCGTGTCGGCCATGCCCTCGGTCATACGACTGCTCTCGGCCCACAGCCCCCAGGCCACCGCGGTCGCGGGCAGCCCGGCGGCCCGGCGCTGGGCCGCCAGCCCGTCCAGCGCGGCGTTGGCCGCCGCGTAGGCGGCCTGCCCCGCGTTGCCCAGCGTCCCGGCCACCGAGGAGAACAGCACGAACGCCGTGAGTTCCGGGCCGGTCAGCTCGGCCAGGTGGCGCGCGCCGTCCACCTTCGCCCGGAACACCTCGGTCACGCGTTCGGGGGTGAGCGCGGCCAGCACGCCGTCGTCGAGAACCCCGGCGGCGTGCACCACGGCGGTCACCGGATGCTCGGCCAGCAACGCGGCCACCGCGTCCCGCTCGGCCACATCACACGCCACCACCGCCACCTCGGCACCCAACTCGCCCAGCTCGGCGGCGAGTTCTTCCATACCGGGCGCGTCACCGCCCCGCCGGGAGGCGAGCACCACACCACGCACCCCGTGGCGCTCCACCAAGTGCCGCGCCACCAGGCCCCCGAGCGTCCCACTCGCCCCGGTGACCAGCACGACGTCCTCAACCGACCAAGGAACGTCCCCGGCCGCCTCCGTCACCCGCGCCAGCCGCGGGACGAACACCCGCCCCGCACGCACGGCCAGTTGGGCCTCCCCGGTAGCCGCCAGCCGGGGCAGCAGCGCCTCGGACGCGGGCTGGCCGTCCGTGTCGACCAGGACGAAGCGGTCCGGGTTCTCCGTCTGCGCACTGCGCACCAGGCCCCACACCGCCGCCGCATCGGGGTCGACCGGCTCGCCCGGACCGGTGGCGACCGCCCCGCGCGTGAGCAGTACCAGCCTCGATGCGGCGAACCGCTCCTCGGCCGGCCAGCGCTGTGCCATCGCCAGGGCGTCGGTCACCCCGGCCACCGCAACACCCACCACCGCGGGTACCGGCCCGTCCGGATCCAGGTCCGAGAGCCACGCCCAGGCCCCGTCCTGTGCCGGGGACGCCGACGGAACCCAGCCGGTGCGGTACAGGTGATCCCGGCGGCCTGCGGCGAGTTGCTCGGCGCCGACCGGGCGGAACGCCAGCGAGTCGATCGCCGCGACCGGGTTGTCCTCGGCGTCGGTCACGGTGAGGGAGACTGCTCCCCCGGCCACGGGGCGCAGCCGCACCCGCACCGCGGTGGCACCGGTCCGGTACAGCCGGACCCCGGTGAAGGCGAACGGCAGCCCGATGGTGGCCGTGTCGTCGGCCGGGACGGCCGCGTGCAGTGCCGCGTCCAGCAGCGCCGGGTGCAGTCCGTACGCTCCGGCGTCCGCCGACGCCGGTTCGGGCAGGGCGGCTTCCGCGAACAGGTCCTCGCCGTGCCGCCACAGCCGGCGCAGGCCCTGGAAGACCGGCCCGTAGCCGTAGCCGAGCCGGGCCAGTGCCGGGTAGCGGTCGGTCAGGTCGACCGGCGTGGCGTCCGCCGGCAGCCAGTCGCCGGTCGCCGGCGGGGATGCCGCTGTCATGCCGAGCCTGCCGGTGGCGTGGTGGATCCACTCGGGGCCCTCGCCCGGACGGGAGTACACGTCCACGGCGCGGGCGCCGTCCTCGCCGGGCGCGCCCAGCACGACCTGTACCCGTACCCCGGCGCGCTCGGGCAGGGTCAGCGGCACGTGCACGGTCAGCTCCTCCAGCACCCGGCAGCCCGCCTCGTCCCCGGCGCGCACGGCCAGCTCGACGAAGGCCGTGCCGGGCAGGACGGCGGTGCCGAAGACGGTGTGGTCGGCCAGCCAGGGCTGCCGCTGCCGGGACAGCTCACCGGTCAGCAGCAGCTCGCCCGTGGCGGCGACCGGCGCGGCGGCGCCCAGGAGCGGGTGGGCGGTGGTGTCCAGCCCGAGCCCGGCGAGGTGCGTGCCGGCCGCCGGGGTGGGCAGCCAGTAACGCCGGCGCTGGAAGGCGTAGGTGGGCAGCTCTGCCCGACGGCCCTGGGCGCCGAACGCGGCGGTCCACTCCACCCGGACCCCGCGTACCTGCGCCTCGGCCAGCGACCGCAGGAACCGGCCGGGGCCGCCCTGGTCGCGGCGCAGCGAGCCGACCACCGCGGCCGTGCTGCCCGCCGCCTCGACGGTGTCCTGGACGGCCGCGGTCAGGATCGGATGCGGGCTGGTCTCCACGAACACGCGGTGCCCGGCGCGGTCCAGTTCACGGATCGTTTCCTCGAAGCGGACGGTCTGGCGCAGGTTCCGGTACCAGTACTCGGCGTCCAGGCTCGCCGTGTCGAGCCGTTCGCCGGTCACCGTGGAGTAGAAGGGGATCTCGGCGGTGTGCGGCTCCAGTCCGGCGAGCCGGTCCAGCAGTTCGGTGCGGATGCGTTCCACCTGTGCGGAGTGCGAGGCGTAGTCCACCGCGACCAGCCGGGCCCGCGCGCCTTCGGCGGTCAGCTCGGCTTCGAGTTCCCGGAGGGCTCCGGGTTCTCCGGAAAGGACCACCGCCGCGGGCCCGTTGACCGCGGCGACCGACACCCGCCCGTCCCAGCGCGCCAGCCGCGGTTCCAGTGCGGAGATCGGAAGCGCCACCGACATCATCCCGCCGGCACCGGACAGCGCGCCGAGCGCGGCACTGCGCAGGGCGCTCACCTTCGCGGCGTCGCGCAGGGACAGCGCCCCCGCCACACATGCGGCCGCGATCTCCCCCTGCGAGTGCCCCACCACCGCGTCCGGCTCCACCCCGAACGACCGCCACAACGCCGCCAACGACACCATCACCGCGAACGACACCGGCTGCACGACGTCCACGCGCTCCAAAGACGGCTGACCCGCCTCCCCCCGCACCACCCCCAGCAGCGACCAGTCCACGAACTCGTCCAGCGCCGAGGCACATTCGCCCATCCGCTCCGCGAACACCGGCGAGGAGTCCAGCAGTTCCACCGCCATGCCCGCCCACTGCGCACCCTGACCCGGAAACACGAACACCGTGCGGCCGTCGACGTCGGCGACCCCGCGCACCAGGCCGGGCGTCTCCTCGTCGGCGGCGAGGGTGCGCAGGCCCCGTACCAGATCCGTGTGGTCGGTGGCGGTGAGCACGGCGCGGTGCGGCAGCGCGGCCCGGGTGGTGGCGGCCGCGCGGGCGACGTCCGCGAGAGCCGCGCCCGGCTCGCTCTCCAGGTGTGCGGCCAGCCGTGCCGCCTGCGCCCGCAACGCGGCCGCGGTCTGCCCGGACAGCACCACCGGGACAGGACCGGACCGCAGCACCGGCACCGGACCGGACCGCAGCACCGGCACCGGACCAGACCGCAGCACCGGCACCGGACCGGACCGCAGCACCGGGTCCGGACCGGACCGCAGCACCGGCACCGGACCAGACCGCAGCACCGGCACCGGACCGGACCGCCGTACCGGGTCCGGTGCCGACGGGTGTTCCACCGGCACCGCTTCGGGCGCCTGTTCCACGATGACATGGGCGTTGGTGCCGCTGATCCCGAACGAGGACACCCCGGCCCGGCGCGGCCGTCCGCGCTCCGGCCAGGGCCGCTCCTCCGTCAGCAGCCGCACCTCACCGGACGCCCAGTCCACGTAGGGCGAGGGTTCGTCCACGTGCAGGGTGCGCGGCAGCAGCCCGTGCCGCAGCGCCTGTACGACCTTGATCACGCCCGCGACCCCGGCGGCGGCCTGGGTGTGCCCGATGTTCGACTTCAGCGAGCCCAGCCAGAGCGGGTCGCCGGCGCGGTCCCGGCCGTAGGTGGCCAGCAGCGCCTGGGCCTCGACGGGGTCGCCCAGGGTGGTGCCGGTGCCGTGCGCCTCCACCAGGTCCACGTCCGCGCCGGACACTCCGGCAGCGGCCAGCGCGGTGCGGATCACGCCTTCCTGGGCCGGGCCGTTGGGGGCGGTCAGGCCGTTGGAGGCGCCGTCCTGGTTCACCGCCGAGCCGCGCAGCACCGCCAGCACGGGGTGGCCGTTGCGGCGCGCGTCGGACAGCCGTTCCAGGACGAGCTGACCGGCGCCCTCCGCCCAGCCGGTGCCGTCGGCCGCCGCCGCGAACGACTTGCACCGCCCGTCGGGCGCGAGTCCGCGCTGCCGGGAGAACTCCACGAAGATGCCCGGCGTGGGCATCACCGTCACCCCGCCGGCCAGCGCGAGAGAGCACTCCCCCGACCGCAGCGCCTGGGCCGCCAGATGCAGGGCCACCAGCGACGAGGAACACGCGGTGTCCACGGTGACCGCGGGCCCGCGCAGTCCCAGGCTGTAGGCGATGCGGCCGGAGGCGACGCTGGCCGTGGTGCCGGTCAGCACATAGCCGTCGAGGCCGTCGGCGCCCTCGTGCATCCGGGGGCCGTAGTCCTGCGCCATGACCCCGGAGAACACGCCGGTCGCGCTGTCCCGCAGGGAGAGCGGGTCGATGCCGGCCCGCTCCAGTGCCTCCCAGGAGGTCTCCAGGAGCAGCCGCTGCTGCGGGTCCATGGCGAGGGCCTCGCGCGGCGAGATACCGAACAGCCCTGCGTCGAACTCGGCGGCCCCGTAAAGGAATCCGCCGGTGCGCGCGTAGCTGCGGCCCGGCCGTTCCGGGTCCGCGTCGAAGAGCCCGTCCAGGTCCCAGCCTCGGTCGGTGGGGAAGCCGCCGATCGCATCGGTGCCGGCGGCCACCAGGTCCCACAGGTCCTCGGGCGAGCCGACCCCGCCGGGGAACCGGCAGGCCATCCCGACGATCGCGATCGGCTCGGCGGCGGGCACAGGATCCGCGAGCAGCCTCTCGGGTCCGGGGTCCGACGCTGTCCCGGCGGCCAGTTCGGCGGTCAGGTGTGCGGTGATCCGTTCGGGGGTGGGGTGGTCGAGTACGGCGGTGGCGGGCAGCCGTACCCCGGTCACGTCGGCCAGCCGCTGTCCCAGCTCCACCGTCATCAGCGAGCCGAAGCCCAGGTCCTTGAACGGACGCCGCATGTCCAGCTCTTCGGCGGAGTCCAGCTCCAGTGCCGCGGCCACCTCGGCGCGCACCAGCGCGCGTACCGTCTGCTCCCGCTCGGCCGCGGGCAGCCCGGCGAGTCCCGGGTCCGGCCGGGCCGGCGCCCCGGTCTCCGCCGCGGCCGGTACGGCGGGTGCGGCGGGGGTCGCGACGCCGGTGGCCGTCACCCCGGCGATCCAGTGCCGCCGTCGCTGGAAGGGGTAGGTGGGCAGCGGGATCCGCCGGGCCCCGGAGCCGTCGTAGAACCGTGCCCAGTCCACGGGGACACCGCGGGTGTGCACCCGGGCCACCGCGGTGAGCAGCGATCGCAGGTCGGGGCGTTCCCCGCCGGCCATCGCGGAGACGAACGCCACGTCCTCGGGCGCGCTGCCCGGGCCCATCGCGCACAGGGTGCCGTCCGGGCCCAGCTCCAGGAAGGTCCGGGCGCCGCCGGCGCAGGCGGTGGCGACGGCGTCGGCGAACCGTACCGTGCCGCGGGTGTGCCGGGCCCAGAACTCCGGCCAGTCCAGGCCGGTGACGTCCAGTTCGGCGCCGGTCAGCGAGGAGATGACCGGCAGGGCCGGGGGCCGCCAGTCGATCCGGGCGGCGGCCGCGCGCATCCCGTCCAGGATGCCGTCCACGTGTGCCGAGTGGCTGGCCATCGGGACCTGGATCCGCCGGGTGCGCCGGCCCCGCGCGGACCAGCGGTCCGCGATCGCCAGCGTGGTGTCCTCGTCCCCGGAGAGGACCGTGGCGGTAGGACTGTTGAGGGCGGCGATCGACACGAGTCCGCCGGTCGCCTCGACGTCCGGCAGCAGCTCCGCCTCGGAGGCCTCGACCAGGATCATCGCCCCGCCGGGCGGGATCTCCTGCATCAGCCGGCCGCGGGCGGCGACCAGCGCGCAGGCGTCGGCCAGTGACATCGCGCCGGCGACGTGCAGGGCGGCCAGCTCGCCGAAGGAGTGGCCGAGGACGGCGTCCGGGGTGATCCCCCAGCTCTCCACCAGCCGGTACAGCCCGACCTGGACGGCGAACAACGCGGGCTGGGTGCAGGCCGGTTCATCGAGCAGGGCCGCGTCCGCCGAGCCCGCCTCGGCGAAGACCACGTCCAGCAGTGGCCGCGGCAGGTGCGGGCGCAGTTCCGCGGCGACGGCGTCCACGGTGGCGGCGAACACGGGATGGCGCCGGTAGATCTCCCGGCCCATGCCCGGCCGCTGGTTGCCCTGCCCGGCGAAGAGGAACACGGTCCGCCCCTCGACGGCCGTGCCGCGCACCACCCGGGCGTTCGCCGTGTCCCCGGCCAGCGCCGTCAGGAGGCCGGGCACTTCGCCGGCGGACTCGGCGACCAGCACCGCCCGCCGCTCCAGCGGGCTGCGCGTGGTGGCCAGCGAGTAGGCCAGGTCCACCGGAGACTCCGCCGACTCGCCCACCAGGCCGGCCAGTTCGGCCAGCGCCGCCGGGGCCCGTGCGGTCAGCGGAACCAGTACCGGACCGTCGTATCCCTCGCTGTCGTGATCCGGTGCCGGGCGGGGAGCGAGCGGCTCGGTGAGCACCAGGTGGCAATTGGCGCCGCCCATGCCGAACGAGCTCACCCCGGCGAGCAGCGGGCCCTGAGTGGCGGGCCACGGGCCGGTCTCGGTGACCACCCGCAGGCCCAGCTCCGTCAGCGGGATCCGCGGGTTGGGGGTGCGGAAGTTCAGGCTGGGCACCAGTTCCCGGCGCGACAGGCAGAGCACCGTCTTGAGCAGTCCGGCGATGCCGGCCGCGCCCTCCAGGTGCCCGATGTTGGTCTTCACCGAGCCGACCAGCAGCGGCCGCTGCCGCTCGCGCCCGCGTCCGGCCACCGCGCCGAGGGCCGCGGCCTCGACGGGGTCGCCCAACGGCGTTCCGGTGCCGTGCAGTTCGACGTAGTCCAGCTCGGCCGGGGACACCCCGGCCGCCGCGCAGGCGAGGCTCAGCACGTCCTGCTGGGCCTCCTGGCGGGGGGCGGTCAGCGAGTCGCCGCCGCCGTCGTTGTTGACAGCACTGCCCCGGATCACCGCGTGCACGGTGTCCCCGTCGGCCTGGGCCGCCGACAGTGGCTTGAGCACCAGTACCGCGCCGCCCTCGCCGCGCACGAACCCGTCGGCCCGCTCGTCGAAGGTGTGGCAGCGCCCGCCCGGTGAGATCGCGCCCAGTGCCCGGGTGACGTCGAAGCCGTCCTGGGTGAGGTTCAGGTTGACACCGCCGGCCAGCGCCACCGTGCACTCCCCCGCCGCGAGCGCCCGGCAGGCCAGGTGGACGGCGAGCAGCGCGGAGGACTGGGCGCTGTCCACCACCAGGCTGGGGCCGCGCAGTCGCAGGGCGTAGGAGACCCGGTTGGCGATCATCGCCCGGTTGCGTCCGGTGGCCGAGTGCGGGCTCAGCCGGGCGCCGCGCAGCGTCGCGTAGTCGTCGTAGGTGGCGCCGACGTACACCCCGGTGCCGCCTTGGCGGTCGCCGTCGCCCGGGACGATCCCGGCGTCCTCGAAGGCCTCCCAAGCCAGTTCCAGGACCAGCCGCTGCTGCGGGTCCAGCACGGCCGCCTCGCCCGGGGAGACGCCGAAGAACCCGGCGTCGAAGGAGTCGACCTGGTCGAGGAAGCCGGCCCGTACCGGTTCGCCGGAGGGCAGCACCGGTACCGCCGGGCCGTCCGGGTGGCAGCGCCGTGGACCGGGTTCGCCCAGCGCGTCCCGTCCGTCGCGCAGCAGCCGCCAGAACTCTGCGGGGTTTCCCGCCCCCGGCAGCCGGCACGCCAGGCCGACGACCGCCACCGGTTCCTGGTCGGCGGCCTTGCCCACTCGGTCACCCACGCCGGTCTCCCCCTCCACGTCGTCTCATCGAGGACACGTCTGATCCGCCCGGCAGTCGGTGTTCCGGACGTCCACGGTTGCGCTGTGCCACGGGCAGGCCTGAGCGGTCTCCTGGCCTCAGGGGCCTCTTGCACTCACCCGGCGTGTTCGGCCGGCGGGCATGCCGCAGGCCCGGCCCGGGGCAGCACCGGGCCGATCGGATTGCGGGCGGAGCGCGGACCGGCTTTCGGGCACCGGTCCGCTTCAGGCTGCCGCGGTCACCTCGTCGTGACCGTCGTCCCCGGACCCGCCGCACTGCGGCCGGGGTGAGGGCGTCCGCCGTACGCGGCGGGACACGCCGGCCCGCCTAGGCGAGGACGAACTCCACAGGCACTCTCAGGGCCACCGTGTGCTTGCTGTTGTTGGCCCAGGGCACCGGACCGGTCAGCCGTACCTCGGCGACCCGGTCGAGCAGCACGCCGAACAGTGTGCGCAGTTCGATACGGGCGAGGTCGACCGCTAGGCAGCTGTGCGGTCCCTGGCCGAAGGCCACGTGCGGGTTGGGGTTGCGGCGCACGTCGAAGGACATGGCGTCGTCGAACACGCTCTCGTCCCGGTTGGCCGAGGACCACCACAGGGTCACCTTGTCGCCGCGGCCGATCCGTACGCCGTTGAAGGTGAAGTCCTCGGTGGCCGTCCGCCGGTTGTACGGCGTCGGCGTGGACCAGCGCATCATCTCCTCGACCGCGCCGTCCAGCAGCGAGCGGTCGGCGCGCAGCGCCTGCCACTGTTCCGGCCGTTCGGCCAGGGCGAGCAGGCCGACCGCGATCACGTTGCGGGTGGGCTCGCTGCCGGCCAGGGTCAGCAGGTTGACGAACACCTCGCGCTCGTAGTCGCGCAGCGGCGGTTCGCCCTGGCCCTCCGGGAGGTCACCGGCGGCGATCACGGACAGGAAGTCCCGGGCCGGGTCGGCGCGCTTCTGGGCGACGAGCTTGACGCCGTACTGGTACATGGCCAGGAGGGAGGCCTGGCTGCGGGAGGAGGCCTCGCCGGACTCGCGGTCCTCGTAGCCCATAACGACCTCGGTCCAGTCGACGAACTGCGGCCAGTCCGCGCGGGGGATGCCCATCAGCGCGGCCATGACCTCGACCGAGTACCGGCCGGCCACGTCGTTCTGGAAGTCGCAGGAGCCCTGCTTGACGACCTCGTCGATGATCGTCTCGGCGCGTTCGGTGATGGTCGGGGCAAGCGCCTCGAGGACCGGGCCGGTGACCGACGGGCTGACCAGGTCGCGCAGCAACCGGTGCCGTGGGTCGTCCATCATGTTCAGCATCGCGCCGGAGTAGGTGCCGGCGGGCAGGTCGTCGAGGTGGGTGCCGCCGCCCTCGCGGTCGCCGCCGCCCTGGGAGGACAGCAGCGGATGGGCCGCGGCTTCGACCACGTCGGCGTAGCGGGACAGGACCCAGAAGTTCTCGCCGTCGCGGGTGCGGCCCGGCGGGTGGAGCAGGATCGGTGCTTCCCGGCGGAGCCGGGCGAAGACATCGTGCGGGAAACCGGCGCCGAACCGGTCCTGGTCGCTGAGATCGAACCCGCCGAGAACCGCGGGCAACTCGCTTGGGGAAACCTCGGTTGCGCTTCGTGATAAGGGGAGGGCGGGCTGTTCCAATGACATTAGCTCTCCATTTTTTGCACTGACGTATCGAGGGACGTCAAAAGCAACATCAGTGTCACCCGATCGTGGAATTGACGTCAAGCGGGTCTTGAAGAAGTTGGGCTGACGCTGGGATGTCCTTTAGGCAGGACCGCCAAGGAACGTCCCTGGCCAGGGCAGTTGAGGCCGCTCGCCACAAGGGGGGCGCTCGAACTGTTGCATGGTGCAGGCGTACCGCACGACCGATGAGAGAACAAACCCCCCAGGGACAATCCGCTGTGCTACGACAAACAGCGTATCGACACCACGATCTGGGTAGGATGCGCGGTTCACTTGAGGCCGCTGAGCATCACACCACGGATGTAGTGCTTCTGCAGCAGCAGGAAGAGCACCAGGACCGGCAGGGTGCTCAGGACCAGGCCGGCCATGACGATCGGCGTCGTACGAGTCGGGTCGACGTAGTCCTGGAGGAGCTGGATGCCGACGGGCAGGGTCATCACGTCCGGGTTCGCGGTCGAGACGAGCAGCGCCCAGATGTACTCGTTCCAGGCGTCGACGAAGGTCAGCAGTCCGAGGGTGACGAGGACCGGCTTGGTCTGCGGGACGACGATCCGCCACCACACGGTGAACTCCCCGGCCCCGTCGATGCGGGCGGCCTCCAGCACCTCGTCCGGGATGGAGACCATGAACTGGCGCATCAGGAAGATCCCGAAGCTGCTGACGAGGAACGGCATGGCGAGCGCCGCGATGCTGACGGTCAGCCCGGCGCCGCCGCGCCCGAACAGGTCGTTGCCGCCCGCCAGCGGCCAGTGCACCAGGATCAGGAAGTGCGGGACGAGGAAGAGGAACGGCGGGAACATCATCGTCGACAGCACCAGGCGGAAGACGAGGTCCCGGCCGGGGAAGCGGAGTTTGGCGAGCGCGTAGCCGGCGAGTGACGAGGTGACCAGCACCGAGCCGCTGATCACGGCCGTGGCGACGACGCTGTTGCGGAAGAGCACCGGCAGATCCAGCTGGTGGACCGCCGCCCGGTAGTTGGACAGGTCGAACGCCTCGGGCAGGAACCGGTAGGGCAGCCTGCCGGCCTCGTCGGCGCCCTTGAAGGACGTCATCACCATGTCGAGGAACGGCACCACCGTGAGCACGGCGCCGGTGACGACCAGCAGATACGACAGCCAGGGGAACCGTCGGCGGTTCACGCGTCCTCCCCTTTGCGCCGGAAGAGCCACAACTGGACCAGCGTGACCGCGAGGACCACCGCGAAGAGCACGAAGGCGGCGGCGCTGGCGGTGCCCCAGTCGCCGTACGAGAAGGCCTGCCGGTACATCTCGAGGGCGGCCACGTCGGTCGCGTCCCCGGGGCCGCCCTTGGTCATCACGATGATCAGCGCGAACGACTGGAGGCCGGTGAGGAACTGGGTGATGCACACGAACAGCAGGGACGGCCGCAGCAGGGGCAGCGTGATCCGCCAGAAGACGGTGACGGGCCCGGCGCCGTCCAGCGCGGCGGCCTCGTAGTACGACTGCGGGACGGACTTCAGCCCGGCGGTCAGGACGAGGATCGCCGAGCCGACCGAGGCCCATGCCTGGACGACGACGACCGCGGGCAGCGCGGTGTCCGGGTCCTGGAGGAACGCCACCGAGCCGAGCCCGAGGGCGTTGAGGACGCCGTTGACGAGGCCGCCGGGTTCGTACATGTACTTCCAGACGTTGCCGACGGCGACGACGGTCGTGACGATCGGCAGGAAGTACAGCGTGCGCCACAGCCCCTGGAACCGGAGCTTGTCGATACAGGTGGCGACGAGCACGGAGCCGGCCAGCGCGAGGGCCACGGTACCGAGGGCGAACAACAGGGTGTTGGTGAGGACCGGGGTCAGGAACGTCGCCCCGTCCGCGAAGAGACGGGCGAAGTTGTCCGGTCCGACGGGGTCGATGTCGCCGAGGTCGAAGCCCGCCCAGCGCGACATGGACAGCAGCAGCGCGAAGCCGAGCGGCAGGGCGAGGAACACGGCGTAGAACAGCAGCGTCGGGGCCAGGAAGAGGTACGCGACGACGGCCTGGCGGCGCCGGTGCCGGTCGCGTCCGCTGCCGCGGACGCCGACGGCGGACGGATGGCGGGCCGCCCGTTCGGCCGCCTCCGCTGTCAGGGTGGCGTTCACCATGCGTGCGACACCTCCTGGTCGACCTGGCGGCGGGTGGTGCGCAGGGCCTCGTCCACGGACTGCTGGCCGGTCCACAGCGCCTCGATGTTCTTGCGCAGCAGCGACTTGGCCTGCTGTGCGCCCGGCCCGTTCGGCTCCGGCACCGCGTAGGCCAGCGCGTCCAGGAACGGCCGCAGGTTGGGGTCGCCGCCCGCGCCGAGGAGGGTCCGCATGTCGTCGGCGCGGCCGGTCAGGGAGCCGACGGACACCTGGAGGGCGCTCATCCGGGTGGCACCGCGCACCTTCTCGGTGTTGAGCCAGCGCAGGAACTCCCAGGCCTCGCGCGGATGTTCGCTGGTGGTGTTGACGCCGAGCATGAACCCGGTGGAGAGCGTGGCGCGCCGGCCGTCCGCCTCCGGCAGGGGCACCGGCGCCACGCCGACGTCGCGATATGCCTCGCCCATCAGGGACTTGAGGTTCGCGGTCCACCACCCGGCGCTGATCACCATGGCGACCTGCCCGGACGCGAACGCCTTGTAGACGTTGACGCCGGGGTCGCTCGCGCCCTTGGCGACGAGGCGGTGCTGCAGGTCGAGCACCGCCCGGCCGGCGGGCGAGTCGATGGCGGTGCTCCGGCCGTCCGCGCTGACGAACCGTCCGCCGGCGGCGTTGAGCAGCGCGAGGGTCTGCCCGACGGTCGTTGAGTCGTCGTAGGTCGACAGGCCGAACCCCTGGACCAGGGTGTTGCCGTAGCCGTCCCGCCGGGCGGTGCGGTATGCCGTCTGCTCCAGCTCCCGCCAGGTGCGCGGAGGTCCGTCGACGCCGGCCTCGCGCAGCAGCCGTCTGTTGTAGTAGAGGGCGTACGTCTGCGTCTCGGTGGGGTAGCCGTAGACCCGGCCCGCCACCGACGAGGAGCCGACCGCGGCGGCGCCGTAGCCGCGCCTGATCTCCTCGGCATGCCCGGCCGGGGCCGGCCGCAGGACGCCGGCCTGGACGAGCTGGCCGTTCCACAGACAGTACGGCTGGAGGATGTCGGCGCCCTGGCCCGCGGCCTGGCGGACCATGAACGTGGTCAGCAGGTCGGTGAACTCGACGGCCTTGGTCGCCACCTTGACCCGGTCGTGGGTGGCGTTCCACTCGTCGACCGGGCGCTGGAGGGCCTTCTTGAGTTCCCCGCTGGCGTAGTGGGAGAGCAGGGTGAGGACGACCGGGTCCCCGGGCCGCCCGGTGCCCCGGGACGGCGCGGTACAGCCGGTCGCGAGCAGCGCGGCGGGCAGGGCGAGCGCGAGGTGACGGCGGCTGGGCCGCCCGGCCGAGGGTGTCATCCGGCGGACGCCTCGCGGCGCAGCACGCGGAACACCCGGGTCGTGGTGAATCCGGTCTTGCGGTAGAGGTGGCCGGCCGGCGACTGCGCACCGGTCCACAGGAACCACGCGGAGTGGGCGCGCAGGGCCCGCATCCGTTCCAGGACCAGGTGGAGGAGGACCTCGCCGAGTCCGGTGCCGCGCATCTCCTCCAGCACCCCGATGGGGCCGAACCGTTCGTCCACCGAGTCGAACGCGCCGTGCATCGCCCAGCCGACCATACGGCCGGCCGGGTCGCGGGCGACGACGATCCGGTCGAGCGGTGTGCCCGCGGCCAGACACGCCCGGATCGTGCACGCCCAGTCCGGGCCGAAGTGGTGCCCGGCGAGCGCGAGGAGATCCACCAGGTCGTCGTCGGCCGGGGTGGCGAACCGGTATCCCTGCCCGGTGAGTTGGTCCAGTCGGTGGGTGACCTCGTCCGGGAAGCGGTAGCCGACCAGGACGCGGTCCATCGCGGCCGCCGCGTACAGCGTGCGGAAGCCCAGGGACTCCAGGAGCCCGGCCGCCTCCGGGTAGGCCTCGGCGTCCAGTCCCGGGAACACGTAGTTCGGGGTGTACGACGCGAAGTCCACCCGGGTACGGCCGTGGCCGTGCAGCCAGTCGAGGGCGTCGGTCAGCAGCCGGCGGCCGAGGCCGCGCCCGCGGGC
Source organism: Streptomyces sp. NPDC048417 (assembly GCF_040651615.1). Lineage (NCBI taxonomy): Bacteria > Bacillati > Actinomycetota > Actinomycetes > Kitasatosporales > Streptomycetaceae > Streptomyces > Streptomyces sp. NPDC048417. Next base: position 2,435 of record NZ_JBEZKI010000012.1, on the reverse strand, counting down.
GGCCGGGGCGACGAAGAAGAACGGGATCCAGCCCTGCTCCGGCTCCAGGTCGGTACCGGCCATCGGCGTCAGTCGCCGCACCGCGTAGGCGGCGCCGACCACACGGTCACCGTCGACGGCGACCCGCAGCCCTTCGGGATCGAAGTTGGGGTCGAGCAGCACCAGGGTGCGGAAACGGTCCGGGGTGATGGGGTCGGCCGGTGCGCTGCGGCGCCAGGCCTCCACCACCTGGGGGCCGTCGCCCGCACGAAAGCCACGGATTCCGGCCGGGGTTGTCGTCGTGCGGTCGGTCATCGACACGATCGTCCTTCCGGGCAGGTCGGTTCCGCGGGATAGAGCAGTACGTCGTCGCCCGCCCACCGGCCGGGCGGGGCCGGCGGATCGCACAGCGGCAGCGGGTCCTCGCCCGCGTCGACGGTCCTCCGCAACCGGTCGGAGCCCCACAGCAGGTCGACGAAGTGCCGGTGGCCGGTCCCCTCGGCGCCGCTGTCGACGGTGTGCCAGGCGAAGTCGTCCGGGTACAGCCGGCGGAGCACGGCGAGCATCGCGACGGCGGTGCGTACGGGGGCGAACGCCCCGCGGTCGGTGATGTGCAGCTGGACTCCGCGCAGTGGCAGTCCGGCGTGCTTGTGGAAGGCCGGTACGTAGCGCAGGTCGCGGAAGTGCACTCCGGGCAGGCCGAGTTCGGCGAGCGCCGGTGCGAACCGCGCGTCGAGGTAGGGGGCGCCGACGATCTCGAAGGGCTGCGTGGTGCCGCGTCCCTCGGAGAGGTTCGTCCCCTCGAACAGGCAGGTGCCGGGGTAGACGACGGCGGTCGCGGGCGTCGGGATGTTCGGCGAGGGGGCGATCCACGGCAGGCCGGTGGCCTCGGCGTCCATGGCGCGCTGCCAGCCGATGGCCTCGATCACCGTCAACTCGACGGAGCGGCCCGCCATTCGGGGCACGGCGGAGGCGTTGAAGTGCCGGGCGAGTTCACCGCAGGTGACGCCGTGCCGGACGGGGATCGGGGCGCGCCCGACGAAGCTGGCCCACGCCGGGTCCAGAAGCGGGCCCTCACTGACGAGTCCGCCGAGCGGATTCGGCCGGTCGGCGACCACGAACCGGACGCCGGTGCGGGCCGCCGAGACCATCAGGTCGAACATGGTCCACGCGTAGGTGTAGAACCGGGCCCCGATGTCCTGGAGGTCGTACACCAGGGCGTCGACGCCGCTGTCGATCAGCAGCTTGTCGAGCCGTTCGCCTTCGCACCGGTAGGTGTCGTACACCGGCAGGCCGGTGTCGGGGTCGGACCTGACCGCCTCGGACTCGCCGGCCTGGCCGGTCCCGTGCAGGCCGTGTTCGGGTCCGAACAAGGCGGCCAGCGGAGCGCCCGCCGCGAGCAGCGCGGGTGCCGCCGGGCGCAGATCGGGGAGGACTCCGGCGTGGTTGGTCACCAGTCCGAACCGCCCGGGCCCGGCAAGCCCGGGCGAGTCGTGCAGTCGCGCGATCCCGGTCGTCACCGCGACACCCTCGTCCGTGCTCATCCCTTGCCCCGTCCGCCGGTGACACCTCTCGCAAGCAATGGTCGGGAATTTACTCTTATGTCCCGCATTTAGCGTCAATGAATCGCCGACGGTTCCCGCGCCCGCTCCGCCGCACACGCTCGGGTGACCGGTACGACCAACCGCCTTGACGGTTGCCGCACTTACTCTCGCGCCCACCGTCCCGCCGGCCGGCCCGGAGCGTCACGGCACGTCGACGGAGGTCCCCCGGACGTGGGACGTTTCCGTGTCGTCGGGGCGTCCGGGCGCGGTGACAGTGTGTGATGGCGACGGGCCTCGGTCTCCCCGTCGATTCCGGCGTCGCCCTTTTTCACTGTTCGCACCGCTCACGAAGGACATCACGATGCGCCTCAGCCGTCCGATCACCGCCGTTCTCGGCGGGATCGCCCTCGCCGTCATCACCATGGGTCCGGCCGCCGCCGCCGACGGGACGTTCGTCTGGGTGGGTCCCAAGGGCAAGGCGTACGCCATCCAGAACCCGCCGGACCGCAAGTGCCTGGACCTGGCACAGGAGGCGCGCGGTCCGCAGAACGCCACGAAGAAGGCACTCGTCGTCTACAGCAAGCAGAAGTGCAAGGGCACCGCACGCCGGGTCCCTGCCGGGCACTCCGCGCCCAGCAGCGTCCACTTCGCGAGCGTGGTCTTCAACCCTCGCTAGACGCTTCGCCGCAGGCGGCGTGACGTGCCGTTGTCCGGCTGCGGCTCCGTCGCGGCGGGGCCGCATCGCGGTGCGGCCCCGCACCCCTTCGACGCGCCGCCGAGCCGCAGCCGACACCGTCAGCCGCTTGGGCCACGCGCCGTCCACCCCCGAGCGGGGGGGGGGCCCCCCGCGATCCACCACCCCCCCGCCGGCGGCGGGCGGATCCCCGCGACCCCCGCCAACCGGGTCTGCGG